>CAMCJM010000277.1 GCA_945874835.1 Pseudomonas synxantha | reverse complement strand
GAGTCGGCCGCGCAGGCTGCTCGTTTGCAGCGCTTCTGCCGGTTCAGTCTCAGTCACCGACAGCCTCCAGCAAATAGCCCAAGCCACGGAAGGTGACAATGCGCACGCCACCGCCTTCTAGTTTTTTACGCAGGCGATGCACGTAAATTTCGATGGCGTCGTTGCTCGCGTCTTCATCCAAGCCAAACACCTGAGCCGCCAGTTGCTCCTTGCTCATCACCCGCCCCGGCCTGGCAATCATGGCCTCCAACACCGCTTGCTCGCGGGAGGTCAATGTCAGCAGGCTCTGGGCCAGGGTGAAGCGCCGGGTATCCAGGTCGTAGTGCAGGTTGCCGCAACGCTGTTGCCGCTCACCACCGAGCACCGTGCGGCGCAGCAGGGCTTTGACCCGCGCTTCCAGCTCACTCAATTCGAAGGGTTTGGCCAGGTAATCGTCGGCCCCCAGATTCAGGCCATGCACGCGGTCCTTGACCTCGCCACGGGCGGTCAACATCAACACCGGCAGGGTTTTGCCACGCTCACGCAAGCGTGCAAGCACCGCAAAACCATCCAGACGCGGCAAGCCGATATCAAGAATGGCCAGGACGTATTCCTCGCTACTCAACGCCAGATCGGCGGCCACGCCATCATGCAGCATGTCCACCGTCAGCCCATTGCCACGCAGGGCCTGGGCCACGCTTTCAGCCAGGGGTAGATGGTCCTCAACCAGCAGGATTCGCACGGTAATGGCACTCCAGAAAATTATTGTTATCGGCGCAGTGTAACGGGGCACCCCGGGGGCCGTCGCAAGTGACATGAAAAAACTCTTCAGGTGTTTCTTTGTGGCCTGCCATCCCTGGCGGCCACCCTACGGGCCGTCGCAAGCGACGTCAAAAAACGCTCCAGGCGTTTTTTTCACCCTGAAAGCCTGGTGAAAGCTTGCCTCTTTACGATCGCTATCAGGTGGCTCGATCCACCGACCAGAACGCCTGATGCAGTGGTGCGCAGGCGTGACAAAAACAACAATGGAGACCACAGATGCCAATAGCATCTTACCGGGCAATTTCGCCTGTACATCTGCTCAGCCTCGCCATCAGCACAGCCCTGCTTGCCCCTGCGGCCCACGCTGATTTTGTCGCCGACAGCAAAGCCAGCCTGACCACCACCAACATTTACCTCAACCGCGATTTTCGTGAAGGCGACGGCCAGAACAAGCGCGAAGAATGGGGCCAGGGTTTTATCCTGAATGTTCAATCGGGTTATACCGATGGCAACGTCGGCTTCGGCCTCGACGCGCTGGGCATGCTGGGTCTCAAACTCGACTCCGGTGGCGGCCGTACCGGAACCGGCCTGTTACCCACCCGTGAAAGTGGCGGCGCACCGGATGACTTCAGCCGTTTGGGCATGACTGCCAAGGTTAAAATCTCCAACACCGAATTGCGCTATGGCACACACGTACCCGACCTGCCAGTGGTCAAAGCCAGTGACAGCCGCCTGCTGCCGCAAGTATTCGAAGGTGGCTTGCTGACATCCACAGAAATCGAGGGGCTTACCTTTACCGGCGGCCGCCTGGATAAAGTCACCGACCGTGCCTCAAGCAACTCCGAAGAGCTGGTGCTTAACAATCGCAATAGGCGCTTCGCCGCTGGCATCACCGCTGATTACCTCGACCTGCTGGGCGTTGACTATCAGTTCAATCCAAACATCAAAGGTCGCTACTTCCATGCCGAATTAGACGACATCTATCGGCAGAACTTCTTCAACCTGCTGGCCAATTACCCAATGGGCGGCGGCACACTGGCCGCGGACATGCGCCTGATGCTCAGCGATGACACAGGCCAAGCCAACGCCGGCAAAATCGATAACCGCGCACTCAACGGTGTGGTCAGCTTCGCCCATAGCGGTCACAAGCTCAGCCTGGCTTACCAGAAAATGAGTGGTGACACCGGCTATGCCTATATAGACGGCAGTGATCCTTACTTGGTGAACGACTCGGCCAACGATTACGCCAACCCTGATGAGAAGTCCTGGTCAGCGCGCTACGACTACAACTTCGCCAGCTTCGGTCTTCCAGGCCTCAGCGTATTGGCCCGCTATATCAAAGGCAGTGACGCAGAAATCATCGGTAGCAGCGAGCGCGGCAGCGAGTGGGAACACAACTTCGAAGCCAAGTACGTGGTGCAAAGTGGCCCGGCTAAAAACCTCTTTGTACGTTTGCGCAACGCCAATCTGCGCTCCGATTTCGCCCGCGACTCTGACGAATACCGTGTCGTCATCGGCTACTCACGACCGATCTGGTAATCCACAATAAAAACCGAGAGGAACACATCGATGAAAACTGCCTTTACCCGTATCGCCCTAGCGACCGCCTGCATCGCCTTTGCTGGCCAACTGCTGGCTGCCGAACCGAAGCGGCCCGAGTGCATTGCCCCGGCCAAGCCCGGCGGCGGTTTCGACCTGACCTGCAAGCTGGCGCAAAGCGGCCTGAAAGACAGCGGCCTGCTGAAAGCACCGATGCGCGTCACCTACATGCCCGGCGGTGTCGGCGCAGTCGCCTACAACGCCGTGATTGCTCAACGCTCCGATGCGCCGGGCACCATCACCGCGTTCTCCAGCGGCTCGTTGCTCAACATCGCGCAAGGCAAGTTCGGCCGTTACAACGAAAACGATGTGCGTTGGCTGGCCGCTGTGGGCACTGACTACGGTGCCATCACCGTGCGTGAAGACTCGCCTTACCAGAGCCTCGACGAACTGGTGCAAGCGCTGAAAAAAGACCCGGGCAGCATCGTTTTCGGTGCCGGCGCGACCATCGGCGGGCAGGACTGGATGCAAACCGCCCTGATCGCTCGCCTGGCCGGTATCGACCCGAAAAACCTGCGTTACGTCGCCTTTGAAGGCGGCGGCGAAACCCTCACCGCCATGCTCGGCGGCCATGTGCAAGTCACCTCCAGCGGCCTGGGCGAAGTGACCCCGCAGTTGGCAGCCAAGAAAGTACGCATTCTCGCCGTACTCTCCGATGAGCGTCTGCCGGGCAAACTGGCTGACATTCCAACCGCCAAGGAACAGGGCTACGACATCGTCTGGCCGGTGATTCGCGGCTTCTACATGGGTCCA
>CAMCJM010000276.1 GCA_945874835.1 Pseudomonas synxantha | reverse complement strand
ACAACTGGGTGCGTTCAGTAGCCGTATCCCCTTTGTGGCACTCAGCAGGCTTTGTATATGAGCCCACTCGGTATCGCTTAACTGGCTTCTGTCGGTCATGGCAAAAGCCAGATTCTAGCCGGTGGCTTACGTCAACAGAACCTAGTAAGGGTTCCGGATTCTCCTGCTGAACAAGGATTAGTCAACAATCCTTAAGTGAACAGCATTGGTCATATGACCGGCCTTTTTTGTGGGTGACTACCGGCTATAACGGCGACAAACACCCGATATAACACGCTAATTGCGATGACGTTGCGACTGGCCGGCGGCGCAGGCGTCTCGGGTGGCGCATTCATCACCCTCATGAACAGGGTGTCTCAGCCCTGTCTGTGGCGTAGGCAGTGTTAGTTGCGGCTGCGAGGACGTTACATCAAGCCTGCTGCGGCTTTATGCAGCAGCCGCTGTGTGGCAATGACCAGCCAGCAGGTGAGGATAAATGGCATGGTCAGGGCCGGAACACCCAGGGCGCTGAAGCCTGGTTGCAGCAACAGTGCAAGGGCGATCCCCAGAGCTGGCAGCCAAGGGCGGCAATGCACCTGACTGAGCGCGATGGCCGCCAAAGCGGCGTTATAGCCATATAAACCAGTCAGCGCATGGTGCTGCGGCAAACCTTGATACAGCGCCAGCGCCAAACCGCCAGTGGAACCGAGTAACGCCCAGC
Organism: Pseudomonas synxantha; assembly: GCA_945874835.1. Taxonomy (GTDB): domain Bacteria; phylum Pseudomonadota; class Gammaproteobacteria; order Pseudomonadales; family Pseudomonadaceae; genus Aquipseudomonas; species Aquipseudomonas synxantha_B. The sequence continues at coordinate 2,398 of CAMCJM010000276.1, read as the reverse complement.
AAGCGACGCGGCGATCGGCCAGCAGCAGGCCCAATAGCAGGCAAACACCGGCTAGCGGCTGATCGAGAAAGATCACCTGGCCCAAGCCGCGCACCATGGCCATCAGGCTGGCCCAACAGTCGAGTGGTTGCGCCTGACTCGGGATAACCGCCGCCAACTCAAGCTGCAGAGCGGGCGCGAGCCACAGCAGCAGCCAGCTTAAACCGACAAAGGTAAAGGTGAACGCGGGCAGCCATTGACGTTTGCGCACACGTTGCATCCAGGCGGCCAGCAGCAGGCTTGAGAGACCGGCACTGACGAAAATCAACAGCGGCAGCAGCGCTGACCAGGCGAATTGCAGGCTGATCAGCATGCCTAACAGAACGCCGTTGTATCCATACAAACCGAGGTCGATATCGGCTTGGGCATAACCACGACGATGCGCCGTCAGCGTGCTACTAAGACAACCGAGCAGGGCGCCGCTGAGCAACTGCGGCGCACCGATGGCAATAGCCAAGAGCACCAACAGGCCGCAGCCGGGATGGGCTAGCAGAAAGATCTGGCTAAAGCCGTTCAGTAGCGCGCGGTAGTCTTGCAAACCATGGTTGGGAAGAGCGGATGGCGGCATACCAACGAACCTGAATATTAATCATCTGCTTTGGAATAAATAGAGGCACCCACAGGGGCAGTCAGTGCCTAAAACTGGCAAGGCCAGCATGGGGGGAGGTGTTCTGCGACTGATGCTGGCGACCCGCCGCAGTGCTGTAGGGGGATGACGCATGCTTATCCATCCGCGCGGTTGGTGGATGGGTGAAGCGTTATCCCCCTACGAGTCTGTAGCTGTTCAATGCAGGATTTCGATGCGCAGGCTGTTGGTGCTGCCGGGTTGACCGAACGGCTCGCCGGCGGTGATCACCACGGTGTAGCCGGTTTTCGCCAGCCCGGCTGAACAGGCAATTTCTAGGGCGGTGCGGGTGACTTCCTCAGCCTTGTGCAGGCGTTCGTTGACCACCGAATACACGCCCCAGGCTACGCTGAGGCGCCGCGCGGTATTCAGGCTCGGGGTCAAACTCAAGATCGGTGCTTTCGGCCGCTCGCGTGAGGCGCGCAGGCTGGAGTTGCCCGACTCGGTATAGTTGACCAGCACGGCCACCGGCAGGATGGTGCTGATGCGACGGATCGCACAACTGATCGCATCCGAGGCAGTGGCTTCGGCTTGCGGGCGGCTTACGTCGAGCTGAGCCTGGAAGTCCGGGCCGTTTTCCAGCTGGCGAATGATCTTGCTCATCATCTGCACGGCTTCCAGCGGGTAGTCGCCGGAGGCGGTTTCCGCCGAGAGCATCACCGCATCGGCACCTTCGGCCACGGCGTTGGCCACGTCGGTGACCTCGGCACGGGTCGGCGCAGGGGAGAAACGCATGGATTCGAGCATCTGCGTGGCCACCACCACCGGCTTACCGAGCTGGCGGCAGGTGCGGATGATGTCTCGCTGGATGCGCGGCACGTTCTCGGCCGGTACTTCCACACCCAGGTCACCACGGGCAACCATGATCGCGTCGCACAGCGTGGCGATTTCTTCCAGGTGAATCACCGCAGACGGCTTCTCGATCTTGGCCATCAGGAAGGCGCGATCACCGATCAGCTGACGGGCTTCGATAATGTCTTCCGGGCGCTGCACAAACGATAGCGCGACCCAGTCCACACCCAGTTCCAGGCCGAAGCTCAGGTCGCGGCGGTCCTTCTCGGTCAGCGGGCTCAGTTGCAGCACCGCTTCTGGCACGTTGACGCCCTTGCGGTCGGACAGCTCGCCACCGGCGATCACTTCGGTGATTACCGCATCGCTGTGCTTGGCGGTGACCTGCAGGCGCAGGCGGCCATCGTCGAGCAGCAGGCTCATGCCCGGTTGCAGTGCTTCGATGATTTCCGGGTGAGGCAGGTTGACCCGATTGACGTCGCCTGGGGTGTTGTCGAGGTCCAGGCGCAGGGTCTGGCCGCGTTGCAGGTTGACCTTGCCCTCGGCAAAACGACCGACGCGCAGCTTCGGCCCTTGCAGGTCCATCAGGATGCCGATCGGGGTGTTCAGCTGCTTTTCGACTTCACGTACCCAGTCGTAGCGTTGGGCGTGGTCAGCGTGTTCGCCATGGCTGAAGTTGAGGCGGAACAGGTTGACTCCGTTCTCGACCAGTTGGCGGATGTCATCGATGGTTTTGATCGCTGGGCCAAGGGTGGCGAGGATTTTTACTTTCTTGTCGGCGTTCATTGGCCATGGGTCTCTAGGTTCTGTTGACGTAAGCCACCGGCTAGAATCTGGCTTTTGCCATGACCGACAGAAGCCAGTTAAGCGATACCGAGTGGGCTCATATACAAAGCCTGCTGAGTGCCACAAAGGGGATACGGCTACTGAACGCACCCAGTTGTC
>CAMCJM010000275.1 GCA_945874835.1 Pseudomonas synxantha | reverse complement strand
ATGAAAGGTGAGTCGCTGCGGCGGAAAAACACAGAGGAAGAAGCCGCATCGTGACCGATGCGGTTAGAATTTAAACCCCGCGCAATCGGGTGGAGGCACCGGTCACGTTGTTAGCGAAATGAGCGGTCACGTTCACCGAAATCCGCAGGCATAGACCACTTGGGCAAACATCGCCGGGATCTGTCCGCCCACACCGAGTGCCAGACCTTGTTCTTTGGCCTCGGCAAAATCACCCCGGAACATTAAACGCCAGACATCCTGCCAATTTGGCGGCGTAGATCTCAGCTTCTTCGGGTTTGCCGCTGAAGCCGATGTTGTCCTGTACGGTTTTTTCCAGTGCTTGTGGGTGGCTGGTGGCCATGGTGATGACCCAGTCGGCATCCGGGAAGGGGTAGTCGTTGCCAAAACCGCGCGTCAGTTGCGGCCAGGCTTGGCGCAACTTATCGCCTGAGTAATCAAAGGCACTCTGGTCGTGAGGGAAGGGGGTCCAGTTATCGGCGGCTACAGCGTTGAAGCTGCAGGCAGCAAGCAGGGCGATAAGGGTGCGGCGCATGGCAATGACCTGATTGTTGTAGTTATGGATAGGCCGATCATAGAACGCCGCACGGCGTAACCCACCCATCCAAGGATGAGTTGCGCGGGTGATTGTCAGGTCAGATGTGTTACCGGCCGATCTTAAGCATGGCTGTCTTTGTGTTGGAACTGACGGCGGTATTGGTTGGGCGACAATTCCGTGTGCTGACGAAACAGTCGGGCAAAAAAGCTGGCGTCGTCGTACCCCACTTCGTAACTGATGGTTTTGATGCTTTTGCGGGTGGCGCTGAGCAAGCCCTTGGCGGTCTCGATGCGCAGCCTTTGCAGGTAATGCAGCGGTTTATCGCCGGTGGCCGTCTGGAAGCGGCGCATAAAGTTGCGGATGCTCATGCCGTGCTCGCGCGCGACGTCCTCGAAGCGGAACTTGTCGGCGAAGTGGTCTTCCAGCCACTGCTGGATCTGCAGGATGGTCACGTCGTGGTGCAGTTTTTGCCCGCCAAAGCCGATGCGGCCGGGGGCATAGTTGCGCTGCACTTCATACAGGATGTCGCGCGCCACACCTTGCGCCACGCTGGCACCGCAGTAGCGTTCGATCAGGTAAATGTACAAGTCACAGGCCGAGGTCACACCGCCTGCGCAATACAGGTTGTCGGCGTCGGACAGGTGCTTTTCCTGGTTGAGCAGCACCTTGGGAAAGCGCTCGGCAAACTCGTTAAAGAACCGCCAGTAGGTGGTCGCTTCCTTGCCATCCAGTAAACCGGCCTGCGCCATCCAGAACACGCCGGTGGCCTCTCCGCAGATGGCCGTACCTGCCGCGTGGCGCTGTTTCAGCCAGCTGAGCACCTGCGGGTGGCGTTGGCATAAGGCATCAAAATCATCCCAGAACGCCGGCAGGATGATCACATCGGCATCTGCCAGCGCGCCATCGACCGGTATCAGCACGTCGCTGAAACTGCGCACCGGCTGACCATCCGGGCTGACCAGGTGAATTTCAAAGGTCGGTGTCAGGCCCAGCCCCTGCTGTTTGCCGAAACGCAGGCTGGCCATATGAAAGAAATCCTTGGCCTGCATCAGCGTTGAGGCAAATACACCCTCGGTGGCCAGGATGCTGACGCGGCGCAGCGGTGCGGATGACGTGTTTGGCATATTTAGTATTCTTATTAAGGCTAAGTAGTCATGAGCTGGCTGGATCGTCTTATTTATTGGCGCTTGTGTCCAGTGTAACCAAGCGTTTGCTTGGCTAAAGTCGAGCCACGTTTAATCACGCCCACAAACAGGTGTAGTCATGATCCCAAGAACGATCTTCAGCTCCGAGCACGAACAGTTTCGCGACACAGTGCGCAAGTTTCTTGAGCAGGAAGCTGTGCCGTTTCATCAGCAATGGGAAAAGGATGGCCATATCGACCGCGCACTTTGGAACAAGGCGGGCGAGGCCGGCATGCTGTGCTCGCACATCCCTGAGGAGTACGGCGGCATGGCCGCTGATTTTCTCTACAGCACAGTGGTGATCGAGGAGGTCGGCCGTTTGGGTTTGACCGGCATTGGTTTCTCTCTGCACTCGGACATCGTCGCGCCCTACATCCTGCATTACGGCACCGAGGCGCAGAAGCAGAAATACCTGCCCAAACTGGTGTCCGGTGAAATGGTCACCGCCATCGCCATGACCGAACCCGGTGCGGGCTCCGACTTGCAGGGCGTGAAAACGTCGGCGGTGCTGGACGGCGACGAGTATGTGATCAACGGCTCGAAGACCTTTATCACCAATGGTTTTCTCGCCGATCTGGTGATTGTCGTGGCCAAGACCGATCCGAAGGCCGGGGCCAAGGGCACCAGCCTGTTTTTGGTAGAGGCGGGCACGCCGGGCTTCTCCAAAGGCAAGCGCCTGGAAAAAGTCGGCATGAAGGCGCAGGACACCTCCGAGCTGTTCTTCCAGGGCGTGCGCGTACCCAAGGAGAACTTGCTGGGGCAGGCAGGTATGGGTTTCGCCTACCTGATGCAGGAGCTGCCGCAGGAGCGACTGACTGTGGGCATCGGCGCGTTGTCGTCGGCCGAGGCGGCGCTGAAGTGGACGCTCGATTACACCCGTGAGCGCAAAGCTTTTGGTAAGGCGGTGGCAGACTTCCAGAATACGCGCTTCAAGTTGGCAGAAATGGCCACGGAGATTCAGATTGGCCGGGTCTTTGTTGATCGTTGCCTTGAGCTGCACCTGCAGGGCAAGTTGGATGTGCCGACGGCGGCGATGATCAAGTACTGGGGCACTGACCTGCAGTGCAAGGTGCTCGATGAATGCGTACAACTGCACGGCGGCTATGGCTACATGTGGGAATACCCGGTGGCGCGCGCCTGGGCCGATGCGCGGGTGCAGCGCATTTACGCCGGTACCAACGAAATCATGAAAGAGATCATTGCGCGGTCGTTGTAATCATTTCTGAATTAAAGACGCCCGGCGATTGCCGTAATGCCGATCAGTTAAGCCTCCCTGCTTGACCTTTGGCCGCAAGAAATCAAAATCCGATGCCTGTATTGGCATCGGATTTTTTATGCGTCTCGCTCGAGCACTGGAACTGACTCACAACATCGCCTCTACCCCCAAGTCAATCGAGG
>CAMCJM010000274.1 GCA_945874835.1 Pseudomonas synxantha | reverse complement strand
AGAAAGCCCGGCAATTGCTGGCAGTCACGCCAGTTCTTCGCGTCGAGCTTCTGGTGCGCCACATAGAGCGAGCCGCAATAGATGTACTCGCGGCGCTTGCGGCGCTGCTTGTCTAAATAATGGGTGAAGTCGTCCATAAACTTGAATTTTTGATTCAAGCTCTCATCACCCCGTTGCCCCGAAGGCATGAGCAGAGTGGCAATACTTACTTTGTCGAAATCGGCCTGCAGGTAGCGCCCATAGCGATCGGCCATTTCAAAGCCGAGGCCGCTGATTACCGCCTTGGGTTGCAACCGCGAATACAGCGCCACGCCACCTTGGCTGGGCACTTCTGCATCACAGGCATAGAGGAAATAGCCATCCAGTTGGAAGGCTTGGTCGTCCAGTTCAAAGGCGGAGGCGCGGGTGTCCTGCAGGCAGATGACGTCGGCATTCTGTGCTTGCAGCCAACTGAGCAAACCGCGCTCGACTGCCGCATGAATACCATTCACGTTCACACTGATGATGCGCATAAATGGCCCCCAAAATCACGTGCGTGTATGATACCCGAGCTCGTGTCCAATAAGTAATTTCCTAGTAAATCCGTGCCGTCCGGGGCTTTTCATGCAAGCGTATCAACGTGATTTCATCCGTTTTGCCATTGAGCGTGGGGTCCTGCGCTTTGGTCAGTTCACGCTCAAGTCCGGGCGTATCAGTCCTTATTTCTTCAATGCTGGGCTGTTTGACAGTGGTTTGGCCTTGGCCCAGCTCGGCCGGTTTTATGCGTCGGCGGTAATGGACAGCGGCATTGACTTCGATGTGCTGTTTGGTCCGGCCTACAAGGGTATCCCGCTGGCAGCGACCACCGCTGTGGCGCTGGCTGAGCATCATCAGCGCGACGTGCCCTGGTGTTTCAACCGCAAGGAAGCCAAGGACCACGGCGAAGGCGGCACACTTGTGGGTGCACCACTGGCCGGCCGCGTGTTGATTATCGATGACGTGATCACTGCCGGTACGGCGATTCGCGAAGTGATGCAGATTATTCAGGCCCAGGACGCACAAGCCGCCGGGGTGCTGATTGCCCTGAACCGCCAGGAACGCGGCAAAGGCGAATTGTCGGCGATTCAGGAGGTCGAGCGCGACTACGGCATGCCCGTGGTGAGTATTGTGTCACTCGAACAGGTGCTGGAATATCTGGCAGAGGATGCTGAACTCAAGCAGTATCTGCCGGCGGTACAAGCCTACCGCGCCGAGTACGGAATCTAACCTACCGATAAGGTGCTGCACTGATGCATAGACCTGCCCTGACCCGCTGTTCGCTGTTGCTAGGCCTACTGCTGCCGGTTATGGCGGGCGCAACGGAGCTGTATCGCTATGTCGATGACAAGGGCACCACGGTGTTGAGTCGACAGGGCGTGCCGCCCGAGCACATCAGCAAGGGGTACGAAGTACTCAATGACCAGGGCCGGGTGGTGCGGGTGATTGCTCCAGCGCCCAGCGCTGAGGAAATGCAGCGCATTCTGGCTGAAAAAGCCCGCGCCAGCTCCGATGCGCAGTTGCTGCGCCTTTACAGCACGCCGGAAGACGTCGAGCGCGCCCGTCAGCGCAAGTTGGCTGAACTCGACGGTTTGATCGGCGTGGCGCGCAGTAATCTGCAGTCTGTACGCACCCAGCAAGCCAACCTGCAAAGCCAGGCCGCTGACCATGAGCGTGGCGGTCGCGCTGTGCCGGCGCATCTGCTGGGGCAGATCGATAACCAAAAAATTGAGCAAGAACGCCTCAAGAGCGACATCGTGCGCTACCAGGCCGTGCGCAAAGAGGCTGACAGCAGCTTTACCGCCGACCTCGACCGACTCAAGCACCTGCAAGAGCGCAATCGTTAATAACGGGTTGCCGCCAGCGTCTCTATGCCTGAGGGGCGCAACGTTCAAACGCCATGACCTTTTGCCGCAGCCAAACCGGCAGCGGGCTGCTGCTGCGGCTTGTCTTGTCGGCGTGCACGTAAATCACTTCACCGGCCGTTAGCGCCTGTTCATCGCGCCAGATGCCCATGGCAAAGCTCAGGCTGGAGCGGTCCATGCGGGCGACGCGAATGCCAACCTGCAACTCATCGTCGAAGCGGGCGGGTGCCAGGTATTCCAGTACGGTCTTGATTGCGAAGAAGTCGCCGCCATCGCGGCTCAGATCGTCCGGGTAGCGAATGCCCAGTGCTCGAAAGTATTCAGTGATGGCGACGTCGGCATACGTCAGGTAGTGACCGTTGAACACGATGCTTTGCGGGTCCACTTCAGACCAGCGCACGCGCAAAGGGTGAAAGAAGCTGAAGGCGTCGCGGGACGATGGATTACTCATGTGAAACACCTCGGCTACAGGGCTAAGCCGCTGAGCTTGGGTGCTGCAAGAGCCTGCTGCAAGGTGCGCAGCAGGCTATCAGGTGGGCGAATCAGCCACGATCAGCGGTCTGATTCGGTAGCAGGGGTCAGTGGCGCTTGCGGTTACAGATCAGCGTGCCCACACCGCTGTCGGTGAAGATTTCCAGCAGCACGGCATTCGGCACGCGACCGTCGATGATATGCGCGCTGGTGACGCCGCCTTGCACGGCCTCTAAGGCGCAACGGATCTTTGGCAGCATGCCGCCGTAGATGGTGCCATCGGCGATCAGGCCGTCGACTTGCTCGGTGGTCAGGCCGGTCAGCACTTGGCCTTGTTTGTCCATCAGGCCGGCAATGTTGGTCAGCAACATGAGCTTTTCAGCCTTCAGCGCTTCGGCCACTTTGCCCGCTACCAGGTCGGCATTGATGTTGTAAGACTCGCCATCCGGGCCGACGCCAATCGGCGCGATGACCGGGATAAAGTCGCCCTTCACCAGCATGTTCAGCAGGTCGGTGTTGACCCCGGTAACTTCGCCGACGTGGCCGATGTCGATGATCTCTGGCTGAGTCATTTCCGGCGTCTGACGGCTGACCTTGAGCTTTTTCGCGCGGATCAGCTGCGCATCTTTACCGGTCAGGCCGATGGCGCTGCCGCCGTGTTGGTTGATCAGGTTGACGATGCTTTTGTTGACCTGGCCGCCGAGAGCCATTTCCACCACGTCCATGGTCGCGGTGTCGGTGACGCGCATGCCGTCGACAAAGTGGCTTTCGATGGAAAGGCGCTTGAGCAGATCACCGATTTGCGGGCCGCCGCCGTGGACGACAACCGGGTTGATGCCGACC
>CAMCJM010000273.1 GCA_945874835.1 Pseudomonas synxantha | reverse complement strand
GACAATTGCATCGCCCTTGGGGAGCAGCAAACGCAATTCTTCAATCCGTGCGCGCAGCGAGTTGTTGCCCTTGTCGAGGGGGAGCATGCGTTCGCAGAACAGTAATTGCAGGCGGCTCAACAACTGCTTGAGCGACGGTGTCATGAGTTGGCCGGGGAGTGTCTCGGACAAAATCTCACAGCGGCGCAGGCGATCGCCAAGGTCAGCCTTAAGCCTGGATTTCTCTAGTTTGTTCTTCTCGACCATATGACTGATGTAGGCGATGGCAATCAATACAAAGATGCCTGCCACAATCAATACGGTAATCACGAGTGGGGGCATGGTGGAGCCTCTCGTCACCTGGTTTTTCGACCGAGTGTAGTGCCTTAGTCTCACGGCTGATAGAGCGGCATCACATTCGGAGCTGAAGTCGTTGATTTATAAAATTTTTTACACAGAGGTTGACGAGTCATCAAAGGGTCCATAGAATGCGCGCCACTTCGAAGCGCAAAGCCTTACGGCAAAACGCAGCGAAGCCGGATAGAAGTTTTGCTTCCGGGCAGCGTCCCCTTCGTCTAGTGGCCTAGGACACCGCCCTTTCACGGCGGTAACAGGGGTTCGAGTCCCCTAGGGGACGCCATTTTTTTACCAAGTTACATTGCGGGAATAGCTCAGTTGGTAGAGCACGACCTTGCCAAGGTCGGGGTCGCGAGTTCGAGTCTCGTTTCCCGCTCCATATTCAGTAGTGAAACAAATAAAAACGCCGCTCACTGAGCGGCGTTTTTATTTGTTTATTTTTGCCTGTAAAAAAGCCCGCCGGTTATGCCGTGCGGGCTTTTTGTCTGTTGGGGCTGTGGTTAGTGCGTGCCGCCGTGGGCGGGCAGGGCCAGTAGCTTTTTTTCCTGGTTCCAGTCGAAGGGCTCATCGTTTTCGTTTGCGTAAAAACGGCGATCTTCGAGGGTTTGGTACATCTCGATTTCTTCGTCGGGCATAAAGTGCAGGCAGTCACCGCCGAAGAACCACAGCAGGTCGCGCGGCACCAAATGGGCGATTTGTGGGTAACGCTGGAAAATCTGGCTGATCAGGTCTTGGCCCAGGTAGAGGCTGGCTTCCGGGTCGTTGGGCAGATCGCTGAGCAGTTCGTCATAGCGCTCCAGGTACATGGCGTGGCTGTCATCGAGAATCTGCTCAGCCTCACCGAGGGCTACCAGAATGGTGCGCAGTTGCTGCAGCAGCGCGAGGTGATGGTCGATGTGGGTGTTGGCCATGGGGCGATCCTGTAGGTAAAACGGGCGCGCCAGTATAAAGCGGGCTGTTGCTCCTGTCCTGCCGCTATCTGCGGGTGCCTGTTGCGCATAGGTCTCACGCGTTGTTCATTGCGCATGCGGCGGCGGGTTGAGGTCTGTGCAGAGGGGCAGGCTGCTCGTATCGATGCAACTGATAGGCACCATCGTAAACAGTCACGTTTAATCTGCCCTGAGCGCTGTTAGGCTGTGCCTGTATTGTGGGTTGTTGGCGGGTCGTGCAATCGCCAGGGCGGTCCGGTTTGCTGTTAAACGCGCTACCGCTGTGATTTTTCTCTTCTGCAAGGTGCCCTTACTTTTATGACTACTGCGCTGTCCATTCGCCAGTTGACCAAGACCTATGGCAACGGCTTTCAGGCGTTACATGGCATCGACCTGGACGTGGCTGAAGGCGATTTCTTCGCGTTGCTCGGCCCCAACGGTGCCGGTAAATCCACCACCATTGGCATCCTGTCGACCCTGGTGACCAAAAGCAGTGGCACGGTCAATGTGTTTGGTCACGACCTGGACAAGCAGCCCTCGGCGCTCAAGCGTTGTCTGGGCGTGGTGCCACAGGAATTCAACTTCAACCAGTTCGAGAAGGCCTTCGATATTGTCGTGACCCAAGCCGGTTACTACGGCATCCCGGCGAAAATCGCCAAAGAGCGGGCCGAGCAGTACCTCAATCAGTTGGGCTTGTGGGGCAAGCACAATGTGCCGTCCCGTGAGCTGTCCGGTGGCATGAAGCGTCGCTTGATGATTGCCCGTGCGTTGGTGCATCAACCGCGTTTGTTGATTCTTGACGAGCCGACTGCTGGCGTGGATATCGAATTGCGCCGTTCGATGTGGAGCTTTCTCACCGAGCTGAACGAGCAGGGCATCACCATCATCCTCACCACTCACTACCTGGAAGAAGCCGAACAGCTGTGTCGCAACATCGGCATCATCGACCACGGGCGGATTGTCGAGAACACCAGCATGAAGGACCTGCTGAAGAAGCTGCATGTGGAAACCTTCCTGCTTGACCTCAAAGACGCCCAGTTGATTGCGCCGCAGTTGCACGGTTACCCGGCGCAACTGCTCGATGCGCATACCCTGCAAGTGCAGGTGGACAAGGCGCAGGGCATTACCGAATTGTTCCGCCAACTGGCGCAGCAGAAGGTGGAGGTGCTGAGCCTGCGCAATAAAACCAATCGCCTGGAGGAGCTGTTTGTCTCCCTGGTGGAAAAGAACCTGGCGAAGGGGGCGGTATGAGCACGGCGTATTTGAACTCTGAATTCACCGCCAACATGGTGGCGCTGCGCACCATCGTTTACCGCGAAATCCGCCGCTTCACGCGCATCTGGCCGCAAACCCTGCTGCCGCCTGCGATCACCATGGTTCTCTACTTCGTGATCTTCGGTAACCTGATCGGTAGTCAGATCGGCGACATGGGTGGTTTCACCTACATGGAGTACATCGTGCCGGGGCTGATCATGATGTCGGTGATTACCAACGCCTACGGCAACGTGGTGTCGAGTTTCTTTGGCAGCAAGTTCCAGCGCTCGATTGAGGAACTGATGGTTTCACCGGTGTCGCCGCACATCATTCTGGTTGGCTATGTCACTGGCGGGGTGTTGCGCGGCTTGGCAGTGGGGCTGATCGTTACGGTGCTGTCGCTGTTCTTCACCCATTTGCAGGTGCACCACTTGGGTGTGACGGTGTTGGTGGTGCTACTGACCGCGACCATCTTCTCCCTGGGCGGTTTTATCAATGCGGTGTTCGCGCGCAACTTCGATGATATTTCGATCATTCCAACCTTTGTGTTGACGCCTTTGACCTACCTAGGGAAACGCTGAACAAATCATGTTTTCTAGCCCAGAGCGCTGCGTAACCGATTTTTCAAAAAGCCAAGGCTCGTTAATCAGTCAATTCGAGGCAACTCCTGTGCATCGCACGGATTTTTCCGCGCATTTGGCCCGTTTCCGGGG
>CAMCJM010000272.1 GCA_945874835.1 Pseudomonas synxantha | reverse complement strand
GACCGGCCATTTCGGTAAGTCGTGACCGCCTGTTTCGGAGCAGGCTGGAAATCGGTCACGTTGATAGCGAAATGAGCGGTCACGCGTTAGCGAAATGGCCGGTCACGATCTACCGAAACAGCCGGTCACGGTGGGCCGAAATACGCATTACGGCGTAGGCTGCTGAGTTGTTGCAGCAGCAACGGCAGGCTGTCGAGGCCTTGTTGGCGTGCCTTGCTGAGTAAAATAAGTGCCAGTTCTGCCGTCACCAATGCATCGGCGCTGGCGTGATGGCGCTGCAGCACCTGCAGGCCAAAATGCTGCGTCCATGCGTCCAGGCCGTGTCCTGTGGGCTTGGCTTTGGGGCAGAGCAGCGGGGCGATTTCAGCCACATCCACAAAGGTGTGTTGCAAGCGGTAGCCCAGGCTCTGCTTGAGCGCGCGGGCCAGCATGCGCTGGTCGAATTCGGCGTGGAAGGCCAGCAGCGGGCTATCACCGACAAACTCCATAAACGCCAACAGGGCTTGCGCCGGGTCTTCACCGTTGACGATTTCGCTGGGGGCGATGCCATGAATCAAGGTGCTGGCGCTGGCCCGATGGTCATGGCGTTGCAGGGTGCATTCAAACTGCTGGCTCAGGTCGATGGCGGCGTTTTCGATCACCACCGCGCCAATCGACAGCACCATATCGCGGCGCATGTTCAGGCCGCTGGTTTCCAGATCCAGCACAACAAAGCGCTGCTGCTGCAAGGGGCGCTCGCCAAGGGTTGATGCCGCCGCCAAGCACTCTCGGCGTTGCAGTTGCTCTTGGGTCAGGGCGGGTTTGCGCCCGGTAAACCAGGTGAAGATGCTCATAGCTGATACCTCACAGCCAAGCTGCTTTGCAGGCGCTGCGCCTGCCGGAACGACTCACGCAGGATGCGTCGGTCCAGATGATTGAGGTTGTCGGGGTCAACGCGGTTGGAATACGGCAATGCATTGCGGGCTTGCTGCTGGTGCTGTTGCATACGGGCCTGCTGAATGAAGTGGTAGGCCTCTTCATAGGCGCCACCATCCTGAGCCTCGATTACACCTTGCTGCACCAGTGCACGGAGGCGCTCCAGGGTGTTGCAGGCGGTAATGCCGTTGGCCAGGGCCAATAGGCGTGCACCATCGACAAAGGGGGTCAGGCCCTGCACTTTAAGGTCCAGGGTGTCTTTCTCTGCGCCTTTGCGCGCCACCACGAAATCGCGAAACATACCCACGGGTGGGCGTTGTTGCAGGGCGTTATTGGCCAGCATGCGCTGGAACAGGCTGTTGCCAGCCACCATGTCCAGCAGGCCTTGGCGCAGTTGCTCACAGCCGTGCGGGTCACCCCATACGGCGCGCAGGTCGAAGTAGATGCTCGAGGCCAGCAGGTTCTCCGGCGTGGCCTGCAGCACAAATGAGTTGAAGCGTTGCGACCATTCCTGACGTGACAAGCACAGCTCGGGGTTGCCGGCCATGATGTTGCCTTTGCATAAAGTGAAGTCACACTGCGCCAGGCGCAGGTTGATCTCATGGGCCAGCGGCAGCAGGCGGGCGCGAATGGCGGCGGCTTCGGCCGCATCGGCAGCCTCGAACAAAATACCGTTGTCCTGGTCGGTGTGCAGGGTTTGCTCGCTGCGGCCTTCGCTGCCGAACACCAGCCAGGTGAAGGGAATGCCAGGGTCGCCCATGTCTTCCAGCGTCAGCTCAATCACCCGGCAAACGGTATGGTCGTTGAGCAGGGTAATCAGCTGGGTGATCTGTGTGGAGCTGGCACCGTGGGCGAGCATGCTGTCGACCAGTTGCCGTACCTCGCTGCGCAGCGCCGCGAGGGTTTCCACGCGTCCGGCATGGCGGATGGTGCGCGCCAGGTGCACCAGATCAACGCGCTGTAGGCTAAACAGATCGCGTTCGGAAATAACGCCGCAGAGCTGATCGTTTTCCACCAGGCAGACGTGAGCGATATGCCGCTCGGTCATGGCCATGGCGGCATCGAAGGCGCTGGCATCGGGCGGCAAGTGAAAGGGTGACTGGGTCATCAGCTGTTCAATCGGCTGCGCCAGATCGACCCCGTCGGCGACCACTCGACGTAGGTCGCGCAGGGTGAAGATGCCCAAGGGATTGAGCGCCGAATTGGTAATGACAATGCTGCCGACTTGCTGTTCATGCATCAGTTTGACGGCGTCGCGCAGCGGCATCTCGGGTGCGCAGTTGATCGGGTTGCGCATTGCCAACTCGCCCAGCCGGGTGTCGATCGAATATTGTGCGCCGAGGGTTTCAACCGCGCGCATCTGCACCTGTTGATTGACCTGATCCAACAGGCTGCTGACGCCACGCAGGGCAAAGTCGCGCAGCGGCGTCGACAGCGAAAAGAGTTTTACGAAAGCGGCTTTGTTCAGCAGCAGGCAGAAAGTGTCTTCGGCTGCCAGATGTTCGGTGCGGGTCGCGCGCTCACCGATCAACGCTGCCAGCGGGAAGCATTCCCCTGTGGTGATCTCAAAGGTGGTTTCCGTGCCGCGACGAGCTGAGTGCGGACGCTCACCGTGCACCTGACCCTGTTTGACGATAAAGAAATGCTCAACCGGGCCATCAGTCGGCTTGATGATGGTTTCGCCTTCGCTGTAAAAGCGCAGTTGGCAGTTCTCCACCAGATAGGCCAGGTGCGCTGTATCCATCTGATTAAACGGCGGGAACTTCTGCAAAAACTCCATGGTGCCGTGGATATTCTGCAGCACGGCAGTCTTGCCGGCCTGGCCGAACGCGTCCGCTGTACTCATGAGGGTTCTCACCTTTTTTTGAGTATTCATCGTCGGCTGAGCTAGCAGGCTGCGCCATTGGACGTAAGTCCAATACAGGAGCACTAGATGTAGTTGGATGAGTCGTGTGGTCTGAGGCGCTTAACGGATGCTGTGCGTCAATGCTCCGCCTCAATCGGGCATCTCTGCGCTGGGTGCAGTAGGCTCCGATAGCAGCCCAGCTGCACCAAGCGATTATGCGTTGCTCAGAGTTTAAAGCGACTCATTGCCTGAGCCAATTCGGTAGAGAGTTGGCGCAATTCATTACATCCCTGCGCGCAGCGCCCGATGTCGGCGCTGGTTGATTTTGCCAAGGGCGGTTGCAGGAGCCGAGTGCAACACGGTTATTGAATTGAGGCGGGTGCATCATGTTGCATCGCCATCGCTTTTCCCATCACCTCTGTCATTACTTCAATCGGGCACTTCCAGTTGAAGCGCTTGCGTGGGCGAATGTTCAGCTCGTA
>CAMCJM010000271.1 GCA_945874835.1 Pseudomonas synxantha | reverse complement strand
CCTGGCCGAGCTGCATGCCTCGGCCCCGCATTACGTCCTGCCGCATCGACGGGAGGAGCGCGTTTACCCTCGGGCTATCAGGCTTAAATCTTCGAAGTATCCGATCAGAAATAAAAATGCCAGTCAGCTTAACTGACTGGCATTAGCCTGATCAGGCGGCGTTTTTGTTGGGGGCCGAATACAGTCGTCGCAGCTAAAGCGGATCGCCGCCCGGCACCTCCCGCGATGTTGAGCCGACCAAGGTGGGAGGCGCTTTAGCGGCGAGCTGTTTCCCTTAGCGCAGCGAAATCACCGGCCAACCACGTTGTTCGGCTTCGGCGCGCAGTTTAGGGTCCGGGTCGACAGCGAAGGGGTGGGTGACTTGTTCCAGCAGCGGCAGGTCGTTCATCGAGTCGCTATAGAAGTAGCTGTCATGAAGGCTAAGGCCGCTGTCTGCCAGCCAGCGGTTAAGGCGGGTGACCTTGCCCTCTTTAAAACACGGTACATCCGTGGTGCGTCCGGTGTAGCGGCCATCCGCCATTTCGCATTCGGTGGCCAGCAGCGTGTCGACGCCAAAGCGTGCGGCAATCGGTGCGGTGACGAAGCGGTTGGTGGCGGTGATGATCAGCAGTTTGTCGCCGGCTTCACGGTGCTCGGCCAACAGTGCTTCGCCCTTAGCGAGTATGATGGGCTCGACGCAATCGCGCATAAACTCGCGGTGCCACTGCTCCAGCTGGGCCATTTCGGTGCGGCCGAGAATTGCCAGGCTGAAATTCAGGTAATCGGTGATGTTCAGGCGGCCGGCCAGGTAATCCTGATAGAAATCATCGTTACGCGCCTTGTAGGCAATCCCGTCGAGAATGCCGCGTTCACACAGGTAATCACCCCACGCGTGGTCGCTGTCGCCGCCCAGCAGGGTGTTGTCGAGATCAAATAAAGCCAAACGCACAGAGGCACCTTTGCATAGTCGCTTCGAAAGGTTGTCAGATTAACGGCTTTTATAGGGCATTCCTATTACACAGGCCGCTCGCGTTGCTGCTGCCGCAACCTTTGTGGAACAATGCCCCATGTCTTAAATTCAGGCGTTTACGAGGTTGTGTGCCGTGATCGATTCCGATGGTTTTCGCCCCAATGTCGGCATCATTCTGACCAATGATGTGGGTCAGGTTATGTGGGCGCGTCGGATAAACCAGGAAGCCTGGCAGTTCCCGCAAGGCGGCATCAATGACCATGAGTCGCCGGAAGAAGCGCTCTACCGCGAATTAAATGAAGAAGTCGGCCTTGAGCAGCAGGATGTGAAAATTCTTGCCTGTACGCGTGGCTGGTTGCGTTATCGTCTGCCGCAGCGCCTGGTGCGCACGCACAGCCAACCGCTGTGCATCGGCCAGAAGCAGAAATGGTTCCTTTTGCGTCTAACCGGCGCAGAGGAGCGGGTGCGCATGGACCTGACCGGCAAGCCTGAGTTTGATGGCTGGCGTTGGGTCAGTTATTGGTATCCGTTAGGCCAGGTGGTGACATTCAAGCGCGAGGTTTACCGACGCGCCCTTAAAGAACTCGCTCCGCGCCTTTTGGCGCGTGACTGATACAGGCTAAAGCCGAGCATGCTCAATACGCTGCGCAAGATCGTCCAGGAAGTAAACGCCGCCAAGGACCTCAAGGCGGCGCTGGGCATTATTGTGCAGCGTGTGCGCGAAGCCATGGGCAGTCAGGTGTGCTCCGTCTACCTACTGGACCCGGAAAGCAATCGTTTCGTGCTGATGGCCACAGAAGGTCTGAATAAAAAGGCCATCGGTAAGGTCAGCATGGCCCCCAACGAGGGCTTGGTCGGCTTGGTCGGCACCCGTGAAGAGCCGCTTAATCTCGAACACGCCTCGGAACACCCCCGCTACCGCTACTTTGCCGAGACCGGTGAAGAGCGTTATGCCTCCTTCCTCGGTGCGCCGATCATTCACCACCGTCGGGTGATGGGCGTTCTGGTGGTACAGCAAAAAGAGCAGCGCCAGTTCGATGAAGGCGAAGAGGCGTTCCTCGTCACCATGAGCGCACAGCTCTCCGGGGTGATTGCCCACGCCGAGGCGACGGGCTCGATTCGTGGTTTGGGTAAGCAGGGCAAGGGTATTCAGGAAGCCAAGTTCGTCGGCGTGCCGGGTTCGCCGGGTGCTGCTGTGGGCACCGCAGTGGTGGTGTTGCCACCGGCTGATCTGGATGTGGTGCCGGATAAAACTGTCGACGACATTGCCGCCGAATTGCAGTTGTTCAACTTTGCCTTGGAGGGTGTTCGCAGTGATATGCGTGCGCTTTCGGCGAAGTTGGCCACTCAATTGCGCCCTAAAGAGCGCGCCCTGTTTGATGTCTACCTGATGATGCTGGAAGACGCCGCCCTCGGTAACGAGGTGGTTAAGGTCATCCGCACCGGGCAGTGGGCGCAGGGTGCACTGCGCCATGTGGTCAGCGAGCACGTCAACCGCTTCGAGTTGATGGACGACGCCTACCTGCGCGAGCGCGCCAGCGACATCAAAGACCTCGGGCGGCGCTTGCTCGCGTATTTGCAGCAGGCGCGCCAACAGACCTTGGTGTACCCGGATAACTGCATTCTGGTCAGCGAAGAGCTGTCGCCGGCCATGCTCGGTGAAGTGCCGGAAGGCAAGCTGGTTGGCCTGATTTCGGTGCAAGGCTCAGGTAACTCGCATGTGGCGATTTTTGCCCGGGCCATGGGTATTCCCACGGTCATGGGTGTGGTTGACCTGCCGTATTCGAAGATCGACGGCATTCAGTTGATTGTCGACGGTTACCACGGTGAAGTGTTTACCAATCCCAGCGAATTGCTGCGCAAGCAATACGCCGAGGTGGTGGAAGAAGAGCGTCAACTCGCGCAAGGCCTTGATGCGCTGCGCGGCATGCCCTGCGAGACCCTCGATGGCCACCGTATGCCGTTATGGGTCAACACCGGCCTGCTCGCGGATGTGAAACGTGCTCAGGAGCGCGGCGCGGAAGGGGTCGGTCTGTACCGCACCGAAGTGCCGTTCATGATCAAGGAGCGTTTCCCCAGCGAAAAAGAGCAAATGGTGATCTACCGCGAGCAGTTGGCGGCCTTTCACCCCTTGCCCGTTACCATGCGCAGCCTGGATATCGGTGGCGACAAAGCGCTGAGCTATTTCCCGATTAAAGAGGAGAACCCCTTCCTCGGTTGGCGTGGCATTCGCGTCACCCTCGATCACCCGGAAATCTTCCTGGTGCAAACCCGCGCCATGCTCAAGGCCAGCGCAGGCTTGAATAACCTGCGCA
>CAMCJM010000270.1 GCA_945874835.1 Pseudomonas synxantha | reverse complement strand
GACAACTGGGTGCGTTCAGTAGCCGTATCCCCTTTGTGGCACTCAGCAGGCTTTGTATATGAGCCCACTCGGTATCGCTTAACTGGCTTCTGTCGGTCATGGCAAAAGCCAGATTCTAGCTGGTGGCTTACGTCAACAGAACCTAGTCAGTGACGCCAAAATGCCCGTGTTACCAGCACTAAAACGGTGAGAATTTCCAGGCGGCCCAGCAGCATGCCCAGGGTCAACAGCCATTTTGCCGAATCGGGCAAGCTGGCGAAGTTGCCTGCCGGGCCAATGATGGGGCCAAGACCGGGGCCAACGTTACACACCGCTGTTGCTGCAGCGGTGAGTGCCGTTACCCAGTCCAGTCCAATAAAAGCCAGGCCCAGGGCGATTAAACCGATGGTGATGGCGAAGAAAAAAGAGAAGGTAATCAGCGAGCGGACAATCTCTTCATCAAGGTTGTGATTGTTGTACTGCTGCCTGATCACGGCGCGTGGGTGAATCAGTTGTTGCAGGTTGGCTTTGAGCAGCACATAGGCCACCTGAAAGCGGAAAATCTTCAAGCCGCCCGAGGTCGAGCCTGAGCAGCCACCGACGAAGGTCAGGTAGAAAAACAGCAACATGGCAAAGCTGCCCCATGTGGTGTAGTCACCCAAGGCATAGCCGGTGGTGGTGACCACCGAGGTCACGTTGACGGCAACGATACGAAAGGCATCCAGCCAAGTATTTTCCGAGTTCAGCCACAACCATGTACCGAACACCAACCAGGTGGCCAGCAGAAAACCGATAAAACCACGAACCTGGTGGTCTTTGAACAGCGCTTTGCGATTGCCACGCAGAGTGGCAACGTAGAGGGTGAACGGCAGGCCGCCGATAATCATCAACACCACCGCGACCCAGTGCACGGCAGGTTGGTTCCAGTTGGCCAGGGACGAGTCCGAGGTTGAATAACCGCCGGTGGAAATGGATGTCATCGCATGGTTGATGGCATCAAATGGCGTCATGCCAGCCGCCCAATAACCGAGAAAGCCGGCCAGAGTCAGGCTCAGGTAGATAAACAGAATGTACTTGGCTGCCATGTGTGAGCGCGGCATGACCTTCTCGCCCCAGTCCGAGGACTCAGTCTGGAACAGGCGCATGCCGCCGACACGCAGCAGCGGCAAAATCGCCACCGCCATGCCGATAAAGCCGATGCCACCCAGCCATTGCAGCATCGAGCGCCAGATCAGCAGGCCAGGGGAAGCCTCGTCCAGGCCCGATAGCACGGTTGAGCCAGTGGTAGTAACGCCGGACATGGTTTCAAAAAAAGCATCGGTGTAGCTGATGTGGTGAATCAACACCATGGGCAGTGCGGCAAAAATGCACACCACCAACCAGCTGCCGGTGGTTAGCAGGTACATGTCACGGGGGCGCAACTGCGCGTCTTTGAGCTTGCCCGGGATGACCATCGCAAGGCCGGCGCTGGCCGTTGCCAGGCTTGACCACAGAAAAGCATCGAGGTCGTCAGTGCGTGAATACACCAGCAGTGTCAGCATGGGGATGACCATGCTCACCGCCAGGGTGATCAAAAAGATGCCGAGAATAAAAGCGATGATGCGCAGCGTCGACAATGGCATTAATACTGGCTCGTGCTCACAAGCAAAGGGGCGTCATTCTACGCGCGCTGGTGCTGCTGTACAGCGCACATAAAGGCCGCTTTACAAGCGCATGGCGCGGCATAGAATAGCCGCCAAGTGCCGTCCCTTGCCGGTTTCTGAGCCCTTCGGTCATGTCTGATAGCAATCCTTGTTTAACCTGTGGCGCCTGCTGCGCGCATTTTCGTGTGTCATTTTTCTGGGGCGAGTGCCAATCGGCAGGTGGGGTTGTACCCGATGATCAGGTGGTGCTGATTACGCCGCATCGGGTGGCCATGCGCGGTACGGAAAGTAAGCCTGTGCGTTGTAAAGCGCTCCTTGGTGAGATAGGGCAGGGTGTGCGTTGCACCTTGTATGAGCAGCGCTCAAGCACATGCCGCGAGTTTGAGGCGTCCTGGGTCAATGGCGAACACAACCCGCACTGCGACACGGCGCGCCAGGCTTATGGCTTGCCGCCTTTGACGCGCCCCGAGTCGCCTGATGTCTCGCCGGAGCGCGTTGCCTGACGGCTCACCGGTCTTTCCCCGGTGCGGCTAGAATGGTTTCTTTTTAATCTGCCGAGGTGGCTGATGGACGCTCTAGATGCGCTGCTTAATCGTGTTTCCGCTCCGCGTTTGATGGGCCCCGCTCCTGATGCAGCGCAGCGCGAGCTGCTGTTCCGTGCCGCCCTGCGCGCCCCCGACCATGCCCAGCTAAAGCCTTGGCGCTTTCTTACGGTCGAAGGCGAGGGGCTTAATCAGTTGGGTGAGTTGTTTGCCAGCGCACTGCCTGCCGATTTCGCGCCTGAAGCGCTTACTAAGGCCCGCGCGATGCCATTACGAGCGCCGCTGCTGGTGCTGGTGATCGCCCATGTGCAGGCCCACGCCAAGGTGCCGGAGTTGGAGCAAGTATTGGCAGCCGGTTGCGCCGCCCATGCAATTTTGCTGGCCGCTCATGCGCAAGGCATTGGTGCGGTATGGCGCACCGGTGACATGGCCTACAACGCCACGGTAGCGGCAGGTTTGGGCTTGGCCGACGGTGAGCAGTTGATCGCATACCTCTACCTGGGGACGCCTGAGCGTGAATTGCGCGCCGTGCCGCAGGTGTCGGTGGCTGATTACGTCAGGGCCTGGCCGCTGGTTGATTAAGCGGTAAGCGCAGGGCTGCAACAAAGCCGCCCTGTGCATGGTTGGCCAGTTCCAACTGGCCGCCGTGGCGTTCTGCAGCGCGTCGCGCAATCGCCAGGCCAAGGCCATGACCGCTGCTGGTCTGACCTGGGGCGCGGTAAAACGGTTCGCCCAGATGCTTGAGGTGCTCGCTCGCGACGCCGGGGCCGTGATCACGTACGCGGATAATCAGCTGATCGGCCTCTCGCTGGGCGCTGATTTCAATAGGCTGACCCGCCGGATTAAAGCGCAGCGCGTTTCGCAGCAGGTTGTCGAGCGCGCGCTGCAGCATGTCGGGCCAACCGCTGAACTGCAGACCGTCCTCCAGTTGCATCGAAATAGCCTGCTCTGGTGCGTCAAGGTGCGCATCGTCTTCCAGCTTGTGTAGCAGGTCTTTGAGGTCAATGGGCTGCGCGGCTCCGGGCTCAGCGTCTAGCCGTGCCAGGGCGAGTATTTCGCTGATCAGCGCCTCCAGGCGGTCACACTCCTGATCCAGTCGCGGCCAGTATTTCTCACGTTCCT
>CAMCJM010000269.1 GCA_945874835.1 Pseudomonas synxantha | reverse complement strand
TGGTGTCCGGGAAAACTTGACCACTACATTCCTCCCAGGTGGCCTCAGGGTTGTCGAAGTGGAAAGCCTTGAGGGTCTGGAGGATTTCTTGGGAGATGGTCATAGCGGTGGCCTTGTTGGCGGTCCTGAGTGATAGCGTAAAGAAGCTTTTAGTGGTGCCTTGAGGTCGAAGGCGCAGGTAATAGCGACCAGATCGACGGTAGTGGTAAGGCTTGGCGAGCGCAGTTTGTAACAGGTTTGTCCCACTTTGGAGCGTCTGATTGGTGGTCATTGGCTGGAACCCTTTAGTTTACGGGGTTCCCGACCTACAGACGGGATTGCAACAAAACCTTGCGGCCATGGTGCATGCCTCGCAGCAAAAGGGCGCCCAAGTGCTGATCCTCGGCATGCAGCTACCGCCTAATTACGGAGTGCGTTACACCACAGCGTTTGCTGAGGTATTTCCCCCAGTGGCGGGGGAGTTTGATGTGCCACTGGTGCCGTTTGTGCTGGAGGGCATAGGCGGCGTGCCGGCGATGATGCAAGCCGATGGCATTCACCCTACTGCCGAGGCGCAACCTGTGCTTCTGGAAAACGTCTGGCCAGCCCTGAAACCTTTGCTCTGACAGGCTTTTCTGCCCTCAACCTTTCGGCTAATGTGGCGGCCCTGTTTTGGAGCCTCCAATGCCGCGTCCCGCTTGGTCTTTGCACGCCTATCAATTGATCGAGCCTGATGAGCAGCTTGACCTGTTTGCCTGCCGTGAAGTGCGTGTGCATTTGCTGGCCCGTCAGCTTGAATTGGGCGAGTTTGCTGATCGAACGCTGTGTGGCAGTTTGTTACCGGCGCAGCCTGTGTGGCGTGTTCTGGATAAAGCAGTCTTGCGTGACAAGCGTTTGTGTTCGGCTTGCAAGCTTGTGCTTGAAGCGCAAAAGCGCGGTGAGCGCCCGTCCATTTAGCCTTCGTGGGCTTTCCAGGCGATTGATCAATCGGTGTACAATCGCGCCAATTATTACCAACTTTTCTCGTCAGGAATTCCCGGATGTTGTCGCGTGCCTCTGTCGTCACCCGTTGCCTGCCTCTGGCGGCCTTGTTTGCAGTTTCGTCTGTAAGCGCTCTCGAGTTGCCGTTGCCTCCACCTGGCGAAGACATCGCGGGTGAAATCCGTGTGCACAAAGCCAAGTATGAAGACACCTTCGCTGATCTTGGCTTGGCCAACGACTTGGGTTACTTGGAGATGATCGCGGCCAATCCTGGCGTTGACCCTTGGCTTCCGGGCGAGGGCACAGACATCATCCTGCCAATCCGCTTTATTCTGCCGCCAGGCCCGCGTGAAGGCATCGTGATCAACCTGGCTGAGTACCGCCTCTACTATTACCCGAAAGGGCGCAACGTGGTTCACACCTATCCGCTTGGCATTGGTCGTGAGGGTTGGAGTTCGCCGGTTGCCAATGCACGCATTACATCCAAGATACCGAACCCAGGCTGGACACCGCCGCAGTCGATTCGTGATGAACACGCTGCTGATGGCGATCCGCTGCCCGCTTACGTCCCGCCAGGGCCAAACAATCCGCTGGGCCCGTATAAGATGGGTTTGTCTGTGCCGGGTTACCTGATTCACGGGTCAAATAAGAAATTTGGTATTGGCATGCGGGTAAGCCATGGCTGCTTTCGTATGTACAACCCTAACGTCCTGAAGTTGGCCGCCATGATTTCCGTGGGCACTCCTGTGCGTATCATCAATGAGCCCTATAAGTTTGGACGCAGTGGCGGCAAGGTTTACCTAGAGGCTCATGCTCCTTTGAGTGACACGGGTGAGCCTTCTGTGGTTGACAAGCACACGGCAGTGATCAACTCGTTACTTAAAAATGACGAATTTGCAGACCTGCGCCTGGATTGGGAAATGCTACGCGAAGTAGTCGCGGCTGAAGATGGCTTGCCGGTTGAGATCGCCCAACCGGGTCAGACGCTGGTAGCCACTGAGCCTGCTATCTGATTGCGGCCAGTTAAAATAAACCCGTCATGCTGCAAGGCTGGCGGGTTTTTTATTGGCCCTTGAAGTTAGGACAATAAAAAAGCCGACCCAGAAACTGGGTCGGCTTGGCATAGCCTTGTGGGCTATTACTTGCGGCTGGCTTTTTCCAGCATACGCAGAGCGCGCTCGTTGGCTTCGTCAGCAGTTTGCTGAGCCTTCTGAGCGGCGGCCAGAGCGTCATCAGCCTTACGGTAGGCTTCGTCGGCACGGGCTTGAGCGCGAGCAGCTGCATCTTCAGTTGCAGTCAGGCGTGCTTCAGTTTCTTTGGTCATGCTGCTGCAACCGGTAGCCAGAACTGCGGCCAATGCCAGAGCAGAGAGTTTCAGAGCGTTGTTCATCGTGTTCCCCTTGAGGTGGAGTTTTTCCATAAAAGCAATTCCCCAGCGATGGGAAATTGACCAGCGTACATACTACTCATAACTTCTAGTAAGTAAATGGAGGCATGGCACGGTTCGCATGTTTTTTCTCAGGCTGGGTTGGCCCGCGCACAGGCGAGTTAACGGACGTTAGTCAAAGGCCGACCAATTTACAAAAGCTAACGGAGCGTGCCGGCGCTTTGTTGGTATAACGGGGGTGCTTATTTAATCGGCGGCACAAGCGCATTGCGATGACACAACTATAAGAAGGGAGTGCAAGATGCTGGGTAATCTGGGGTTGTTTGTAGTACTTGCACTATTGATATGGCTGGCCCTGCGTGGGGTCAATATTTTTATCGCGGCGCTGTTTTGTTCGCTGGTGGTTGCCCTGAGTAATGACCTGCACGCACCTCAGGCTTTGCTGGAGTACTTTCCGTTCGGGCCGCTGGGGGCTTTTACCTTTGCCGGCAAGTTTTTTGTGTTGTTCCTCTGTGGCGCTATTTTCGGCAAGGTAATGGCGGCTAGTCAGGCGGCCAGTAGCATTGCCCAGACCATTACGCGCAGCCTGGGTACGCAGCGCACCCTGTGGGTGACGATGTCAGTCTGTGCTCTGCTGACCTATGGCGGTGTGGTGGTGTTCGTGGTGATCTTCACCATGTATCCGCTGGGTGTCACCCTGATGCGCGAAGCCAATCTGCCTAAGCGGTTGTTCTGTGCCGCCACCGCGCTGGGTGCCGGTACCTTCACGATGACCGCACTGCCGGGCTCGCCTTCGATTCATAACGTGATCGCCGCCAGCGCCCTAGGTTCTGTTGACGTAAGCCACCGGCTAGAATCTGGCTTTTGCCATGACCGACAGAAGCCAGTTAAGCGATACCGAGTGGGCTCATATACAAAGCCTGCTGAGTGCCACAAAGGGGATACGGCTACTGAACGCACCCAGTTGTC
>CAMCJM010000268.1 GCA_945874835.1 Pseudomonas synxantha | reverse complement strand
CAACTTTTGGCGTGGTTAGAGGCGCGCAAGATTCGAGCGGTAATACCGCCCAAGAGCAACCGTGTCGAGCAGCGTTCATGCGACTGGTATCTTTATAAAGAGCGCCACGTCGTGGAGTGCCTGTTCGGCAAACTTAAGCATTACCGGCGCATTGCTACGCGTTTTGAGAAAAAGGCCAGTCATTTCAAGTCTATGCTGGCCTTCGCTGCAACCCTGTTGTGGCTCCGCTGATACGTCAACAGAACCTAGGGGATTTCGGGGTAGTAGGAAGGCCCTGGTGTCCTGGTCTTGTCATCAGCGGGTTGCTGAGTCCAAGACCGGGCCTTTGCGTTTTAGCGTTGCTCGCGCAGTTGCGCGACTTCGGCCCGCAACGCGCGAAGCTCATCGAGCAATATCTGCTCGGTAGCGGTTGGCGGTGCCAGTTGGGCTTCCTGTTCATGGTTGGTCTGCATGGCATTGACCACCACGGCTATAAACAGATTTAGCATGGTGAAGGTTGCGATCAGAATAAAGGGCAGGAAGTACATCCAGGCCAGCGGAAAGGTTTCCATAACCGGCCGCACGATGCCCATCGACCAGCTTTCCAGGGTCATGACTTGGAACAGGGTGTAGAGACTGGCCCCCAGGCTGCCGAACCATTCTGGAAAGGCTTCGCCAAACAATTGAGTGGCCATAACCGCCGCCACATAGAACACCAGCGCCAGAAGCATGGCGATGCTGCCCATGCCCGGCAATGAGGACAGCAGCGCTTCGACCACGCGTCGCATGTTCGGGTTGACCGAAATTAGCCGCAGTACCCGCAATACGCGCAGTGCTCGCAGTACTTCGAACGGACCGCTGGCCGGTACCAAGGCCACGCCGACCACCAGGCAATCAAACACCGCCCAGGGGGCGCGCAGTAAGCCAAGGCCGCGTGCCGTGAAGCGCAGGGCCAGTTCAAGAATGAACACCGCTAAAATAAGCTTATCCAGGGTGCCCAACAGCGGCCCCCAGTCGGCCATCAGCGCGGGATAGGTCTGTAGGCCGAGGATGGCGGCGTTGATGATGATCAGCGTGGTGATGAGGCGCGTGATGGTTTTACTTTCCATCAACGCGTCAAGGCGCAAACGCCAGTGCAGGGTAGGCGAGTTCATAGCGGTCTCATAAGTATATGGATCGAGTAACTGAGGGCGGAGTCTAGGCAGTTGACTGCCGGGCAGGCAGTCAACGAGTGGTGTCTAAGCTATTGATCGTTAAGTGCGAAACGAGTCAGGGCGAAGGTGGGGATGCCGCTGTCCTGAAGCTTTTCCGAGCCGCCCAGTTCGGGCAGGTCAATGATGGCGGCGGCTTCGACCACGCTGGCACCCAAGCGGCGAACCAGCTGTGCGGCGGCGAGGAGGGTGCCGCCAGTGGCAATCAGGTCATCGAAGATCAGTACTTTGTCACCTTCGCACAGGCTGTCGGCATGCACTTCGAGCTTGGCTTCGCCGTATTCAGTCTGGTAGCTCTCGCTGATGACATCGGCAGGCAGTTTGCCCTGCTTGCGAAACAGCACCAACGGCTTGTTCAGCTCATAGGCGATGATTGAGCCGATCAGAAACCCCCGTGCATCCATAGCGCCGATATGGCTGAAGTCGGCTTCGACATAGCGATGGATAAAGCTATCAGCCACCATGCGCAGGGCACGAGGCGACTGAAACAGGGGGGTGATGTCACGGAAAATAACCCCGGGTTTGGGGAAGTCCACCACGGGGCGAATCAGGGTTTTGATGCTGAACTCGTCAAAAATCATCGCGTATCTGTCCTGCGCTAGCGTATCGATCAACTGTCGAGGTTGCCGCCAGCTAGGGCACACAGCTCGATAGGGTCGATGATGTGCACTTCCTTGCCCTCGGTCTCGAGCAGGTTGTTTTGTTGGAAGCGAGTAAATACCCGCGATACGGTTTCGACGGCAAGGCCCAAATAGTTACCAATTTCGTTGCGCGACATGGCCAAGCGGAATTGATTAGCGGAGAAGCCGCGTGCGCGGAAGCGGGCGGAGAGGTTCACGAGGAAGGTGGCGATACGTTCATCAGCGGTTTTCTTCGAGAGCAGCAGCATCATTTGCTGATCATCGCGGATCTCGCGACTCATGATGCGCATTAACTGACGGCGCAGTTGTGGCAGTTGTACGGCCAACTCGTCCAAACGCTCGAAGGGAATTTCGCACACTGAGGTGGTTTCCAGTGCAATGGCCGAGACAGGGTAGAGCTCGCTGCCCATGCCCGACAGGCCAACCAGTTCGCTGGGCAGGTGGAAGCCGGTGATCTGTTCGTCGCCGCCATCACTCAGGCTGAAAGTCTTCAGCGCGCCCGCCCGCACGGCAAAGACGGAGTTGAACGCGTCGCCCTGACGGAAAAGAAACTCACCCTTTTTCATCGGGCGGCCGCGTTTGACGATTTCGTCTAGGGCGTCCATGTCTTCCAGATTCAGCGACAGCGGCAGGCACAAACTCGCCAGGCTGCAGTCCTTGCAATGGGCTTGATGTGGGGTATGCAACTTGATGCTTTCGGACATCGTCAGTGTTCCTGAGCTGAGCAGACAATAGGCTCAAGGTTACAACAGCCAGCGGGTGACAGCCAGTCACATGGCTTCTTGACCAAGTGTTCAAGTACGGCGCTGGGCAGCCGATAGCTCAGGCGGTTTAAGGGATCTGCAAGTGAGCAAGGTTATGCGCGTGGAATTGACATCGATGATTGGCCGCCTGGGGTTGGCGGTTGAGCGCAAAAGCGCGACCGCCGATGGCCTCGATGGCCTCGATGGCCTCGATGGCGGCGAGAAGGATGATCAGGCACTGCGCGATAGTCTGCGCGTCAGTTTGTCGGAGCTGGGCAAGGCCCGTTCCGCCGCCGCCCAGAAAAACCAAGATATCGATGAAAGCGGCCTGCCGGATCTGATCAAGGACCTGCTCAAGCGAATTCGCGCGCTCAAGGAGCAGATCGAGGCCAAGAAAGAGGAGTTGAATGCGGTCATGAGTGACCCGAGCCTTGATCCCGAGGCCAAACGCTTGAAGATTGAAATCTTGCAGGGTGAACTGGCGTCGCTGCAGGGGGCCTTGAGCAGCGCCCATGCCACGCTGCTCAAGGTCTTGCCCAAGCTAGGCCTGACCGATCAGCAGATGCAGGAAGTGTCCAGCCTGCTGATGAAATAGGTACTAGGTTCTGTTGACGTATCAGCGGAGCCACAACAGGGTTGCAGCGAAGGCCAGCATAGACTTGAAATGACAGGCCTTTTTCTCAAAACGCGTAGCAATCCGCCGGTAATGCTTCAGTTTGCCGAACAGGCACTCCACGACGTGGCGCT
>CAMCJM010000267.1 GCA_945874835.1 Pseudomonas synxantha | reverse complement strand
ACAACTGGGTGCGTTCAGTAGCCGTATCCCCTTTGTGGCACTCAGCAGGCTTTGTATATGAGCCCACTCGGTATCGCTTAACTGGCTTCTGTCGGTCATGGCAAAAGCCAGATTCTAGCCGGTGGCTTACGTCAACAGAACCTAGGAGCTGCAGATGAAAAACTCACGCTTTAGCGATAAATTTAAGGCTTCGCTGTTATTTTTTCTTATAGCGTTATCATCAATAGCACAGGCTGAAGAAAAAACGGTAGTAGGCCTGATTACCCTACTTGCAGTCGGTAGCACCAGCAACCCCGCTGCACCGCAGGTTGGCATCGCGATAAAACCCGCTTTACAGGAATGCTTTTACGGAATCATGTCAATTCCCAGCACCGACTCAGGGTATGGCAAGATGGTAATTTCTGCAGCTATTGCGGCCCAAGCGGGAGGGAATGCAGTAAGCATTACTTATGACAATGCCGACGGCTGCAAGATCAAACAATTCGTTGTGCTTACCCCCTAACCGCGATAGCAAATACCCAAGCAATGCATACCGAGAGAATCGTTCGCTTACTTTACTCAATATCTTTTAACTTATGCCCCAGCAAAGTAGCGAACGAAAACCAACAACCATGCCAACCATTGATAACTCACATACTACTATCGAAGGCTAACACCAGCAGTAATTTAGCACTGCCACTAATTACCGCACCGAGCAGGACCGACCATACCCACACCCACTATTAGAAACTATGCCCACCAGCATGAGCTTATTCGGATAAGTTGATATATTTTCGCGTCCCTTTTAGTGCTCCTCAATCAACCAATCCAGCCGCCAGCCGCCCTGGCTTTGCCCGAGCAACTGGGCCAGCCACGGCAGGATCTGCTTGAGTTCGTCTTCCAGGCCCCATGGCGGGTTGCTGATCACCAGGCCGGAGCCGTTGAGCCGCGCGGCCTCATCGGTGGGGTGGACGTAGAGCTCGACGCGCAGCAGCTTGGGCGCTTTGCTTTTTTGCAGGTCGCTGTAGAAGCGTCTGAGCTGACGCAGGTCTTTGATCGGGTACCAGATGGCCACCACCGCCTGACGCATGCGGCTGATGGCTTCGCTCAGCGATTGGGCGCAGCGCTCCATTTCATCGACTTGCTCAAACGGCGGGTCGATCAGCAACAGGGCACGCTTTTCGCGGGTCGGCAGCAAGGCGCGTGGCACGTACCAGCCCTCGCCAAGGTGCACCGCCACGCGGCGGTCGCCGTGCATGTTTTCCTTGAGCAGGCGGCCGTCTTCAGGGTGTTTTTCGTTCAGGTGCAAGCGGTCTTGCTCGCGGGTCAGCAGGCGCGCCAGCTCCGGCGAGCCTGGGTAATGGCGCAGCTCACCATCGGGGTTCATCCACGGATCACTTCCAGATAGTCCAGTAGCGGGTCCGGCACATCGGTGGCCTGCCACAGCCGGGCGATGCCTTGCAGCCACTCGCCGGTGCGGCTGGCTTGATCGCCGCGCAGGTCATACAGGCCGATACCGGCATGGCTGTCGAGGTAGGCGAACGGCGCTTCCTTGCGAGACAGCAAGGCAATTAGGCGGCTCAAAACGTAGTGTTTCAGCACATCGGCATGGTTGCCGGCATGGAAGGCGTGGCGGTAGTTCATTGGGCGGGCTCCTGTGGCCG
Organism: Pseudomonas synxantha; assembly: GCA_945874835.1. Taxonomy (GTDB): domain Bacteria; phylum Pseudomonadota; class Gammaproteobacteria; order Pseudomonadales; family Pseudomonadaceae; genus Aquipseudomonas; species Aquipseudomonas synxantha_B. The sequence continues at coordinate 1,701 of CAMCJM010000267.1, read as the reverse complement.
GGCAGTTTACCAGTTTGCCAGGCGCCAGATGGATCAGTACGGTGACGGCTTATTTGTCTGGCCAGGGAGAACCACCATGTCACTGCGCGCTCTTGGGCACTCAGCTGCCGCTGATTCAGGCACCGATGGCCGGTGTGCAGTTGCATGGTTTGGCCGCCGCTGTATCGAATGCCGGCGCACTGGGTTCGCTGCCTTGCGCCATGCTCGACGCCGCCGGTTTGCGCAAGTAGTTGCAGGCGCTGAGCGAGAAAACCAGCAAGCCCTATAACCTGAATTTCTTCTGCCATACCCCGCCAGCCGTCGACTTTGCTCGCGAAGCAACCTGGCGCGAGGCGCTGAGTCCTTATTACGCCGAGTTCGGGATTGACCCGGCGAGCATCGCCAGCGGCCCCGGTCGTCAGCCGTTCAGCGCCGAGATGGCCGATCTTCTGGATGAGTTCCGTCCGGCCGTGGTGAGTTTTCACTTTGGCCTGCCTTCTGCTGAACTGCTGGCTCGGGTCAAAGCGTGCGGAGCCAAAGTGCTTAGCTCAGCGACCACCGTGGCGGAAGCGCTGTGGCTCGAAGCCAACGGCGCGGACGCGATCATCGCTCAAGGGCTGGAAGCGGGCGGGCATCGTGGCATGTTCCTTACCGATGAACTGAGCAGCCAGCTCGGCACCTTCGCCCTGCTGCCGCAGATGGTGCAAGCCGTCAGGCTGCCGGTGATTGCCGCTGGCGGGATTGCCGATGCCGCCGGGGTGCGCGCGGCCATGGCTCTGGGCGCGGCGGGGGTGCAAGTCGGCACCGCGTACCTGTGCAGCGATGAGGCCAGCACCAGCGCCATCCACCGCGCCGCCCTGCAGAGCCCCGCCGCGCAGCACACGGCGCTGACCAACCTGTTCAGCGGCCGCCCGGCGCGGGGAATCGTTAACCGGCTGATGCGCGAGTTGGGGCCGATCAGCCCCCACACACCCGCCTTTCCGCTGGCCACTGCGGCCATTGCGCCGCTACGCACTCAGGCAGAAAGCCAGGGCAGCGGCGACTTCTCGCCGCTCTGGGCCGGGCAGAATGTCACCGGTTGCAAGGCGATAAGCGCCGCCGAACTGACCCGCGAGCTGGCCCTAGGCTTTGCCGGGTAAACAGCAGAGCCCGGCTAAAAAAACACTAGACTGCGACCGGACGCGATCAATCCCCTCGCCCCTACGGGGAGAGGGTTAGGGAGAGGGATACCTGGCCGATGTGCGGTGTTTTCAGCCCTCTCCCCCAGCCCCTCTCCCATAAATGGGAGAGGGGAGCAATGAGCATGGTCCTATGGTCAGGCTTATCAGGGCGACCCGCCCCAACGCCCCGTTATCACGCTTATTAATAGTGCTGGGAGCCGCGCAAGCAGCTGCATAGAATCTGTTTCGGGTCTCGCGAGCTAGAGCGAGACAAGGCAAAAACAGGCGAGGAAGCGGAGTTTACGAGCTGTAAATGAGCATTCCGAGCCTGTTTTTAACGTAGTATCGCCGACGCGCAGCAGAGCCGAGACAGGTTCTAGACTCGGCGCATCGCCACCGGAGGTATACCCATGTTTGTAGTGGTCAAGTTTTCCCGGACACCAAGATAGGTGTTTTATCGACCGATTCCCGCTCAAAGACGGAGGGTGGTCGGTAGCCCAGTTTTGAATGCAGGCGGGTGCTGTTGTAGAAGCCCACGATGTAGTCGGTGATATCCCGAGTC
>CAMCJM010000266.1 GCA_945874835.1 Pseudomonas synxantha | reverse complement strand
CGCCGCAATACGATCGGAACTGCTGATGATCATTTGCCGCTACCTCGAATCGAAAATGGTCTTACGGTTTAAAGGGGAATGCCCGGCACCCGCCTTGCGCCGGCAGGCTCAACCCGGTGCTCGCGCTGCTGCATGCCGCGGGGTTCAATCCAGTAGCAGTGCTGCTCCCCAGCCAGGATTTGGCAGTTAGGGGTGACGAACACCGGCACTACCGATACGGCTTTATCGGCAGCGCCAGCATTGCCCGCGCCGACTTGACTCTTGTTGAGTGCACAGCCATTGAGGGCGAGTGCAATGGCGGCAGTAGCGATCAGCAAATTCACTTTCACGGGCATATTCCTCAAGCATTTGGCCTCGCCTCCCCTACGGGGCAGAGCCAAGCACTGTCCAATTTAGTGCAGCCATTTTCTCAGTCGGCATGAATATGCAAGGCCCCTTGATGTGGCGAAGTAGTCACCGCCTCAGCGTGAATCCTCAGAAACGGCTTGAACACGCCCTTAGCGGTGCGCATAGTACACACTGAAATTTTTGATTATCCCCACTACGAGCATCCCGATTTGAAAATCCCCGTGGTACTGCATAAAGGTGATCAGCAAGGCTATGGCGTATCGGTTCCCGATCTACCTGGCTGCTTCTCCGCCGGCGACACCGTTACAGAAGCCCTAGACAACGTTCAGGAGGCACTGGCGCTTCACTTTGAAGGCTTGGTAGCTGATGACGTTGAGTTCCCGTATCCGCAGGACATCGATGCGCATATGCGCAACCCCGATTATTCGGGCGGGATTTGGTCAGTAGTTGAATTCGACACCGCCATTTACCTGGGCAAGGCCGAGAGGATCAACATCACCCTACCCAAGTACCTGCTCAAGCGGATTGATGACCAGGTTAAGCGGGACAGTCGCTATTCTTCGCGATCAGGGTTCCTGGCTTCTGCTGCCTTGCGCGAGCTGGCGCTGGGTAAGAACGAATGAACTCAGCACTCCCGCCCACCGATACGGAGTTTTGCGCATCCCTGATTCGCGAGCTTGCGCTTGCCGACAACCTGCCACAGGCGACCGCCAATGAAATCGGCAAACTGGCCACGGATTTCATAAGGGGCATGGTTCAAAAAGGTCTGAGCCAAAGGACGATTAAAGGGCATCGCCAGAACTGTAAAACGCTCATGTCTGTTGTCGTGAAGAAGGCGAGTTACCTCGGTCATGAGCTAACTGACCTGCCGCCCGTCGCGCTGCTGCAGGATGTCATCCGCGATGAAGGCACCTGTCCGCTTCATGGGCTTTCAGAGTTCGAACAGTCTGAGCTAGACCGAACAAGCCGATGCCTCAAACGGTGGCTTAAACTCGGCGATCGCGGTTGACCGGGTGCTTAGTAGTTAGGGCAGCTCTCCGTCGAAATCCAACATATGGGCGACGGCCAGTGGATAGGCATCAGGCCTGGTGCCATTCATCCACTCCAATACGTTCATCCAAAGCCCGCCGGCGGGAAAGGTCTCACCTTCAGTGGTGTATTGCGACCAGCACACCTGATCATGCTCAGCGCACTGGTTGATCAGCTCGGCAGAGCCATACAGGTCACCAGCCTCAAGCGCGAGCGCAACCGCATGGTTAAGCGACATCGGCATGCTTACCGCCTGGGCTGCTGGCAAATCGCGCTGCCACTGGCCCCACTGCTCTTCTGAGATAGGGGTTACACCGTAAGCGGCGACTGCAGCAACATATTCAGCGTACGAGCGCATGACTGACTCCAATTCTGTGGTTGGAGCAACTTTCTCACGCGCCTCCGGATATGCAACCTGGGTAGGCAGCTATTCGATGGGTGCCTAAGCTAGACTGGGCAACGATAGTCCGTCTAACACACCTACCGGAGTAGAGGCATGCCTCAAGCTTCCTCTCCCCTTCCCAAGCTCATTACGCTTGTATGGGGCACTGATCATCTTGCGATTTATGATCCGATCTGGATCGAGAAGATTGTGGGCGAAATGGCACAGAACGCTCACCTTAACGAATACTACGGAATCCGCCTGTTACAGCCTCGCTCTCGCGCGGAAGATGAAACCGATGCGAACATGAGAGCCTTGGTGGGTTTAGGCTCAAGGTATGTGAATCCTAATGCCCCACCCGAGCTCATCGGATATCAAGCGCCCGAACAGCATTGGCCTGTGGCCGTAGAAGCACTTAAGGTTTTTTTGGGCCTGGAAATGCCTGTTGCATTGAAACACTCAAACGGCTGGAGCGACCGCTCCGAAAGCCATACAGCTGCCGTATACACATCATTCAGGCTGATCTATCACACTATCTTTGATGGTGAGCTCAAGCTGTGTTGGGCGTTCTCTGGCTATCAAATCTACGCGACTCATCATATCGGCCGGCCTCGTTATCGGCCTATTGACACTGACTACATGTCGGGTCGCATGGAGCGTCGGCTGTTGAACGGTCAGTGGGTCCGCTGGGGTTTCGATGGCGCGTCGACACCGCCTCGCGGCCGAAGCTGGTCTTCGACAAGGCGCTTATTCGTAATGGATGCCGACGGCATTCGACGGATTGATCCCGACGACACTGACTTAGAACCCGTATACGACGACGAAGAGGAATCTGATGGCGATGTTGAAGCCGGCTTACCTCAATCGCAGGCTGACTTATGACCCTACTACTGCCTGCTGGGCCCTACGCTGGAGTTAACGGCCCCTTGTTGCGCAAGGCCGCGGCCAAACTTGCCGACATGCAATCAGCTGAGCTCTATGACTTGGCAGTCGTGCTCGGGGTGAGCCCTACAGAAGCACGGCCAACTTGGGAGCAACTTATCGCAGAGGGTTTCATCGATACGACACCCGAGCGGGCTCTACCGACCGACCGAATGGATGATCTGGCTCGCGCCAGGTTCGGTAAGCCTCTCCCTCGAAAAAAAGCAGAGGCATTGGTTAAAAAGGCGGTTGCGGCGGCAATGGCATTGAATGAGCTTCCTCCCGATGCGCAGTACTTCTGGGTTACCCGCATCGCAGTGTTTGGCTCCTACCTCGATGGCCAGAAATTAGAGCTTGGCGATCTGGACCTTGCTTGGGATGTTATGGAACGCCCCGGAGTGGAGAATCATGCATTCAAAGCCATGATGTACAACTTTGATGGACTGCAATCGACACGTGCTCAGGTCTGTCCAAAAGGGCCTTACGTCCGCTTGATCAGCCTGAGCGAATTGCAGGCCCTCGGGTGTCCCTACCAGGTGGTTTACACATTCGAGTCAGAAGAGCTGAATAACTACCGCGTGAAACGCACCCAGCGCGATTGAGGTGTATGCCCCATCCTAGATTCCGCCATCAGACTGAAACGCGGCCGGTCAGGGCCTGGAACA
>CAMCJM010000265.1 GCA_945874835.1 Pseudomonas synxantha | reverse complement strand
CCGCTTCCTGTTCGTCAGGCCAGCATTTTGCCTCGGGCTTACTTCCGGCCGGCGCTCCGGAGATTCGCAGTCACCCGCGACACCCTTGCCTCTGGCTAACACTTCCCCTTGCCGGGTGTGTAGAGGACTTTCACCTCCAAGTCACCAGCTTGGCTGGCGCACACAAAAAAGGGCGCACTGCCATGCAGTGCGCCCTTTGCTTTGCGAGAGTCAACTCAGCGGCGTTAGGCATTCCGGCGCATCCAGTTTCGGGTCATTAACCAGATTGGCCAGCACGCGCTCACGCAACTGCGGTTGCGGGCTAACCAGCACACTGTGCAGTTCAGCCAGTGGCGTATCGTCTGCCAACCACGCTTGCTGAGCCGCCTCACTCAAAATCAAAGGGCGGCGCTGGCTGGCAGCGGCGAGGGTTATCACCGCAACGCTCAGGTACACGTGACCCTCAACCGGGTAAGCCTCCCATAAAGCAGCAAAATGCAGCATGGGCACACCGTCACCACTGAGCCAGTAAGGTCGCTTGCGAACTGAACCGCGCCACTCGTAAAACCCGTTGGCGGGCAGTAACCCGCGCCGCTGGCGAAAGGCATCGCGAAACATCGGCTGCTCTGCCAAGGTCTCTGCGCGAGCCTGAGCAGGGGTTTTACTCAGATCCTTTAGCCAGGGGGGTGTCAGCCCCCAGCGTGCGCGCGCCAATTGCCGCTCACCCGCCACAGAACGCAGAAGCAGCACTTGGCTATTGGGCGAAATACTCCAGTGCGGCTGTTGATCGACAGGGAATCCCGCAGTGGCCGCAAAAGCAGGCGTCCAACGAAACAAGGCAAAACGTCCACACATGGGCAACTCGATAGCGCGTAAATAGAACTCACCGACGCAAGGCGCCCTAACAAAGCAGTGTGCCTTGAATGTTCTCGGGCTCATCGCCAGGCATTGGCAGCGCGGCATTGTACGCGGCGATCAAGGCTTGCGCGCGCTCGGCGTCAACGTTCTCAACCATCAACCCAAGCAGACCACACGCGTGCAACTCGCCCAGCGCACCAGCCAAGTGCCGCCCCGCAAGATGCGCCTCAACGCCTTCACTGGCCAGCATGCTGATTAATAACTCGCCTTCCATCACATCTTGCGGTTCATAAATACGCTGCATCAGTCGTTCTCCCCGCGCACGTCCAGACGCCAGTCTTCCCCATCCATCTGCAGGGAAAATACGATGGGACGACAACACACCGGACAATCCTCGATGTATTCCTGGTCGCCCCCAGACAAATCCAGTACAGCCTCAACTTCTTCACCGCAGTAGGGGCATTGATAGTCTTGATTTTCGAGCATCGCAGACTCCTTGTGACTTGGGCGTATAATTACTGGTCTATAGCTGGCTCTGCAGTGGGCAACCCCCTCTGAGTAAGTAGACACCTAGCGCAGTGAGCGTCTCCACAGCCACCACAACAAGAGATCATGATGGGCGAATTTGATGCGATCCGGCCTTATGCTGACGCCGAAGTACCAGCCGTACTGACGCGCCTGCTGGCGGACAATGCGTTTCTCGACATCCTCACCCAGTTTCGTTTTCCGCGCCTGGCGGCATCACTTGGCTGGCTGCTTAAACCACTTATAGCCTATCGGCTGCGCCATGAGTTTGGCGATGTCCAGTCTGTCGCACACTTGCAAACGCGCATTGAGCGTTATGTCGACCGAACCATTGAGCGCGCCACCGACGGCGTCACCTACTCGGGCATCGACAACCTGCAGGCAGACAAGGCCCACCTGTTTGTGGCCAACCACCGTGACATCGTCATGGATCCAGCCTTCGTCAACTATGCGGTTTACCATGCGGGCATGCCAACGCCACGGATTGCCATTGGCGATAACCTGCTGCAGAAGCCTTTTGTCAGCGACCTAATGCGCCTTAACAAAAGCTTTATCGTGCACCGCTCGATCAGCGGACGCCGCGAGAAGCTGGCGGCTTACCAGTTGCTATCGGCGTATATCAATCATTCGATTCGCAACGATGGTGAATCGATCTGGATTGCGCAAGCCGAAGGTCGCGCCAAAGACGGTGATGACCGCACCGACTCGGCCATCCTCAAGATGTTCCACATGAGCCGCAAAGCTGAACCTTTTGCCGATGTGATCAGCGCGCTGCGCCTGACGCCAGTGTCCATCAGCTACGAGTACGACCCTTGCGATCAAGCCAAAGCCCGCGAGTTATTTATCCGCGAAAGCAGCGGCGGCTATACCAAGGCGGCTGGCGAAGATGATCAAAGCATTGGCTTGGGCATTACCGGCTACAAGGGGCGCGTGCATGTGCACTTCAGCGCCCCGGTCAGCCAAGGCCAGGACGACAGCAAACTGCTGGCCGCAGAAATGGACAGACAGATTCTCAGCGGCTACCGGCTGTTCCCTGCCCACTATCTAGCTTATGCCCAATGGGCGGGCCGCGACCCGCAGTTGCAGGTACCCGCCGCGGCCGACCTGTTCCCCGCTGAAGAGTTGCAAAAGGCGCAAACCGAGTGGCAGCGCCGCTTGGACAATTGCCCACCCGAGCAGCAGCCCTACCTGATTCTGCAATATGCAAACCCGGTGCGTAATCAGTACCGCGTCAAAGCAGGGCTCGCGCTCTAGCACAAAAGAAACGGCAGCTCAGGGCTGCCGTTTCTTCATTGCCCGTAAACACTCACAAACCGCTACTGAGCCATGAAAGCAGCAAGGCACTCAGCAAACAGACTGCACCAAAGCGGTAAAAAAATTGATTGATGCGTTGCGTCGGCGCATCCATCGCATAGCCCGCCGCGTCCAGCGACTGCAACTCACTGCCCGCCAGTAAGCGGCCCAATGCCCGCTGCTCCCGCAGGCGAGTGGCCAACAGCAACCAGCTTCCTGCCAACGCGACAAACAGCGCCAATCCATTGAGCCAAAGCCCGGGCTGGGCCTCAACTAACCACCAGAGCGCGTGCAAAGACATGCTCAACCTCGGTTTTCAAGGGCAGGCATAACGCCTCGCCTGATTCACACCACGCACGACACTAAATCGAGCAGCCTAAATACGGCGGCGGATCTTACCGAAAGTTACTCCTAGCCAGCATCCAATCCGACGAAATGTGCTTGAGCCACTGAGGCGGCAGAGCAGCCTTAAAACACCACAACAAACATCAGATCGAGTAGGAGGCGGATTTACATCCGCCGTCCTCTCACACCACCGTACGTACGGTTCCGTATACGGCGGTTCAGGCTGTCAATCAGCATCCAAAACTTTCCAGGCAACAGCGTCCAAAAGTTTCCAGTTGCTCAGGTGCTTTTCACCGCCTTTTTGCGTTGCTTGAAGCGGAATGAGTCGTTGCCGGTTTCGAGGATGTCGCAGTGGTGAGTGATGCGGTCGA
>CAMCJM010000264.1 GCA_945874835.1 Pseudomonas synxantha | reverse complement strand
CGAGAATCGGCAGCGGGCCGCCGGCGAAAAGCTGCATCAGGCCGACCGAGGACACCACTGGCGGGATGGCAAACGGCAGCAGAATCAACACATTCATCACCCCGTCCAGTTTGGGGAAGTGATAACTGACAACAAACAGCAGCGGCAGAATCAGCACCAGTGACAGCGCCAGCGCCGCCAGGCAAACCAGCAGCGAACGGCCGAACGCGGCGAGAAAGCGCGTGTCACTCCACAACGCCACATACCATTTGAAGGTCAGCCCGCTGGGCAGCACGCTCGCCGACCAGCTGGTGGAGAACGAATAGAGCAAGGTGCCGAGCAGGGGCAGCATAAGGATCAGCAGCAGGCTGTAGACCACCAGTTGGTGGAACAGCGGTGAGCGTTTTTCAGCGTGGGACATGGTAGCTCCGGCGCAGCAGCCATTGATGAACGAGGGTGATCAGGGTCATCAGGCCGACCAGTACCATTGCCAGGGCGCTGGCCATGTTCGGGTCAAGGAAGATGTCGCCGGAAACCATCGCGGCAATACGGATTGGCAGGATGTTGAAGTTGCCCGTGGTCAGCGCATAGACCGTGGCGTAAGTGCCGAGGGCGTTGGCCAGCAGAATGACGAAGGTGCCGAGCAGCGCCGGGGTCAGCACGGGCAGGCCGATATGCCGCCAGAACGCCCAGTTGCTCGCGCCGAGCAATTGCGCGGATTCACGCCAGTCTTCACGCAGGGCGTCGAAGGCGGGGTAGAGCAGCAGCACGCCCAGGGGAATCTGGAAGTAGGTGTAGAGCACGATCAGGCCGGTCTTCGAGTAGAGGTTGAAGTCCTCGATGATCCCCGCCTGTTTGAGCAGGATAGTCAGCGCGCCGTTAAACCCAAGCAGGATGACAAAGGCAAACGCCAGCGGCACGCCGGAGAAGTTGCTGGTCATGTTGGAAAACGCCATGACGAAGTCACGCAGCTTGCTGTCGACCTGGCGCAGCGAGTAGCTGCCGATGATGGCGATGACAATGCCAAACAGGCTCGACCAGAACGCTACTTCCAAGCTATGACGCATGGCCTGGCGGTAAAACGGTGAGGCGAAGGCTTCTTTAAAGTTGCCCAGCCCCCAGCCGTTGGCGCTTTGCAGGCTGTTGCTGGCCACCCACAGCAGTGGGGCAATCTGAAAGGCGATAAAGAACAGGGCAAAGGGCAGCAGGCACAGCAGCGCCAGCCATTTGCCGCGCAGGGCAGGTATCACGATAAAAGCTCCCGGCAGACAGGTTTGTCGTGGGCCACGCCGAGCAATTCGCAGACGGTGCCGCATAGCTCCAGCTGTTTGGGCTGCGCGTTGGGGTTCAGGCTAAAGGCGCTGCCGAGCACCAGCAGCGGCACTTCGCGTTCTTCTGGCAGCAAACCGTTGTGGCTACGGTCGTTGTTCATGCCGTGGTCGGCGGTGACCATGATCTGGTAACCGGCATCGAGCCAGGGCTGAATGTACTCGGCCAAAAGCACATCAGCCATGCGCGCGCTGTTGCGGTATTGCGCGCTGTCGAGGCCGTGCTTGTGGCCGGCGTCGTCGATGTTCATCGGGTGCACCAGCAGCAGATTGGGCGCATGGCGCAGGCGCAGGCTTTCCGCATCGGCGAACAGGTGCGAATCCGGGTATTGGTCGGCGTAGTAGAAGTGGCCGTACTGAATCGGCAGGTTGGCGTCTGCCGTGTGACGGTCGCGCGCAGCCTGGAATGGGGAGCGGTTATACAACTCGCTGACCCAGTGATAGGCCGCTGCAGCGGTGATCAGGCCGCCATCGCGTGCGTAGTGGAACAGACTGCGCTGGTTCGACAGGCGCGCTACATCGTTATTGACGATGCCGCTCTCGATCGGCGTAACACCGGTCAGGATGGCTTCATAGAGCGGGCGTGACAGCGCGGGAAGTTCACAGTCGAGCTTGTACAGTGCGGCGCGTCCGGCCTGGCAGTAAGCCTGCAGATGCCCCAGCGCGTGCTGGGCTACCTGATAGCTCAAGCCATCCAGAACCACGAAGATGACGTTGTGCGACATGATTGAAAGCCTTAGCAACGAATCGGCCCCGGCGTGTATCCGGGGCCAGATTGCGTTAGTTCATATTGATGATGACGTGTTCCTGCCACAGGCGCGGCAGTGCTTTGGAGGTGGCCTCCCAGGCAGCCGCATCCTTGATCGGCTGCACTTTAGCGTACTGCTCTTGCGGCAGCAGCTTGGCTTGCACTTCAGCGGGCAGGGTCAGGTGCTCGGCGCGGATGGGGCGGGCGTTGCCTTTGGCCAGGTTGATCTGGCCGGCGTCGCTGAGGATGTACTCGCGGGCCAGCTTGGCCGCGTTAGGGTTTTTCGCCCATTTGTTGATGATGGTGCTGTAGCCGGAAATCACCGAACCGTCAGACGGGATCAGCACTTCGAAGCGCTCCGGGTCGATCTGGTCGCGGTAGGACAGGCCATTGAAGTCCCACACCACGCCCACTTCCACTTCGCCTTTTTCCAGGGTCTGGATGGTCGGGTTTGCCAGCGACAGGCGGCCTTGTTTGGCCAGCTCGCCATAGAATTCCAGCGCCGGTTTCACATTGCTTTCGTTACCGCCCATGGCAATGGCGGCTGCCAGAACGCCGTTTACCGCTTGTGCAGCAGTGCTGACGTCACCGGCCGAGACTTTGTAAGTGCCGGTTTTCAGGTCAGCCCAGGAGCGCGGAATGTCTTTGACCAGTTGCTTGTTGACGATAAAGGCAATGGAGCCGGTGTAGGCAAGCATACAGTGGCCATCGGCATCTTTGGCCCAATCCGGGATTTGTGTCCAGGTGCTGGGTTTGTAAGGCTGGGTAACGCCTTGCTGTACGGCGATGGGACCGAAAGCGGCGCCCACGTCACCGATGTCGGCCGTGGCGTTTTCTTTTTCAGCGGCGAACTTGGCAATTTCCTGGGCCGAGCTCATGTCGGTGTCCATATGTTTCAAGCCATACAGCGTGTTCAGGTCGGCCCAGGTGTCTTTCCAGTTGGCCCAGCTATCGGGCATGCCCACACTGTTCACCGCGCCTTCAGCGCGCGCGGCCTTTTCCAGTGCTTGCAAATCCGTTTCAGCAGCCATGGCCGAGGTGGCCAGGGCGATGGCTGAGCCCATCAGTGAAGCCAGCAGCAGTTGTTTCATTGGAAACTCCCTTGCGAGTTAGGTGCGGTGAAGGTCTGGTCTAGATCAGCAAGACCCAGGCCAATTTAGGCCTGTTAAATGACAGTTTTATGTATGCGGGGTATTTATTGCGCTAATCCCGCCTACAAACACTGAGGCTCGACTAGTGCGTATTTCGGCCCACCGTGACCGGCTGTTTCGGTAGATCGTGACCGGTCATTTCGCTAACGCGTGACCGCTCATTTCGCTATCAGC
>CAMCJM010000263.1 GCA_945874835.1 Pseudomonas synxantha | reverse complement strand
AAACTCCTCAATGGATGGATTTTCCACCTATCGAGGTGTCCGGGGAAAGTAGACCACTACATACCTTCGTCAGCATGCTGGAGCGCGGGGCAACGAGCCCGACTCTCGAAAAGCTCGATAGCCTCTGCACGGTGCTCGACACTCACCCTGTCACCCTCTTGGCCCTGACCTACTTGCTTGGATCCGAAGCTCCTGAAAGTTTTGAGCAGCTCCTGGAGAAGGTTGGTGAGGAGTTGAGAGCTCTAGTCGAACCTGACTGATTACTCAGCGAGGGTGTGTGAGGGGCCGGTTCCGTGGCCGCACAGTGAGTGTTGATCTTGCTGTCCCTCTGTCCCCTGTGGCTGGCCTGGAGGTCCTGTTTTTGGCAGGGCTTATAGTTTTTGTGGGCGTCAGAAAATATGTGGATTCTGACTTTTTGGGGCTCATATGTCCGTCGCGCAAGCTATTTTAAATCGAGTCAAGCACATGCCAAAGGGGAGGCCATTTGCCGGCGCGGTGTTCGCGCAGGTCGGTTCCCGTGCGTCGATTAATAAAGCGCTTTCTAGGCTGGTGCAATCAGGCACGCTGGAGCGAGTCGCTCGCGGTGTCTACATGCGCCCCAAAATGAGCAAGTACACCGGCAGGGTGGTGCGCCCGAGTCCGCTGGCTGTCATGGAGGTCATCACGAAGGCGAACGGCGAGACGATCCAGATACACGGCGCGGAGGCTGTTCGGAGGTTGGGCCTCAGCACACAGATGCAGGTGTTGCCGACCTTTTACACCAGCGGATCTACTCGCGAGATCAAGGTTGGCAATGCGGTGGTTCGCCTCCGCCACGTATCCAAGGACCGCTTGCAGCACGCCGGCACGACGGTAGGTGTGGCGCTTACTGCTCTCTACTACATCGGGAAAGAAGGGCTGTCCGCTAATGTGGTTTCCAAGATTGTTAGTGCGCTGAGCGGCGAAGAGCTGATGAAGCTCCGGGCCTGCAAGATGCCGGAGTGGATGCGGTCGGCATTGCGCTTTGCAGCCAAGGAGATTGAGTAGTGCGCAATAGCACCTACCCGACTCCACCTACTGGCAGCTACCAAAGCCTGAGGCGAGACGTGGCTGGCTTTTTTGACAAGACAATGTGATTTCCTGCGCATTTAGCAAAACGTGGTACTCATCGAAAATCACCAGCCCGACACCTTCCAGCGCCGGTTCGTCCTGCAGCCGCCGAGCCAGAATGCCCTCAGTCACCACTTCAATGCGGGTACGCGGACCGACGTTGCTGTCCAGGCGGATGCGGTAGCCGACGGTTTCGCCAACCGTTTCCCCCTGCTCACTGGCCAGCCGCTCCGCCGCCGCTCGCGCGGCCAAACGGCGCGGTTCCAGCATGATGATGCGCTGCCCGGCCAGCCAGGGCTGATCCAGCATGGCCAGTGGCACGCGGGTGGTTTTACCGGCACCGGGCGGCGCTTCCAATACGGCTTCATCACGCAGGGCAAGGGCCTGACACAACGCAGGCAGCAGCACATCAATCGGCAGGGAATTCATGCAGGCTCCATTCAAGACCGGCGATTATAGCGGCGAACCTGTTGACCATTACGGCTGTCTGAAGGCAGTCAATACTGGCTGCAGGTACGCGCAGCCGCTGAGCAACGCCTGACGCAGCAGCATTGCCACAACGGCATTGATATAGTTGCGCCACTTTTTCCGAGGAGATGCTCAATGCGTACCCAAACCCGTATTATCGGTGGCCTTCTGGCCGCGGCCCTATTCACCCAGTTGACCGCCTGCGGCACGTTGTTTTACCCGGAGCGTCGCGGCCAAATTGAAGGCCGTATTGACCCGGCCGTGGCGGGCTTCAACGCCATCGGCATTTTATTCTTTGTACTGCCTGGGCTGATTGCCTTTGGTATCGACTTTGCCACCGGGGCCATTTACCTGCCCGGCGGACTGACCTCGCAAGTCGATCCGCAAGACCTGCAGAATCTGGTCGATACCGATGGCAACGTGGACCCAGTCAAGCTTAAGGCGCTGATTGAGCAGCAAACTGGCCACAGCCTGCCGTTTGACCACCCCAACCTGATGCAACACCACGGCAGTGCTGAGCAATTGGCCCTGTATGGCCTGCGCCCAGCCGCCTGATACACCGCAAGCCCGCCATCACGGCGGGCTTTTGCACGCTAGCATTGCTCATAGCTCCCAGCCTTCGGAACCCCTGTGAACACACCCCTGCAACACGCACGCCTAATGCGCTTGGCCACTTATGCGGCGTTAACTGCTGCGCTCAGCCTGGCGCTGGCCAAGGCAGTCGCCTGGTGGCTGAGCGGTTCAGTCAGTTTGCTTGCCGGGCTGACTGACTCACTGCTCGACGGTGCCGCGTCGCTGCTTAATTTGATCGCCGTGCATTACGCGCTGCGCCCGGCTGATGACGATCACCGTTACGGCCATGGCAAGGCGGAAGCACTGGCTGGGCTGGGCCAGGCCTTGTTTATCGGAGCCAGTGCGCTTTTGGTGGGCAGCCATGCCATTGATCGCCTGTTCAACCCTGAGCCACTGGGCGCACCGGCTCTCGGCATTGCGGTGATGCTGCTGTCGATTGCCGTCACGGTCGCCCTGCTGCTGTTTCAGGGACATGTGGTGCGTGTCACCGGCTCCACGGCGATTCGTGCCGACTCACTGCATTACCGTTCCGACCTGCTGCTCAACAGCAGCATCCTGCTGGCACTGATTCTCGCTAGCTACGGCTGGGCGCAGATGGACGCGCTGTTCGGCATTGCGATCGCGCTGTACATCTTCTGGAGCGCCATCAGCATTGCACGCGAAGCCGCGACGGTATTGATGGATCAGGAGCTGGACCCGCAGATCAGCGCCGAGATGCATGAACTGGCCTGCGCCGTACCGGGCGTGCTGGGCGTGCATGACCTGCGCACACGACTGTCGGGCACGCGCTGGTTCGTCCAACTGCACCTTGAGTTACCAGACACCCTGAGCCTGCAGGAGGCGCACGAGCTTTGCGAGCAGGTCGAAAAAGCCATTCGTGAGCAGTTCCCGCGCGCCGAAGTGCTGGTGCACCCAGACCCCAGCAGCGTGGTAAAGCACGCGCCTAACGACTAGTTTGGCTCGGACGGCGTTCCGCTGAGGGACATCGCGACGAAGCCTAACGAGGCCGGCCATGAGCTGTTGGGCTTCGCTGCGCTCAACGCCAACCTACAAGTTGTCGTCTCACACGAGGCTATGGGCACATCACCAACAAAAAAGGGAGGCCACTGGCCTAATGCCGATCAGTTAAGCCTCCCTGCTTGACCTTTGGCCGCAAGAAATCAAAATCCGATGCCTGTATTGGCATCGGATTTTTTATGCGTCTCGCTCGAGCACTGGAACTGACTCACAACATCGCCTCTACCCCCAAGTCAATC
>CAMCJM010000262.1 GCA_945874835.1 Pseudomonas synxantha | reverse complement strand
TCGATTGACTTGGGGGTAGAGGCGATGTTGTGAGTCAGTTCCAGTGCTCGAGCGAGACGCATAAAAAATCCGATGCCAATACAGGCATCGGATTTTGATTTCTTGCGGCCAAAGGTCAAGCAGGGAGGCTTAACTGATCGGCATTACGCACTAGGCGGGGCTCAATACGTAGGAGCAACAGTTAAGCGGAGTTACTTAGAACACGTACTGCAGACGGCCTACGATGGCTTTGCCGTCGTCTTCTACTTTGTAGGTTTTGCCGTTCTTCGTAACACTGGCGTTGGTGTTGATGTTGTCAACCTGATAATCAACGTAGTTCAGGCTCATGCGGATGGCTGGGGTAGCGAAGTAGTTGACACCGACCACCACTGCATCGGCGGTGAAGTCACTGCTAGTGTTCTGCGCAACTACACCCACAATGCCGCTCATCAACTGAGTAGGCACAGCGCCTGCATCAGCATCGATAGTATTGCTTTCATAACGTGCGAATACTTCAAAAGTGCCTTTCATATCAGTTGGCTTATCCCATTTGCCCGCGCCGGCCTTATAGCCACGAGCACCACCGATCATGTAGGACACCTGACCGTAGT
Organism: Pseudomonas synxantha; assembly: GCA_945874835.1. Lineage (GTDB taxonomy): Bacteria > Pseudomonadota > Gammaproteobacteria > Pseudomonadales > Pseudomonadaceae > Aquipseudomonas > Aquipseudomonas synxantha_B. The sequence goes on along the minus strand of CAMCJM010000262.1, from coordinate 2,800 downwards.
AACCGCTAGCATCTACGTCAGCATCAGCACCACCGGCGGTTTCGCCAGAGACCTGACGCTGAAAGTATTCAGCTGCAGCGCGGAAAGAGCCGAACTGAGCACCCGCTTCAAGCAGCCACTCAACGTCTTTGTCAGTCTTGGCGGTGCTACCGAAGGCAATACGTGCGTCGTCATCACTGCGGATACCCATGCGGGTACGCACGCTGGAGCTATTGTCGTCTGGGTTATTACTGTGATAATTGGCACCCAAATGCACTACGTCAGTGCCATTCAAATATGGCGCCCAGTTAGCACGCAGGGTGTAGCCAAACAACTCATCGTTGCCGTCGCTTTCTTTCTTTTCGTAGTTCGCAGCCTGGACCATCAGGCCATAATTTTCGCCGGTATGCATGAGGTTAACGCCAAAATGGGCGTCTGCAGTACCGTTGAGGAAGTCATACATGAACGGGCGCTCGATGCCAGTAATCCATGACGAGCTGGTGGTATTTTCCAGACCATAGTCGACACCGAACTGGCCAACGGTGATATCGACAAAATCAAGACCGCTGTAGGTGATGTAGGCACGATCGAAGTCCGTACTATCACCTTCGTCATAGCTAACACGTAGACCATAGCCCCAGTCCTTATAAGCAACGCCCTCAAAGCCGATTTCGCCGCGACGAATAAAGGTGTTGAACGTGTCGTCGAAGGGCTTAGCCTGACGACCAGCCATCAGGCCATCAAAGCTGGTGGCGTCCCACTGCAGTTTGCCGCCCAGCTTAAAGCTGAATTCTTTATCAACGGTGCCGACTTCCAGGCCACCCTTGGTCTTGATCACGATATCGGCGCCGTCGGTGCTGACGGTACCGGCGAAAGCCTGGGCGGAAACGGCCAGAGCCAGAGCGCTGGTGGCGAAGCCGGCCATTACTCCACGAAAGCTGTGCTTACGGATCATCGAAGATTCCTCTAAATGGACTTTTAAGTGTTGAAAACACCCGAGCGCTAGGGCTCGTTCGTGCTGGAGGGAATCTTGGCGGGGGGTTATTTCAGCTCAATTGCTGTTATATAAATATTTGATGACAACGGAACTTTTTACTTCGTTTACGAATAACCATTTACGGCCGTTCTAGCCAAAGCTCGCACACCGTTGCGGCGGCGAGCCCGATGCGGCTCAAGATTGCTGACGCAATGCCTTGTCCAGCCAGAAATCCAGGCTTAGCCAGCGACCGGCCCCGCTGAAGAACAGTGCCACCAGCATCACCAAGTAGGTCGCCGCAAACTCAATGCCGTTATTGAGCACCACCAGCTTGCCGCTGCTGGTCAGCCAGTCGTAATTGCCATGTTCTTTGAGCAGCTCTCGGGCCCGTGCAATTTTTTCTACCGAATCCATAACCCGCTCATTGGCGAACGGCGCGCTAGCATCGGCAATCGCCTGCCAGCCATAAGGCAGATGCACGGCGAAGATCGCCACCAGCATGGTCACAATCAGCGGAATACTCACCCAGCGCACCGCCAGACCAAACAACAGCAGCAGCGCCCCGCCGGTCTCGGTCAAGGCAGCGGCCCAAGCCAGAAGCTCTGGGAAAGGTAAACCCAAGCCCCAGTCCGGGTTACCAAACCAGGCGGCGGTGGCGTCGATATCGGCCAGTTTGTGTGTACCGGCCATCCAGAACACCGGCACCAGATACAAGCGCAGCAGCAACGGCCCAAGAAAATCCAAGCGCCTCGTTGCATCCAAGGCGTCCTGCAGACGATTGAAAAAGCTCAACATGATCACTCTCCAAAACGGCGGTTATTTGCGGAATTAGGGCTGCCAAATCGCCAAGCGCTGCCAGTCATCCAGCAAGCTTTGGGCGTTGGCAAAATAGGTGGCATCGGGGTTAAGGCCATTTTGTTGCGCCAGTTCATGCAAGGCTGGCGCAGCCTCGGTGCCGGCCTGCAGGCGCGCTGCCAATTGGTAGGCAAAGGGGCTGAGTTGCATAAAGCGCACCTTGTCCTGGGCATCGCGCCACACCAGCAAACAGGTCGGTTCAGCGGGTGGCGTGAGCGGCTGGTAGTCCACGCCAATACGCTGCACCGGCCACTGATAAGCCAGCGGCCAGGCCAAGGGCGACCAGCCCTGCGCCGGCACCAGTGCATCGCTAACATCCAGCGCCAGCTCAACCCATTCGTAATGCGCCAGTTCCAGCATGAAAGGCGGATCACCCGCCTCGGCGACATAACCCTGCTGCAACCAAGCGAGAAATTCCTGACTGATTTGCAGAAAATACGGCGTGTGCGCTTGATGCTCGGCGATAAAACAGCGCACCAAGCGCTGCCAACGAGTGGCCTCGAAAAGCCGTCGCAGCACCGGAAAGGCACCGCTGATAAAATCTTCGATATTGTTGAAAAACAGCGTTTCATACACCGCCATGCGCTCGGCCGTAATGCCATCCAACAACGGCTGTTGCGCAGGCTGACGGATACGCGCGGCCAATGCGCGTTGTGCCTCAATGCCACTCATGTGCCGTAGTCTCTAAGCGGAACGGCAACCTGAGTCGCCGCCTGCAGCTGACGAATCTGCGCCAGCTCGGCGTACAGCTCGGCAATCGGCGGAAAATTGAAGTCGCGCTCCAGCAGGGTCGGGCGCACGCCATGGGCGGCGTAGGCCTGTTCCAGCAGCGTCCACACCGGGTCAATCACCGGCGCGCCGTGGGTGTCGATTTTCAGATCACTGGCCTCATCGTAATGCCCGGCGACATGCATGTAGGCGATGCGCGAACTGGGTATGCCGGCGATATACGCAGACGCATCGAAGTTGAAATTGATGCTGTTGACGAAG
>CAMCJM010000261.1 GCA_945874835.1 Pseudomonas synxantha | reverse complement strand
TATTCATAAAAAAGCGGCCCAGGCCATCGACACCCAGGACGGTGAAGATGTCCAAGACCCGCTACCCAGTTGACCGCAAAGCTGCTCCGCTTAAGTGAACAGCATTGCCGATGTGCCGGGGCTTGAGACGTGTTGCGCAGTTGTGCGGCGCAACACGGGTAAAGCGATCAATCAAACCAGGCTCATCAAGGCCTCACGGCTGAACGGCAGAATGTCCTGCTCGCGGCCTTCACGCACCTTCACGGCCCAATCCGGGTCTACCAGCAGCGCACGGCCGACAGCCACCAGGTCAAATTCCTGCTTGTTCAGACGCTCCAGCAGGTTTTCCAGGCTGGCAGGCTGCGCCACTTTGTCGGTGTTGACCATGAACTGGAGGAATTCGCCATCCAAGCCGACGCTGCCGACGGTGATGGTCGGCTTGCCGGTGAGCTTGCGCGCCCAGCCTGCCAGGTTGAGGTCCGAGCCTTCGAACTCCGGCTCCCAGAAGCGGCGTGTCGAGCAGTGGAAGATATCCATGCCAGCATCCGCCAGCGGCTTGAGGAAGGCACCCAGCGCTTCCGGGGTTTGCACCAGACGCGCGGTGTAATCCTGCTGCTTCCACTGCGAAAAGCGGAAGATGATCGGGAAGTCCGGGCCCACTGCAGCGCGCACGGCCTGGATCAGCTCGATGGCAAAGCGCGAGCGCTGGGCCAAATCACCGCCGTACTCATCCGTGCGCTGGTTGCTGCCTTCCCAGAAGAACTGATCAACCAGATAACCGTGAGCGCCGTGGATCTCCACGCCGTCCATGCCAATGGCCTGGGCATCTTTGGCCGCTTGGGCGAAGGCGGCGATCACTTCGTTGATGTCGTCCTGGGTCATGCCATGCACGACCACGGTGTCGCCTTTGATTTTTTCGCTTGGGCCGTAGCCTGGCACGCTGGCATCAGGCTCGGTGCCGAGCTTGCGCACGTTACCCACGTGCCAGAGTTGCGGAACGATCTTGCCGCCTTCGGCGTGCACGGCGTCTACCACCTTCTTCCAACCGGCCAGGGCGTCTTCACCATAGAAACGTGGCACGTTCGGGTAGCCATTGGCGGCTTTGTGACCGACGGTAGTGCCTTCGGTGACGATCAGGCCAACACCGGCAGCGGCGCGGCGACGGTAGTACTCAATGACCTTGCTGTTCGGCACGCCACCCGGAGAAAAGGAGCGGGTCATCGGTGCCATGACCACACGGGTCGGCAGCTCCAGGTTGCCCAATGTAAAGGGTTGGAACAGCGCTTTAACGGGATCGGTCATCATCATTCCTCAGGGTGCGCGGAGCACCGCAATGGGTTAAGAACAGGGGAATCAGGCCTGCAGCAACCGCTGCAGGCGGTGGATAAAGTCGCTCAGGACGCGGGTGTTATTGGCGACTTTGAGCCGGGTCAGCGCGCCCTGCTAGGCGTTGGCGATAAAGCCGGCCAGGTTGCGGCAGTCTTCGTCGGCGGCGAGTTCACCGGCGGCCTGCGCCTGCTCCAGACAACGCTGGAGGATGTCCGCCGAGGTTTGCAAAATCACATCCACCTGTGCGCCCAAGGTTGGCGACAGGTCGGCCATTTCAAAACTCAGGCTGCCAATAAAGCAGTGATATTCCAGGCGCTCTTGGCGGGCAAAGTGCTCCACCAGTTCGGCGTAGTAACCGAGGATACGCTCGCGTGGGCTAAGTGCCGGGTTGCTCAGGGCTTCGGCATAACGCGCCAGACGCGGCTGGTAGACGTGCTGCAAGGCCTGCAGGGCGAAGTCTTCTTTGCTGGCAAAGTAGTGGTAGAAGGAGCCTTTCGGCACCCCCGCCGCCTGCACGATTTCCTGCACACCGGCACCGTGATAACCGCGACGAGTTATCACCTCAGCGCCTTTGGCGAGGATCAGGTCACGCTTGTCGAGTCGAATGCTTGAGTTCATACCGGCAAGAATATGACCGGTCGTCTCGCCTCGCACAGCACTATTGATTTGCGTGATTATTAGCAAAAAGTAGAGCGGGTTTCAGAAACAACAAAGCCGCGAACGGGTCGCGGCCTTTGGGGCTTAATCAGCGCTGCATGCGCTGACTGAACGGTTAACCGCGAGCGGCTTTGATCACGTCTATATAGGGCTCGGCAAAACGTTGGTCTTGAATCAGTGCGACAAAGTCATTGCCTTGGGCGTCTTTGGCATTCAGGTCGTATCCGGCTTCGACAAAGAAGCCGACAAAGCGCTCGAAGTCATCAATGCGCAGGCCACGGTAGGCCTTAACCAGTTTGTGCAGCGACGGCGGCGTGGCATCGGCCGGCTCAACACTGAGGAACAGCTTGATCGGCTCGTCACCAATCTCATCGCCAATCACCTGTTTCTTGTCTTTACGCATCTCTCACTCCAGCTAACCAGGCCACACGGGGCCGGCAGTGTACCTCTGCGGCGGGCAGCGGCTCAACGCATGCCACGCCGCTAGCATGCGCGCCGAACGTTGCCCAGCCGACTTAGGTCAAACCAGCCGACGCTGCACGAGGCCTATACTGCGCGCCAACTCACAGGAGTTTTTATGTCAGTGCCACTACCGCCGCTGTTTAGTGCCTTGCGACAAAGTCTGCGCGCGGGGTACGGCTGGCGGCAACTGCGCGGCGACCTCAGCGCCGGACTGACGGTGGGTATTATTGCCATCCCGCTGGCCATGGCCCTGGCGATTGCCGTGGGCGTAGCGCCGCAGCACGGTCTGTATACGGTGCTGGTAGCCGGCACGCTGATCGCTCTGTTTGGCGGTTCACGCTTTAACGTCTCCGGGCCAACGGCGGCATTTGTGGTGATTCTGCTGCCCGTCACCCTGCAATTCGGCCTGGGTGATTTATTGCTCTGCACCTTGATGGCGGGGGCGATTCTGATTGCTATGGGCCTGATGCGCGCCGGACGGCTGATCGAGTTTATCCCCTACCCGGTGACCCTTGGCTTTACCGCTGGCATCGGCATTGTGATCGCCACCTTGCAGATAAAGGACCTGCTCGGCTTGCAACTGGTCGGCCCGGCCAACAACTACCTCGAACAACTCAGCGGCTTGTGGCACGCCCTGCCCAGCCTGCAACTGGGTGATAGCCTGGTCGCACTGGTGTGCCTTGCGGTGCTGCTGATCTGGCCGCGCTGGGTGCCGAAAGTCCCCGGACACTTGGTCGCGCTGGCGGTTGGCGCGCTGTTGGGCCTGCTGCTGGAAAGCCTGCACATTCCGCTGGCCACCTTGGGTGAGCGCTTCAGCTACATGTCAATCAGCATCCAAAACTTTCCAGGCAACAGCGTCCAAAAGTTTCCAGTTGCTCAGGTGCTTTTCACCGCCTTTTTGCGTTGCTTGAAGCGGAATGAGTCGTTGCCGGTTTCGAGGATATCGCAGTGGTGAGTGATGCGGTCGAGC
>CAMCJM010000260.1 GCA_945874835.1 Pseudomonas synxantha | reverse complement strand
CGTGCAGGCTGAAGAACTGCTGGTGGCGCAGCCGCGCCATGATCCAGCGCTCGACGACCTGCACCGCCACCTCGGCCTTGGCTTTGTCCTGCGGCTTACGCGGCCGCGCCGGCAGCATCACCGTGTCGTAATGCCGGGCGCACTCCAGCGCGGCGCGGTTCAAGCCCGGCTCGTAGCGATCGGGATGGGCGATCAGGGCGCGCGGGTTGTCCGGCACCACCATCTCGCTGACCCCGCCAAAGTAGCTGAACGCCTGACCCAGCGCGGTCAGCCAGTCCACCTGGGTTTCACCCGACGTGGCGCAGGCATAGGTGTAGTTCGAGGCCCCCAGCGCCGCGACGAAGATATGCGCCCGGCTGATCTCGCCAGTACCCGGGTCGATCACCGGCAGGGTCGGGCCAGCGTAGTCGATGAACAGCTTCTCGCCGGCCCGGTGCTGTTGACGCATCGAACGCTTGAGCGTGCTGGCGTAGCGGCGGTAGTGCTCGACGAACTGGGTGTAGCGGTAGGTCGGCTGCTCGGGATGGGCGGCGACGTACTCCTCCCACAGCAGTTGCAGGGGGACGCCATTGCGCCGCAATTCGCGGTGGAGCGTGATCAGATCCGGCAGCACCCGCTCACCGCGGGTGTGGCGCACCTTGGCAGTGGGCAACAGTGCCGCCGCCAGGGCCACTTCATCCAGCGCGGCCAGCACCGTCCACTCCAGGCCTGTCTCGTTGGCCGCCGTGACGTACTTGCTGACGACGCCCTTGGACAACTGCAAGGCCCGGGCGATCTTCTCGAGAGAGAGGCCAACCTCGAACTTGAGGCGCAAACATTCTTTGATATTACGCATGGCTACTCGCTGCGCCGACATCCCTCTACTCCCCAAAAACGGGCGAGGGTGGCGGTCGCGTCAGGTCATGCGCAACGGGGTGGAAGCGTTTCGCTAAGCCGTGACCGATGATTTCGCTAAGGCGTGACCGCCTGTTTCGGAACAGGCTGGAAATCGGTCACGTTGATAGCGAAATGAGCGGTCACGCGTTAGCGAAATGGCCGGTCACAATCGACCGAAACGACCGGTCACGGTGGGCCGAAATACGCACTCGTTCTGGGCATGGCGTTCGTCAGAAACACCTCTTCATCTTTCTTTGCGCCTGTTGCTAGGCTGGAAAGCTCGCAATATAAGGCTTATAGTCATCCTAACCGTCAGAAAATATCTGTATTTTTCTGACATCTGGAGGCTCTTATGTCCGTCGCAGAAGCTATTTCGAATCGAATCAAGCACATGCAAAAGGGTAGGCCCTTTGCCGGCGCAGTGTTCGCGCAGGTCGGCTCCCGTGCGTCGGTTGATAAAGCGCTCTCGCGGCTGGTGCATGCTGGCTCTCTGGAGCGCGTCACTCGCGGCGTCTACATGCGTCCAAAGCTGAGCAAGTACACCGGCAAGGTTCGTCCGAGCCCGTTGACCGTGATGGAAGTCATCACCAAGGCGAACGGCGAGACGATCCAGATGCACGGTGCAGAGGCCGTTCGCAGGCTGGGCCTCAGCACGCAAATGCAGGTGCTTCCGACCTATTACACTAGCGGTTCGAGTCGCGAAATCAAGGTTGGTAATGCGGTGATACGCCTCAAGCACGTCTCTAGTAATCGCTTGCAGCATGCCGGCACGAAGGTGGGGATGGCGCTCATCGCTCTGCATTACATCGGGAAAGAGGGGCTATCCGCCCAGGTGATTTCCAAGATCACCAGTGCGCTCAGCAGTGAAGAACTTAACAAGCTCCGGGCCTGCAAAATGCCGGAATGGATGCGGTCGGCATTGAGCCTTGCCGCTAAGGAAACCGAGTGCCTGAGTCCTACTTCGACATATCCGCAACTGAACAAGGCGAACTGCTAGGGTTTGCCGCAACGGAGACCGGGCGCTCGCCCAGTGTGATAGAGAAGGACATCTGGCTATCTCTCGTCCTCCAGCACCTCTTTGCAACGCCAAACCGCAAGGCGATGGCGTTCAAAGGGGGCACCTCGCTATCGAAGGTTTACTCGGTGATCAAGCGTTTTTCCGAGGACGTAGACGTGACCATCGACTATCGGCAACTGGGCTGCGAACTCCCATTATCTGAACTCAGCAAGCTGTCCGGTCGGCAGCGTACGCAGATTGGCGACTCCCTCAAGGTCGAAGTATCGCGTTACACCCATGAGGTGGTGCAGCCGCACCTTAAATCCGAGCTAGCCAAGCTGGCCTGCGGCGCCGACTGCGAAGTTAGTATCAGCGAGAATGGGGAGGAACTGCACGTTTACTACCCGTCACGGGTTGCAGATCGGGGCGGCTACATGCGCGATTACGTGCTGGTGGAGTTCGGTGGGCGCAATATTATCGACCCTAACGCAGTTCACACCATCCAGCCCGACGTTGCTGAGTTGTTTCAGGGCGTGGCATTTCCACGGGCCGAGGGAGTTGTAGTATTGGCACCGGAGCGTACTTTCTGGGAAAAAGTGACGTTAATCCATGCCCAGTGCAACAAACAAATCACAGAAGGCCGTGAGCGGATTTCCCGTCATTGGTATGACCTCGCCATGCTGGCTCAGCATGGGATCGGCAAGCGAGCCATGAACGATCTTGAACTGTTGGCGAATGTGATCGACCTCAAGAACGTGTTCTACAGGAGCGCGACGACGCACTATGAGCGCTGCTTGGCTGGCGAACTGAATCTGCTGCCTGACGGCGACAATCGGGTTCTGTTAGAAAAGGATTACCTCAACATGCAAGAGGCCGGCATGCTCAACGGGCATGTGTATCCCATGGCGCAAATCCTCGATGAGCTATCGGCGCTCCAAAAGCAAATCAATCAACGTGGATCTCCCTAGCCTTTGCGGGCACACAAAGGAGCTTAGACAACCAGTCGCAAGAGGATCGAAGTGGTGAGAGCGATTGATCAGGGAGACCGATTTTGGTCGCTCGCTCTCCATATCAGTACAGTTACCCTCTGGGCCGTAGGACTCGTTAACGGGAAACCGTCTCCCCCAGCGGAAAATTAGGAGAGTTGCCGTGACCATGGTTCATGAGCGCACCCGTAGCGTGGTGCAGACAAGAGACTTCTTGCGCGACTTATCTAGGGATTCATCCCTGCCTGAATCCATACGCCTCCAGGCTGAACGCCTTCTACGACATTACCCGGAAGCAGCTGATATCTGGCTCGCTGGCAAGCTTGAAGAGCGGCGGAGAGAGGAATTGTCCCTGTTGGCGGACAAGTATGGGCCTCTACATCCGGCATTGGGCTGCTGGTTTGTCAATCAGCATCCAAAACTTTCCAGGCAACAGCGTCCAAAAGTTTCCAGTTGCTCAGGTGCTTTTCACCGCCTTTTTGCGTTGCTTGAAGCGGAATGAGTCGTTGCCGGTTTCGAGGATGTCGCAGTGGTGAGTGATGCGGTCG
>CAMCJM010000259.1 GCA_945874835.1 Pseudomonas synxantha | reverse complement strand
AGCATCATTTCCAACGGCAAGCGACGCTTACGCAAGGTCGCCACGCCTGCCTGCTCCAGTGCTTGCTCGACCAAGGCAGGATCGAGCAATGAATCCAATCCCTCGATCGACTTGGGGGTAGAGGCGATGTTGTGAGTCAGTTCCAGTGCCCGAGCGAGACGCATAAAAAAATCCGATGCCAATACAGGCATCGGATTTTGATTTCTTGCGGCCAAAGGTCAAGCAGGGAGGCTTAACTGATCGGCATTAGCCGAGTAGGCGGTTTTTTTTGCATTTCAGTGTGCTTACGCGTTAGCGCTTTGCTGCAGTTGCAGCAGAGCATCACAGCGCGCTTGTACCTCACGATATCGCTCGGCATCGTTGGCCAATACGGCGCCCATTGCCGGGAATATCTCGTTGAGCTTGCTGCTCCACTGCTCGCTTTTGGCCTGCTCGGCAAAGCAACGGTTGATCAGGTCAAGCATGATCGACACTGTGACCGATGCGCCCGGCGATGCGCCCAGCAGGGCCGCAATCGAGCCGTCTTCCGCAGCTACCAACTCAGTACCAAACTGCAAGATGCCGCCTTTTTTGGCGTCTTTCTTGATGATCTGCACGCGTTGGCCAGCAATCTCCAGGCGCCAGTCTTCGGCTTTGGCCTCTGGATAAAAGCCGCGCAGGGTTTCCAAGCGTTGGGTTTCGGACTGCAGCACTTCCTTGACCAGATAACGAGTCAGATCAAAGTTGTCGCGCGCAACGGCCAGCATGGGGCCGATGTTGTTAAAACGGATCGACAGCGGCAGATCAAGGAACGAGCCACGCTTGAGGAACTTGGTGGTGAACCCGGCATAGGGGCCAAACAGCAAAGAGGTCTTGCCGTCCACTAAACGCGTGTCCAGATGCGGCACAGACATGGGAGGGGAGCCTACCGCTGCCTGGCTGTAGACCTTGGACTGGTGCTGTTTGACCACGTCTTGGTTGTCGCAACGCAGCCATTGGCCACTTACCGGGAAGCCGCCAAATCCTTTGCCTTCCGGGATGCCTGACATTTGCAGCAACGGCAGAGCTGCACCGCCTGCGCCGAGGAAGACGAACTTGGCCTGAATCTCACGCAGGTTACCGTTTTGCAGGTCTTTGACACTGACCAACCAGCCTTTGCCGCTGCGCTTTAGGCCGATGACTCTCTGCTTGCAGGTGACTTTGGCATCGCTCTGTTGGCCAAGGTGAGCTAGCAGGCTTTTGGTCAGGTTGCCGAAGTTAACGTCGGTGCCGGCCATCACGCGCGTGGCGGCGATGGGCTCTTTCGGGTCGCGCCCCGGCATCATCAACGGCATCCACTCAGCCAGTGTCGCACGGTCTTCGGTGTATTCCATGTCTGCAAAGGCATGGTGCACCGTCAGGGCGTCGAAACGTTTTTTCAGAAAGTCGATGCCTTTCTGGCCACGCACAAAGCTCAGGTGAGGAATCGGGCTGATAAACGATTTCGGCAGGCCGAAGCGGCCTTTCTCGACCAGATAAGCCCAGAACTGTTTGGATTCTTCGAACTGAGTATTGATGGTTACCGACTTCTTGATGTCGATTGAACCGTCTGCACTTTCGGGGGTGTAGTTCAGCTCGCACAGGCCGGCGTGGCCAGTGCCCGCATTATTCCAAGGGTTGGAGCTTTCAACTGCCCCAGCTTCCATCATTTCCAGGACTTCCAGCTTGATCGCCGGATCAAGCTCCTTGAGCAGCACGGCCAAGGTCGCGCTCATGATGCCGGCACCCACCAGCACCACATCCAGTGTTTCGTTATCGTTCTGCGCCATTACCACTTCTCCGCAAACCAGCACTCAAAAGACGTTAGTCAGCTTGTGTAAACACAGCCAATCAGCAGTCGGCGAGACGCTCAGGGTTACAGGAAGCCGGCGTCTGCGAGCAGATGCCAACCGAGAGATCGTTCATTTTCGCCACACTCTTGTGAAGTTTTCCAAACCGTTTTTTCACGCTCTTTTGGAGTCGTGAACCTCAATACGCGTCTGTTTGGCTCGTTTATCTCTGGCGCAGTAAAGCCGTGCAGCAATAGCAGGCATTTTGCGTAGGGAAAGACGGCAGCCGAAGGCAGCGCGAAGTGGGCGACTCTCTGGGGCGCAGCCGATGAAATGGTGCATCAGCGTGACGGCGGGGCCCGATCAGGAGGCGACCTTATAATCGGGGCGAGATTATAAGGGTAAAGCGGAAAAATTGATCGCCCGGTGTGACTTTTCTTCTTCCGCCGGTCAGGCGGCCAGCGATCATCACGCCAGTAAGCAGGGCGTGACTTGCAGCGTTTTGACGTTTGCAGGTAGCGGTCTGTTGAGCCAGGCTGGGCACGTGTGCTCAACTTCAATCCAGCCAAAGCCCTGTGGTGGCTGGGCTGACTGGTGCAAGACGCGGCAAATGCCTTGGGCATCGAGCAAGGCAAATGAACGCGTTGGCACGCGCGGGGCGAGTAGGTTGCGCAGTGAGATCATGTCCAATTACTCGTCAGCACTGAAGACTAAAGTCTTATGCCAGAGGTGCGTGACAGCGAGGTTACGGGAACCTGCAAGCGGGTTTTTCATCCCATATACCGATGCTGTCAGGTGTCTCGGTCGATGGGTATACTGCGCGCCTTTTCCACCCACTTATATTATGGAGAGTTGAGCATGCTGCATCGTCTGCTGTTAGGTCTTGTGGCTGTTGCCAGCCTTACTCTGGTGGGTTGCGCCCATAGCCCACAACAACTGCGTCCAGAACCCAAGCTGATCAGCCCGCTGACTGCTGTGGGGCAGGGTCAGCCAGTGGTGGTGCGTGTTGCCGATGGTCGTCCGTCCCCTGTGTTGGGTACGCGTGGTGGCCTCTATCCTGATACCAGCAATATCAGTGTCTCGGGGCAGGATATTCTGCCCAAGCTGCAAGCACAGGCAGAAGCCGCTGTGCGGCTGTTGGGTTTCACGCCCACTGCCAATGCGTTTAATGCCCCACAACTGACGTTGACCTTGGCTGAGCTCAAGTACCAGTCGCCGAAAGAAGGGCTGTATGTGACTGAAGCGGACATGACCGCCAGTATCCGCTTGGATGTGCAGAACAGTAGCCGTCGTTACAGCGGTCGTTATGGCGCTTCCCTCAATCAGCGTTTTGGCATGGCACCGAATCAAGCGACCAACACCAAGCTGGTGAGCGACGTGTTGAGCGATGCGCTGACCCGCGCCTTCAAAGATCCAACCGTGAGCCAGATACTCGCGCAGTAACTCGTTGAGTCAGCGATGAGCCCGGATAACCTCCGCAATGCTGTTCACTTAAGTGGAGCAGCTTTGCGGTCAACTGGGTAGCGGGTCTTGGACATCTTCACCGCCCTGGGTGTCGATGGCCTGGGCCGCTTTTTTATGAATAGCAGGCCGATACTGCCGCGTAAATCCGCCAACCGTCGGGGCGTATTTCCGGGTGACAACGC
>CAMCJM010000258.1 GCA_945874835.1 Pseudomonas synxantha | reverse complement strand
TCGACAACTGGGTGCGTTCAGTAGCCGTATCCCCTTTGTGGCACTCAGCAGGCTTTGTATATGAGCCCACTCGGTATCGCTTAACTGGCTTCTGTCGGTCATGGCAAAAGCCAGATTCTAGCCGGTGGCTTACGTCAACAGAACCTAGCATCTCGACCCGTTCTAGCCTCAATTAATCGAATAGCGTCACTGACCATCCGGCTATTACGGTGAACAGAGCGCGGGGCCCAGTCACCTTTACGCACTTCATCAAGCATAGAGCCACGGATGCGGATGCCGGCGAATGTTTCGAAGCTTGCACCCTTACTGGAGTCGTATTTTTTTGACGCTTCAAGCAAGCCGATCATGCCGGCCTGAATCAAGTCATCCACCTGCACATAGGCCGGCAAACGGGCCAACAGGTGATAAGCAATGCGTTTGACCAGTGGCGCATAGCGCTCGATCAATTGGTGCTGGGAATCTTGCGCCTGTGCCTTGCTATACATACGAAGTCCAGAGGCTGCTGTCATATGGCGGTGTCCGCAATCGGTTGCTGCACCAGACGTTCAACAAAAAACTCCAAATGCCCGCGTGGATTGGCCGGTAATGGCCAGGCGTCAACTTTTTGAGCAATGGCTTTGAACGCCAGCGAGCACTTCGAACGCGGAAAGGCTTCATAAACCGCGCGCTGTTTCTGCACGGCTTTGCGCACTGACTCGTCGTAGGGGATGGCACCCACATATTGCAGGGAAACATCGAGAAAACGGTCAGTCACTTTGGTCAGCTTAGCAAACAGATTGCGACCTTCCTGCGGACTGTGGGCCATGTTGGCCAACACCCGGAAACGCGTCATGCCGTGATCACGGTTAAGCAACTTAATCAGGGCGTAGGCATTGGTGATTGAGGTGGGCTCATCACAGACTACAACCAATACTTCCTGAGCGGCGCGCACGAAACTCACCACGCCGTCGCCAATACCGGCGGCGGTATCAACGATGAGTACGTCGAGGTTGTCACTGATCTCACTGAAGGCTTGAATCAGGCCGGCGTGCTGCATGGGCGATAACTGCACCATGCTCTGAATACCGGAAGCGGCAGGCACGATACGCACACCACCTGGCCCCTGCAGAAGCACGTCTCGCAGGTCACACTCGCCGCTGATAACGTCTTCCAGTGTCTTTTTCGCCGTTAAACCCAGCAGTACATCGACGTTTGCCAGGCCCAGGTCCGCGTCCATGAGCATCACCCGACGCCCCAGGTCAGCCAACGCCAACGCCAGATTTACCGAGACGTTGGTTTTACCGACGCCACCTTTGCCGCCGGTTACTGCAATCACCTGTACGGGATGCATACCCATATCTTCTAACACCTTGTCTAACTTCGACTGGAGCCACTTGGCCGGCTAAGCACGGTTTAACCAACAAACTGCGCTTAACTGACACATTGCGTAGGTTGCTGATAGAGGCCGGCAAACATCTGCGCCATCGTATCTTCACTTGGATCTTCGGCAGCCTGCAGTCCTACTGCACGACTGACTAATTGATGACTGCGCGGCACGTGCAAATCATCAGGAATTGCAGGCCCATCAGTGAGATAGGCTACCGGTAGACGCTGACTAATAGCCAGTCCTAAAACCTCGCCCAAACTGGCTGCCTCATCGGCCTTAGTCACAATACAGCCCACCAGACCGCAGCGCTTATAACTATGGTAGGCGGCTTTTAGCACTTGGCCCTGACTGGTTGACGCCATCACCAAATAATTTTTTGCGTTGACGCCACGACCGGCCAGGCTTTCCAGCTGCATGCGCAAGGCTGGGTCGTTAGCCGGCAGGCCGGCCGTGTCGATTAACACCACGCGCTTGCGCGCCAGTGGGGCCAATGCCTGAGTCAGGGACTGGCCAGGATCAACCAGCGTCACCGAGACATTCAGAATGCGCCCCAGGGTCTTGATTTGCTCTTGGGCACCGATGCGATAACTGTCCAAGCTAACCAGCGCGATATGTTGCGCGCCAAACTTGAGGACGTAACGCGCGGCCAGTTTAGCCAGCGTTGTGGTCTTGCCCATGCCCGCCGGGCCGACCAGCGCAATCACCCCGCCCTCGTCCATTGGTTCTTGAGCCGGGGTTTTGATCGCGTGTGACAAATGCGCCAACAGCATCCGCCAGGCCTGACGTGGCTCTGCAATATTGGCCACGCGCTCCAGCAAGGGTTTTGAAATCTCCGCTGGCAGCCCCATCCGCTGCAGGCGACGCCAGAGGTTGGCTTGCTGCGGGCGACGATTTTGCATTTGCCCCCAGGCAATCGAACCCAATTGGACCTCAATCAACTCACGCAGGCCGTGCAGCTCAAAGCGCATCGCATCCAGAGCTTGCTGACCCGCACCAGCAGCACCTGTCGCAGCAGCTGCCTGGGTGCGTGGTGAGGAGGATGGGCTATAAAGCGGAAAACTGGCAGCAGGCGCAAAGAGTTGGCGGTCTTTACCGGCGTCAACCTGGCTGCGCGTACTTAATTCGGCTTGCGCGCTGGCGATCTTGGCTTGGGTCTTGCGCAACTCGGCTTCTAGAGCCGGGTTAGGCTGGCGGGCAGGTGCGGCGGGCGCTTGATAATCCAGGGCGGCGGTCAGCTCCACACCTCCGACCACGCGGCGATTACCAATGATCGAGGCATCGGCACCCAATTCGTCACGCACCAACTTCATGGCGGTGCGCATATCGGCGGCGAAAAAGCGTTTGACCTGCATGGCCTGTAACCTCGGTTAGTTCTGCCCCACCGTCGCAACGATGGTGACCTGCTTGTTATCCGGAATTTCCTGGTATGCCAGTACATGGATACTCGGAACTGCCAGCCTCGCGAAGCGTGAAAGCATTGCCCGTACCGGACCGGCCACCAGCAAGATCACTGGTTTGCCGAGCATCTCCTGACGTTGCGCTGCTTCCATCAAAGACCGCTGAAGCTTCTCAGCCATTCCAGGCTCCAGAAGAATGCCATCTTCAGCGCCTTGACCGGCCTTCTGGATACTGTTGAGCAATATCTGTTCCAACCTGGGCTCCAGGGTGATCACAGGCAGCTCCAGCTCTAGTCCCACAATGCCTTGCACGATTGCGCGAGACAGCGCGACGCGGACCGCACTGACCATAGCGGCGGGATCTTGACTCTTAACTGCCACATTGGCGATGGCCTCGGCGATGGTGCGAATGTCCCTTACAGGCACCTGCTCCTGCAGCAAGGCTTGCAGCACCTTGAGCAAGGTCGACAGGGAAATCATTCCCGGCACCAGTTCCTCTGCCAGCTTGGGCGAGGTTTTGCTCAGCTGCGTATTTCGGCCCACCGTGACCGGCTGTTTCGGTAGATCGTGACCGGCCATTTCGCTAACGCGTGACCGCTCATTTCGCTATCAACGTGACCGATTTCCAGCCTGCTCCGAAACAGGCGGTCACGACTTACCGAAATGGCCGGTC
>CAMCJM010000257.1 GCA_945874835.1 Pseudomonas synxantha | reverse complement strand
TCAATCTGGTAACGTTGGGCCAGGGTCAGCTGCCGGTAATGCGTAGTCATCTGCGCTTGAATCCTTTGGTGTGAGAGCCTGGATTCTACCGGTGGCTGGCCCTCTGCCTATCGTTTCAAACGTTGCACTTATTCTATGAATTCAGGCCTGCAAAAATGCCGTTCATTCCTCGCGAAATGAACGGCATTTTTTATGCGCTGGAATGCTTAGGCGCGCTGGCTGATCTGCTGGTCCATCTCGGCAATACACTGCTGCATTTGCTGGCGGCAGGTCTCAACCAATTGTGGCAAATCATCCTGGCTCAGGCCTTCCGTCGGAATGGCTGGCAGCGAGCGGATCATGATCTCGCCACTGTCCCAGCGGTTGAGCTGAATGTGGTTGATGTAGGTGCTCACGCACACCGGAATAATCGGCACACCGGCGGCAATCGCCATCTGGAACGCGCCTTTCTTGAACGGCAGTAAACCTTTGCCCAGGTTGCGTGTGCCTTCGACAAAAACCCAGATGGAGGTGTCTTTGTTGCGCAGGGTTTCGGTGGTGGTCAGCATCGATTGCTTGGCGCTGGCGGCGTTGCCTCGGTCGAGCAGCACATTACCGGACAGCCAATAGAGTTGACCAAAAAACGGCACCCACTTCAGGCTCTTTTTACCGATGCTTACGGTGCGCTCAGGCACCACGCGACCGAGCACGTAAAGGTCGTAGTTCGACTGATGGTTGGCGATGATCACGCAAGAGCGCTGATGCTCCAGCAGGCCTTGTGCATCAGCCTTCAACCGCCAGCGCATTAACCACTGTGCGGGCACGCTATAAAGACGCGCGCAGAGACGGCTGTTGTCCGGATTGAACGGGCGGCAGATACCCAGCAGCAGGCCCAGAGTGCCCGCCAGAACGAAATGCACGCCCATCGCCAGCATGCGCAGTAGAAAAAGCATCAGGTACGCCCGTCTTAGGAAAAAGGCGCGCAGTGTACGGGCGTGCACTGCTTTGGGCAATTGATGCTGATCAGAGGTCGTTACCGCTTGTTGCGTTCTCGCCAGAGCCGCTATCGGTGGCAGGCAGCAGGTCAATCGAGCTGTAGCGCTGGGCCAGGCGGGCGATGCTGCCATCCTGCTCAAGGGTTAGCAGGGCCTGATCCAGCTGTTGCCTAAAGTCCTGTTTGTAGGGGTAGGCCTGTTCATTGATGCGGGTATAGCCCAGATGACCATGCTCGCTGGACAGCTTCGGGCCTTCAACCAGCCAGTTCAGCCCGTTGCTGGCAAACATCCCTTTGTTGTGCATCTGCTGCAGCTCCCAGAGGATCGACAGGCGATCATTGACAAACACATCGATGCGCTTGCGCCTAAGTTGCAGCAGGTTGGTGCGGTTGTCAGTGGCGTAGCTCTGCTTGACCTCGCCAGCTGCAAGCATGGTTGTGTATTTGGGTTCGGTGATGCTGCTAAAACCACGGTTCAGACCAATACGCAGGCCCGCGTAGGCGGCCGGGAAATCCTCAATGGCACGTTGCTGAGCCAACTCGGCGCGTACGAAGGCCACCACGCTTTCTTCCAGTATCGGCCGTGAGTAATCCATCCACGGGCGTTCCACCGGGCAGTGGTAGGGCGGGAACAGGGCAAAGGCTGTGCCTTTTTCCAGCGCCGAAAGTCCGCGTGCCCAGGGCACCGGGCGGATACTCACGCGATAACCCGGCATGCGCGCAAAGGCCGCACGGAGGATATCGCTGTAAAGGCCTTTGGCTTCGTCGTTTTCGGCGTAGCTGTAGGGCGGATAACTGGCATCACACAGCACCGTAACACTGATGGGCGTTTGCGCCTGGGCGATGCCATGCATGGCCAGGCACAGTAGCCACGCTACGAGTATGCGCATATCCGGCTCCATATCGTTTGGTGCTGGCTGCGCGCGCAGGTGCAGCCCGATGTATGGGTGCTCAGACCTTGAAACGCCCGAGCAGATGGTCCTGCTGGCCGACCTGTTCGACCATTACGGCGCACTGGCGCACCTGTTCTTCGGCGCCGGCGGCTACCTCATGGCTGATGTCGCGGATGTTGGTGGTGTTGCGATTGATCTCCTCGGTGGTGGCGCTCTGCTGCTCGGCGGCGGTGGCGATTTGCAGGTTCATGTCGTTGATGCGGGTGATGGCATCGCTGATGCGACCAAGCATGTCGTTGGCCGCGCCAGCTTCTTCAGCAGTTTTGCTGGCTGTATCGCGGCTTTGCTGCATGCGCGATTCGGCCTGTTTTACCCCAGATTGCAGCTGGTCGATCATCTGGCGAATTTCCTGGGTCGACTGCTGGGTACGTGAGGCCAGCGAGCGCACTTCATCGGCGACGACGGCGAAACCTCGGCCGGACTCGCCAGCGCGTGCGGCTTCGATGGCGGCGTTGAGGGCGAGCAGGTTGGTCTGATCGGCAATGCTGGTGATCACCGAGAGAATCGACTCGATATTGTGGCTGAGCTTGGCCAGCTCATTGATCGCGTGGCTGGTTTCGTCCATTTCCTCGGCCAGGTGCTTGATCGCCTCTGTGGAGCGCGAGACTACGCGCACGCCATCTTCAGTCTCTTCGTTAGCCGCAAGCGCCGCTTGCGCCGCAGCTTGTGCATTGCGCGCCACTTCTTCGGCGGTGGAGGCCATTTCCTGCATGGCGGTGGCCAGTTGATCGAGTTCCTGCAGTTGTTGCTGTAAACGATTGGCTGCTTGGTTGGCTTCGCTGGAGGTCAGGGTGGTGCTTTCGCGCACTTGCCTAGAGCTGCCCATTACCTCGCTGATCAGGCTCTGCAGGCTTTGTAGGAATATGTTGAACTCTTTGGAAACCAGGGCAATTTCATCGTTGCCGGTGGCGGGCAGGCGGCGGGTCAGATCGCCTTCACCGCTGTTCACCTCATGCAGCGAGTTGTGCAGGTGATCAAGAGGCTTGAGCAGATTGTTCATCAGCACGCCCAGCACGATCAGACTGATGATCACCCCTAGTACGGTGCCGATCACCGCGCGCCAACTCAGGGCATTGGCTTCGGCCATGACGATGCTCTTGTCCAGCACCACGCCGATATACCAATCCATGCCTTTGAGATTGGGCAGCGGGGTGAAAGACACCAGCAGGTCCTTGTCGCCGCCGCTGGTTTCCTGCAGCTCTTTGTTCAGAGCCGGGCTCTGGCCGTCGAATAGTTCGCTGTAGCTCTTACCGTTCAGCTCGGTGTCGGGGTGGGAAATGATGTTGCCGTTGCGTGTGAGCAGAAAGGCGTAGCCAGCACCATTGAAATCGAGGGTGTTGACCGCATCGGCGACAGTTTTCAGGCGAATGTCGCCGCCTAGGTTCTGTTGACGTAAGCCACCGGCTAGAATCTGGCTTTTGCCATGACCGACAGAAGCCAGTTAAGCGATACCGAGTGGGCTCATATACAAAGCCTGCTGAGTGCCACAAAGGGGATACGGCTACTGAACGCACCCAGTTGT
>CAMCJM010000256.1 GCA_945874835.1 Pseudomonas synxantha | reverse complement strand
ATGAAAGGTGAGTCGCTGCGGCGGAAAAACACAGAGGAAGAAGCCGCATCGTGACCGATGCGGTTAGAATTTAAACCCCGCGCAATCGGGTGGAGGCACCGGTCACGTTGTTAGCGAAATGAGCGGTCACGTTCACCGAAATCCGCAATCACGCCATACAGCTCGTCGCGTCGCGCATCGCGGCCGTCATTGCTGGCCAAGGTCGCGTCGTCGGCCAGGTCCTGGCGGTCGATGGCCTGCATAAAGCGTTTGAAGATCGCATCGCCGTTGGCGCCGATCTGGATGTGTTTGCCGTCGCTGCTGGTGTGGATGGAGGAGGGCGTGATGCCGGGCATGATGTTGCCGGTGCGCTCGCGGATAAAACCGAACACATCGAACTCCGGCACCATGGACTCCATCATCGCGAAGATCGCTTCATACAGTGCCACATCCACCACTTGGCCGCTGCCGCCGTTGACCTCACGATGGCGCAGCGCCATCAGCGCGCCGATCACGCCCCACAGCGCGGCAATTGAATCACCAATGCTGATGCCGGTGCGCACCGGCGGGCGATCCTCGAAGCCGGTGATGTAACGCAGCCCGCCCATGGATTCGCCCACCGCGCCAAAGCCCGGCTGATCCTTCATTGGTCCGGTCTGACCGAAGCCGGACAGGCGCACCATCACCAATTTGGGGTTGAGTGCATGCAGCACGTCCCAGCCCAGGCCGAGTTTCTCCAGCACGCCGGGGCGGAAGTTCTCGATCAGGATGTCCGCCTCGCTGAGCAGCTTCTTCAACACCTCGCGCCCGGCCTCATGCTTGAGGTTAAGGGTGATCGACTGCTTGTTGCGTGCCTGCACAAACCACCACAGCGACGTGCCCTCATAGAGCTTGCGCCACTTGCGCAGTGGGTCGCCGCCATCTGGTGACTCCACCTTGATCACCTCGGCACCAAACTCGGCGCAGATGCGCGAGGCAAAGGGGCCGGCGATCAGGGTGCCGAGTTCGATCACTTTTAGGCCGGCGAGGGGTTTGGTGGCAGGGCTCATAAGGGGCTCCGTTGGCGGTAGGTTGGGCAAGGCTATTCGATTGTGGGGTGTGCAGTCATATTTCAGTTGGTGCTATCGCGTGCTGCGGCTGAGATGCTGTTGGCGGATTTAGCTGTTTAGTTGCTGGGTAATATGGCGTTAAATTGCTATCACGAATGGATGCTCGGTATTGCTGGCCCTGGATGGTTCCCCTCCTGCGATTTTCCCTATGTCTTCTCTTTGGTGCTGCTCTTGAGCGGTTGGCTTGTGCGTGCCTGAAAATCAATAAGCACCCGTTTTAAAATATTACATGTGATGTGTTGATTCATTACATGTGTAGGTCTAGTCTGCGTTTATGGAAAATAAATCGTCAGCCCACTATCAGCGTCTTTTTCGTCAGCGTCTGCGCGAGCAGGGGTTGGTCAAAAAGGAGGTCTGGATACTGCCAGAGCATGCCCCGCTGCTTATGGCATTCGAGCGGAAACTTCGCCAGCCGCACTCACTAAAGCTGGCTTCAATGGAAAAGGAGGAGGGTATGAGCATGCCGCAGGTTTGGACTGCACAGGCTTTGTACGATGCGCTATCGGCCGCTGAACTATTCAAGGGTGGGCAGGCGAGCATTGAGCTGATTCAAAGCTCGGATGCCAGCTTGCATGTGACCATGCACGACTATGGCGACCTGCCTTTGTTTATCGCTGTATATGGTGAGCAAATCGTGGTCGAGGGCCTGCTTTGGCCAGCAGCCGATGTGCGCGACAGTGCGGCGTTCAATGAGCAGGTGCTGCGCACGCACAAGCTCTTTCCCCTGTCCTCTATCGGCCTGGAAACCCTGCCGGACGGCCAGCCTTGCTACACCATGTTTGGTGCATTGAGCTCGGCGTCGACCTTGACCGATGTGGTGTTCGAGATCGAATTGCTGGCCGACAACGTGATTAAGGCCACCGAAGCCTATGAAGGCTTCCTCAAGGCTGACGCTTAAGGAGCGATGCTATGAATGTCTGGAGCAAGTTGCTGACGGCGCTGCGTGGCGGTGCCAATGAAGTGGGCGAGGCCGTGGTTGACGGTCAGGCGCTGCGTATTCTCGATCAGGAGATTCGCGACGCCGATCTAGAGCTACGCAAGTCCAAGGAGGCCTTGGCCGAAATCATGGCCAAACAGAAACTGGCCAGTGATCGCCTGGGCAAGAGTACGGCGAAGATCGCCGAGTACGAACAATACGCGCTCAAGGCTCTGGATGCGGGTAATGAAACGTTGGCCAAGGAAGTCGCCGAAAAGATCGCTAATCTGGAAGCCGAGCAGGCCAGCGACCGTGAGCAGGCCGATGGTTTCGCGGCCAGCGTGGCGCAGTTGCGCAAAGCCGTGACCCAGGCAGAAGGGCATATCAAGCGTTTGAAACAACAGGTCGATACGGTCAAGGCCACGGAAAGCGTGCAGAAAGCGCAGATGGCCGTGGCGCAGCGCTATGGCGGCTCCCAGGCCAAGTTGCATACCGCTGTCGAATCGCTGGAGCGGATTAAGCTCAAGCAAGCCGAGCGTGCTGCCGTGATGGAGGCCAGTGCGGAACTGGCCGCAACCAGTGCGCCGGATGACGCCCTGGAGGTCAAGCTGCGTGCGGCCGGCATCGTGCCGGATAACGCCAGTGCAGACAGCGTGCTGGCGCGGCTGAAGAGCAAGGCAAAGGCCTAATTTTAGTTCGCTCGCCAATAAACCGGTGGGGCCATTAGGCCCCGCCTAGGTTCTCTCAGGGATAGGAAAGCTATGGATATCTTCCTGCAGAATGCCCTTGCGTTTCCCACACTGATTTTCAGTTTTCTGCTTAGCCTGATGATGGTCTATTGGTTCTTTGCCGCTTTAGGCGCAGTTGAAGTCGATGTGCTGGATATCGAAGGTGATTCCGCACTGGAAGGGGACGGGTTGCAGGCGGAGGGGCTTGCCGGTCTTCTGCTCAAGCTCGGTCTCGGCGGTGTGCCGATTACCATCGTATTGACCCTGCTGGCGATGTTCAGCTGGGTTATCAGTTACCTCATCGAATCACTGCTGCTCAGCTATCTGCCCTTGGGTTGGTTGCGTTATCCCCTGGGGCTGGTTGTGGCGGTGGGTGTTGTTCGTGGCTGTCCCTCCGGCGGCTGCGTTGTGCAGACCCTTGCGCAAACTATTCCTAAAGTTCGAGGCACCGGCCTCTCGGTCATTTTTGGGGCAGACTGCAGTTGTACGCAGTTCCCGTGTGACCCTGAGTCAGGGCGAGGCGACCCTGGAGGACGGCGGTGCAGGGCTGATTCTGAAGGTGCGGGCAGACGAATCGAAGGGTTTCAAGCGCGGCGATCATGTGGTGCTGCTGGAGTATCTGGAGGCCGAAAACGCCTACCGGGTTCTCAGCGAGGAAGAATTTAACGCCTGAATTCAACTCATAAGTGCAACGCTCACCCCTGCATACACTTCGTACGGTGTCTTCCAGC
>CAMCJM010000255.1 GCA_945874835.1 Pseudomonas synxantha | reverse complement strand
GATTCGCGGCTTCTACATGGGTCCAGAGGTCAGCGACGAGCAGTACAACTGGTGGAAACAGCAGTTTGACACCCTGCTTGCCAGTGAAGATTTCGCCACCCTGCGTGCGCAACGTGACCTGCTGCCATTGGCCGTTACCGGCGACGAGTTGAACGCCCTAGTCCTCAAGCAAGTTGAGGAATACAAGGCGTTGGCTGGCGAGTTTGGCCTGATGCAGTAAGCGGCGACGACGCAATCCGTTGGATGGGTCGGGCCACGCTGGTCGCGGCGCGCTGGTCGCACCGCGAAGAGTGAGCATCGCGCCCCCATCCAACGGCCTGCGTCACCCCAAACCCCTGCGCAATAGGCGGGGGGATTTAAAGCCTGAACCTTGAGGTAATCCACCATGTACGTTCGCCTGTTCGCCGCGAGCTGGCTGCTTTTGTGCGCCGTTCTCGCCGTGCTCGCCTGGGGCTTCCAGGCACCGTTTGCCTATGACCCGGTGGGGCCGCGCGCCTACCCGTTGCTGCTGATTAGCCTGATGGCCATTGCCAGCCTGTGGCTGATCTATAAGCCCGGCGCGACGGAACAGCGGCTCAATCTACAAACGTTTAAGCGCGCCCTGCTGTGCATCATTGCCCTGCTCGCTTATGCCCTGACGTTCGAAACCCTCGGATTTGTTATCAGCACCGCACTGGGCACGTTTGCCCTCGGTCTTTTGTTTACCGGCCGTTTGCTGCCGTGCGCCATCAGCGGCGTGCTGATGGGCGTCGTGCTCTTCAGCCTGTTTGACCTGTTACTGGATGTGCCCCTGCCTCTGGGGCTGTTCGAAGCCTTTGTGGAGAGCTGAGATGGATACCCTGAATTACCTAATGCTCGGTTTTGAGGTCGCCATGCGACCCAACAACCTACTGATGGCCTTGTTCGGTGCCTTTGTCGGCACCATCGTCGGCATGCTGCCTGGCCTTGGCCCAATCAATGGCGTAGCCCTGCTGCTGCCGCTGGCTTTTGCTTTGGGCCTGCCGCCGGAAACCTCGCTGATTTTGCTGGCTGCCGTGTACCTAGGCTGCGAGTACGGCGGGCGTATTTCCGCCATTCTGCTCAACGTGCCGGGTTGCGCTGCCTCGGTCATGACTACGCTTGATGGCAACCCCTTGGCGCGCCAGGGCAAAGCGGGAATTGCATTATCCCTATCGGCCATGAGCTCGTTTGTTGGCAGCATAATCGCCACCTGCGGCGTGGTGTTGTTTGCCCCACTGCTGGCCAAATGGGCAGTGGCCTTTGGCCCGGCCGAATACTTTGTGATGATGATTTTTGCCATCGCCTGCCTCGGCGGCATGGTCGGTGACAAGCCGGTGAAAACCCTGATGGCCGCACTGATCGGCCTGGCCCTGGCCACGGTCGGCGTGGACTCGACCACCGGGGTGTATCGTTTCACCTTCGGCAGCGTCAGCCTGTCTGACGGCGTGCAGTTCATCATTGTGGTCATCGGCTTCTTCAGCGTCAGTGAAGTGCTGCTGATGCTGGAAAAAACCCATAGCGGCCAGCAGGTGACCAAAGCAAGCGGTCGCCTGTTGTTCAACTTCAAAGAGCTCTGCTTCACCTTCGGCACCATGGTGCGCAGCGGCTTGGCCGGCTTCGTGATCGGCGTACTGCCGGGTGCCGGCGCCACCATCGCCAGCGCCATGACCTACATGACCGAGAAGCGTATGGCCGGTGCCAGCGGAAAATTTGGCGAAGGCGACCTGCGCGGTTTGGCAGCGCCTGAAGCGGCCAACAACGCCTCGGCGTGCGGCTCGCTGATCCCCATGCTGACCCTTGGCGTACCGGGTTCCGGCACCACGGCGGTGATGATCGGCGCGCTGACGCTGTACAACATCACCCCCGGCCCGCTGTTGTTCGAACAGCAACCGGATGTGGTCTGGGGCCTGATCGCTTCGCTGTTTATCGGTAACGTGATCCTGCTGGTAATGAACATTCCGCTGGTCGGCCTGTTCTCCAAGATGCTCAGCGTTCCAAACTGGGCTCTGGTGCCAGCCATCACCGCGATTAGCATGGTTGGCGTCTATGCCGTGCACAGCACCACCTTCGACCTGGTGCTGATGATTGGTCTGGGCGTGTTTGGCTACATCTTGCGCAAGCTGGACTTCCCGCTGTCGGCCATCATCCTCGGCTTCGTCCTTGGTGAGTTGATGGAAGACAACCTGCGCCGCGCTCTGTCGATCTCGGCGGGTGAGCTGAGCATCCTCTGGAGCAGCCCAATCAGCCTGACGCTGTGGGCACTCACCGCGCTGATGCTCGGTCTGCCAGGCATTCGCTGGTGGCGTGCACGCCGCGCAGCGCAACTGGCCAATGCCTAAATTGGCTGTGCTCACCGGCTGGCAAAGCTGGTGGGCTACACCCCTGGTCGGCTTGTTAGGCGGCTATTTGGCCAGCCTGATCGGCTGGCCTTTGCCGTGGATCATCGGCTCGCTGCTGGCAGTTATTGCCGCACGCTGCAGCGGCTGGCTGATCACCGAGCTACCGGGCGGACGCAAAACCGGCCAGTGGCTGGTATCCAGCGCCATCGGCCTGCACTTCACCCAAGACGTGTGGAGCCAACTACTCGGGCATTTTACCGTCATCCTGCTCGGTGCCCTGACCACCCTCCTGCTCAGCCTGATCGGCATCGCCTTGTTACGCCAAGCGGGACTGGACCGGGCCACGGCTTTTTTCGCCAGCATGCCCGGCGGTGCCAGTGAGATGGTCAATCTGGCTCGCCGGCATCAAGCCGAAACAGCCAAAGTCGCCGCGGCCCATAGCCTGCGCCTGCTCTTGGTGGTGCTGTTGATCCCCGCCCTGTTCACCTGGAGCCTGCCGCCAGTGGCACCACCGCCAGCAGCCGCTGTCAGTTGGCCCTGGTTGGCATTGCTATTACCGGGCGGCGCACTGCTGGCCTGGCTGTGGGGCCGATTGGGCCACCCCAACCCATGGATGCTCGGCCCGCTAACGGTGTGCGCAGTGGCCAGTGTCAGCTTCGACCTGCACCTGAGCTTGCCCAGCGGCCTGGGGCAAACCGGGCAATGGCTGATCGGCTGCGCCTTGGGCTGTCACTTTGACCGCCACTTTTTCCGCAGCGCGCCAGCCTTTCTCGCCCGCGTGCTGCTGTTTTGCCTGTTGGCCATGCTCGCCGCCGGCGCACTCGGCCAAGCCTTAGGCTGGTTAGCTGGGGAAAACCAACCCGCGCTGATGCTGGGCATGATGCCGGGCGGCATCACCGAACTGTGCCTGACCGCCGAAGCCCTGCACCTCTCGGTGGCCATGGTCACCGCCTTGCAGGTGTTGCGGCTGTTTCTGGTGATGTTTCTCGCTGAGCCATTATTCCGGCTTTGGCAGCGGCACTGAAGAGTAGGTCGTATTGTAGTGGTCTACTTTCCCCGGACACCTCGATAGGTGGAAAATCCATCCATTGAGGAGTTTTTTATGAGCCGTGTACGCAAAGCATTCGACGTCAGCTTCAAGC
>CAMCJM010000254.1 GCA_945874835.1 Pseudomonas synxantha | reverse complement strand
CTTACACAACTCGTCCAAAGCACCCTGCCCGTCGGGCGGCTGCGGATTAACTCAATAGACACGGCTAAGCATGTAGTACCGACAGCGGAACACTGGCGGACGGGGGTTCAAATCCCCCCGGCTCCACCAAATACACATCTAAGGGCGTCACGGACGTCCTTTTTTGTGCCTGAAATCCAGCAAATACGGGGCTTTCAGCGCCACCAGTGTCCATGACCATCCAGTCGCAATCACACCTATTGGCATTCCAAATGGTATTCCAAGCCCGCTAGCACCCATTTTGGAATACCCATCCGTAGGCCATAGCCGCCGATTTTCCGGCTTACCGACACACCGCGCGTAAGCGAATACACTGTGCGCCTGATTAATCTGAGCCATGCGTATGGCTGCACAGCACAAGGAACTTCCTCCCGATGGCCTCTGCCGACAAACAGCAAAAACGCGCCCAGCGGGCCAAAACCAAGGCCAAGCAGAACCGTGTGGGCAAGGCCAAAGGCACGCCGCTGCACCCGGTGTTGGCCAATCCGTTTATTAACGAGCCGTTCGATGATGTGGCGATCGACCTGAGCACCTTCGATTTCAAAGACATCGAGGAGAACGGTTTCGATCCGGCCGACTTCGATGATTTGTTCGAGGCCATGAAGGTGGGTGAAGGCATCAGCCTGCTCGCGCTGTGCCTGGTGTTCCTGCAATACCCGGTGTTGGAGTTGGTGGTAGCCGAGGAAGCGCCTGAGGCCGCGACGGACTTTATGATGGGCTTGCTGATTACCTACCGGGCGCTCTTCCACAGTGAAGACGAAGACACGGCAATTGAGTGGATCGGCAGCTCGGCCTTCCAGCAGGGGTATAACGAAGCGTCCACGCTGCTGGAGAAGAAGCACGCGCGCACCACGCCTAGGGCTCGCGATTAAGGCCGCGCAGGGCCATCCCCGGCCGCTTTAGGGCACCTCTAAAAACGTAGGCGAGGCAGTCAGCGCAAGGCAAGAACAGGCGCTACGGAGCGTAGCGGAGTAACAGCCGAAGGCTGGCCCGCAGGGCGAACGCAGTGAGTCAAAAGCGGAGTTTACGAGCTGTAAATGAGCATTTTGACTGGGCTCGCACACGAGACTGTTTTTAACGCTGCGATGACAACGCAGGTAGTTTTTAGAGGTGCCCTTTAGGGGTGCTGAGCATGCCAGCAACGCCGGCCTGCTCAGCAGTTGTTAGTCGCCCAGCACGGCGCGGCGTTGGCGTGCTAGCAGGTAATCAATCACCTCGGCCTGGTTGCCACTGAATTCGATGCGGCTGGCTTTGTTGTCGCGCTGGTAGGCGTACATCGGGTCGTAGTATTCGCGCAGCAGGCCTTCGATCCAGCCTCGGTGCAGGTCGACTGCGCCGCTGCGCTGCTGTTCGGCGAGGGCGGTTTGCATGATGCTGTGCAGGCGTTGATGACGTTCGCCGCCGAGGCGTTTGAGGATGTTGTGCAGGCTTTGCGTCAGCCGTTCAGCAAACCTCGCAGTGCCAATCTCAGCGCCATGCAGGGCGATAAAGTCGGCGCAGAGATCGACCACGTAATCACGCAGGATGCGTTCCACACGGCTGGCAAAATCATCTTCGAGCCAGACCATCGGGTAATGCTGCATGCCCTGATACAGCGCCAGTGGCAGGGTGCAACTGCCAACCATGCGCCCTTCATCTTCCAGCACAAATTGCTGCTGGCCCGCCGCACGTTGTTTGAGCAGGTCGATGGACAGGCGGTTTTCGAAGTCGATCTGCGCGGGTTGGCCGGTGGCACGTTTGCCGAAGCTGGAACCGCGATGATTGGCGTGGCCTTCGAGATCCAAGCTGTTGCTCAACTGCATCAGCACGTCAGTTTTACCAGTGCCGGTCAGGCCGCCGAGGATGACGAAATCGCACTCGGCCATCGCCTGCTCGGTGGTTTCCAGCAAAAAGCTGCGCATGGCTTTGTAGCCACCGATCACCCGTGGGTAGTGAATGCCCGCCTCAGCTAGCCACTGCTGGGTGATTTGCGAGCGCAGGCCACCGCGAAAGCAATACAGATAACCGTGCGGATTGGCCTTGGCGAATGCGGCCCAGGCCTCGACCCGTGCATCTTTAACTGCACCGCTGACCAGTTGGTGGCCCAGGGCAATAGCGGCGTCCTGGCCTTGTTGCTTGTAGCAGGTGCCCACGCGCTGGCGCTCGCTGTCGTCCATCAGCGGCAGGTTGATCACGCCGGGGAATGCGCCCTTGTGAAATTCGACCGGGGCGCGGGCGTCCATCATCGGCACATCGTTAAGGAAGAGTTCGCGGTAGTGGCTGCTGTTGTCGCGCATCAGTACACCTCTACCGCGTAACGCTGTCGCTCGATCAGGCGACCGATGGGCGCCAGGTTCAGGCCCAGCTCAGCAGCTACGGCGAGAAACTCCGCTTCGCCCTCGGGCGCGACGGCCACCAGCAGACCGCCGCTGGTTTGCGGATCGCAAAGCAAATCGCGCTGTTGCTCGGTGATAGGCGCGATTTTCTCGCCGTAGCTGTCGAAGTTGCGCAGGGTGCCGCCCGGCACACAGCCTTCGGCCAGGTAATAGTCGACGCCCGGCAGGCGCGGCACAGCGGCGTAATCGATCTGGGCGGTGAGGCCCGCACCGTCGGCCATTTCCACCAGGTGGCCGAGCAGCCCGAAGCCGGTGACGTCGGTCATCGCCGTTACCCCGGCGAGTTTGCCAAAGCGGCTACCGGGCTTATTCAGGGTGCACATCCAGTCACGCGCCAGGCCGATGTCGGCGGGGCGCAGCTTGGCCTTCTTCTCTGCGGTGGTGAGGATGCCGATACCCAGCGGTTTGCTCAGGTACAACTGGCAACCGGCGGTGGCGGTGTCGTTACGCTTCATGTGGCGTTTGTTGACCACGCCGGTCACGGCCAGGCCGAAGATCGGCTCCGGGGCGTCGATGGAATGGCCGCCAGCCAGAGGAATACCAGCGGCATCACACACCGCGCGGCCACCGCGAATCACCTCACGGGCGACTTCCGGCGGCAACAGGTTGACCGGCCAACCGAGAATGGCGATGGCCATCAGCGGGTCGCCGCCCATGGCGTAGATGTCGCTGATGGCGTTGGTGGCGGCGATGCGGCCGAAGTCATACGGGTCGTCGACTATCGGCATAAAGAAGTCGGTGGTTGAAACAACACCACGCTCATCATCGATGGCATACACGGCGGCATCGTCACGCGAGGCGTTGCCGACCCACAGGTTGGGGTCAAGATTCTGCGCCCCACTGCCCGCGAGGATGACCTCCAGCACCTTGGGGGAAATCTTGCAGCCGCAGCCGGCACCATGGCTGTATTGGGTCAAACGGATCGGCTCGCTCATCGCTCTGGCTATCGGTATTTCGGAAAACAAAGGGGCGATTCTAGGTTCTGTTGACGTATCAGCGGAGCCACAACAGGGTTGCAGCGAAGGCCAGCATAGACTTGAAATGACTGGCCTTTTTCTCAAAACGCGTAGCAATCCGCCGGTAATGCTTCA
>CAMCJM010000253.1 GCA_945874835.1 Pseudomonas synxantha | reverse complement strand
CACTCGGTATCGCTTAACTGGCTTCTGTCGGTCATGGCAAAAGCCAGATTCTAGCCGGTGGCTTACGTCAACAGAACCTAGTAAGGGTTCCGGATTCTCCTGCTGAACAAGGATTAGTCAACAATCCTTAAGTGAACAGCATTGCGCTGGTTAGCAGGGCTTTTGCGCGTCTAAAGCATTGATCACTTGGCCTGCTGGTAAAACGGCATCACCTTGGGGATAGCCGCCTGCAGCGCCGCAATCCGGCTGGTGGAGGACGGGTGCGTACTCATGAACTCCGGCGGCGCACCTTCGCTGGCGGCGGCCATCTTCTGCCACAGGGTTACGGCTGCATTGGGGTTGTAGCCTGCACGTGCCGCCAACTCCAGACCGATCAGATCCGCCTCATTTTCATTGCCACGGCTGTTAGGCAAGGTCAAACCGTACTGAACCGCCGCATCGGCCATGGCCATGCTATCAGCACCCAAGCCCAGCAAGGCACCAGCACCCTGCTTAGCTAACTCGATGCCATACGCCTTGGACATTGCTTCACGACCATGCTCGCGCAGTGCGTGGGCCATTTCATGCCCCATGATGGCGGCAATCTCATCATCGGTGAGTTTCAGCTTCTCGATGATGCCACTGTAAAAAATAATCTTACCGCCAGGTCCGCAGTTAGCGTTTAGATCCGGACTTTTGATCAGATTGACCTCCCACTGCCACTGCGCAGAGTCGGGACGAAACAGCGGTGCTTGCTTGATCAAGCGGTCGGCAATCACCCGCAAACGCTTGGCGTTTGGGCTGGTGGTATCCAGCACACCCTGCTTTGAGGCAGCACTCAGCGTCTGCTGATAGGACTGCGCGTACATCTGGTTGACTTCCTGAGTCGATAACATACTGAACATGTACTGCTTTCGTTCAACCCCTACGGCACCGCCGTTGGTGGTGTTGACCGCCTGGCATCCAGCCAGCAAGAGGGCGGCACTCAGAACGGCAACTGATGACAGCTTTAGCATGCGAAAAAACTCCTTAGGTAATCGCCGACATCCTAGGCTGCGCGGTGACGCTGAACAACCACCGGTTTGATCAAAGCCGTTGAGCCATCTTTAGTTGCTATTGGCGATTCAGGATTTTCTCTATGGGCCGATAGAGAAATACAGCAATTTCTTACTGCGTGGAGCACTCATGACATTTCGCTCGATCCAGACCACCATCGCCACTCTGGCAGGCGCCAGCATACTGGCTATCGTTGCAGCCCTTATCTTGTATGGCCTTTATGCCAGCGGGCGCACGCAAGAGCTGACCCAAGAGCGCACCAAAGTCCTACTTGAGCGCGTCATCGAGCAACGCCTTAGTGCACTTGCACAAACGCAAACGCTGCAAATCCAAGCAGAGCTGGAATACCCGCTGATGATCACCGCCGAACTGGCGAAAACCAATCGACTGCTCGGCCTTAAAACCGAGGACGGCAGCGCCATGCTGTCCATGGGCCGCGAAGAGCTCAACAACCTTGTCCGCGAAACACTCGTCCAGCACCCCAAACTCCTGGGCGCCTACATTGGCTGGACAGTAAACGGCCTGGATGACAGCGACGCCATCTACGCCGGTATTGGCAACACCACCGTTAACGAAAGTGGTCGTTTCATGCCGTGGTGGTACCGCAGCGATGGCGGCAAACTCACACAAGAATTACTGACAGATATTGAAAATGAACAACCACTGCCAACCGGTGTGCGAGCTGGCGAGTACTACCTGTGCCCCCGCGACAATAAGAAGGCTTGCGTCATCGACCCCGCGCCCTATGAGATGAGCGGGAAAATGGTGATGCTGGCCTCTTTTGTTAATCCAATCCTGGTGGATGGCACATTCAAAGGCATGGTGGGGGCCGATCTAAACCTTAACTTTATTCAGGATCTTCTACTAAACGCTGACCAGCAACTGTATGACGGCGCCGGTGAGCTGGCATTAATTTCCAACCACGGCCGGTTAATCGCATCCACTCAGGCCCCCGACAAACTTGGCAGCCCGGCCACCGAACTGCTGGATGCCAATGAACTCGATAACCTGAAAAACCTAATGCCGGGGCAAATCATCTACGACATTCGCCACGAAGCGAATCCCGCTGACAGCCACATCGAACTGTTCCTGTCATTTGGCATCGGTGATACCGATGCACGCTGGACCTTGATGCTGGTATTGCCGCTCAACACCGTGATGGCCGAACTGCAGCAATTGCACAGCGACCTGACCGAACAGCGCCAAACAGACACCCTGAGCATGACCCTGGTCGGCCTTTTAATTGCCGGGCTTGGCTTGCTGGTGATCTGGTTGGTCAGCCGTGGAATAGCCCAACCACTGCGCATGATGGTGGGCATGCTGGATGATATCGCCAAGGACAACGGTGATTTGACCGTTCGCCTTAAAGTTGACCGCAACGATGAACTTGGCCAAATAGCCCAAGGTTTCAACACCTTTCTTGGCAAGCTGCAAAGCATGATTACGCAAGTGGTCACTTCCGTGCAGCAAGTCAGTGACTCCTCCGAACACACCGCCGACATCGCCGACATCGCCATCCGCACCAACCAGGGTGTGGCGCGCAATGCCACGCACGCAGCCGAAGCCGCCAACCACGCCGATCAGGCGGCCAATCAGGGCAAACAAACCGTTCAGCACACGGCTGAGGCCATTGCCGCATTGGCCCAGGAAATCGGCCGGGCCGTGACCGTGGTGCAAAATCTGGCCAAGGACAGCGAAAACATCAACGCGATCCTGGTAGCCATTCGCGGGATTGCCGAACAAACCAACCTGCTCGCCCTCAATGCCGCGATCGAAGCAGCGCGCGCCGGCGAACAGGGCCGCGGTTTTGCCGTAGTCGCCGACGAGGTGCGCAACCTAGCGCAGAAAACGCAGAAGGCCACCGAAGAAATTCAGAACATGATCCAACAACTGCAGCAGGGTACGCGAGATGTGGTCAAGGTCATGGAAGACAGCCAAAACAAGACACAAGTCAGCGTGCAGCAAGCCAGCCAGGCAGCAGTGGCGCTCGATGCCATTACCCAGGCTGTATCGGTGATCAACGACATGAACACGCAAATCGCCAGTGCTGCGGAAGAGCAAAGCGCGGTGGCTGAAGACATCAACCGCAACGTCACCAACATTGGTCAGGTGGCCAATGAAGTGGCCGGCGGAGCCGATGAAGCGAGCCAAGCCAGTGCTGAACTGACCAAGCTGGCCGAACAGCAACGTCGCCTGATCAATCAGTTCAAGGTTTAACGCGGGAGCATCGAGTAGGAGGCGGATTTACATCCGCCGTCCTCTCACACCACCGTACGTACGGTTCCGTATACGGCGGTTCAGGCTATGCGGCTAAGCCGTTTATCGTATCCAGTATCGAGACCAATCCAAGTCGATCCCACAGCTTCTTCGGCAGCACCTGATTCACATGAGGCGCCCCCGAGTTCCACCATGGGCCGCGACCATTGAACGCTGACTTACAGGCCCGTGCTTTGTTGAGTCCCAGGCGCATCAGGTTGCGCGCCCTCGTAGAGGG
>CAMCJM010000252.1 GCA_945874835.1 Pseudomonas synxantha | reverse complement strand
CCCTCTACGAGGGCGCGCAACCTGATGCGCCTGGGACTCAACAAAGCACGGGCCTGTAAGTCAGCGTTCAATGGTCGCGGCCCATGGTGGAACTCGGGGGCGCCTCATGTGAATCAGGTGCTGCCGAAGAAGCTGTGGGATCGACTTGGGTTGGTCTCGATACTGGATACGATAAACGGCTTAGCCGCATAGCCTGAACCGCCGTATACGGAACCGTACGTACGGTGGTGTGAGAGGACGGCGGATGTAAATCCGCCTCCTACTCGATCTGCTGTTTAGCAGCTTGGTGATTTGGCCGCGCCGGATGAAACGATTCAGCCGCGCACGGGCACTGTATTGGCCACAATTAAATAAACTGTGCCGGTGCAATTCCGTTGCTGTGGGCTACTGTATCGGTTCAGTCAAGCAGGAGCGTGGTGATGACCAATCTGTTGCTTTATCAGCGTATTGCCCAGCAATTGGCGGAAGACATCCGTCGCGGCGTTTATCAGCCCGGTGAGCGTGTTCCGTCTGTGCGTAAGATGAGTGCGCAGTTGAATGTCAGCCATGCCACGGTGCTGCAGGCTTACGCCAATCTGGAAGATCAGGGGCTGATCCGCGCCCGGCCGCAGTCCGGCTTCTATGTGCACCAAACGCCGGCCCTGACCGCGCCGACGCCGGACATTGCCCGCGTTGAACGTCCGGGGCTGGTGACGCGCAGCAGCATCATCAATCAGGTGCTCACCGAGTCTCGCCGTGAGGGTGTTTTCCCCTTTGGTGCGGCGGTGCCGCATGTCGATTACCTACCGGTACGTGCGCTGCACCAGCAGTTGGCCAAGGTCACACGCTTTCACAGCGCCCGCGCCTTCAGTTACATGTTCAGTCCTGGCTTTGAGCCATTGCGCCGTCAGGTGGCGATTCGCATGCGCGATGCCGGTGTGGTGGTGGACCCCAGCGAAGTGGTGATCACCCACGGCGGTGTCGACGCTTTGCAGATGAGTCTGCGCGTGCTGACCAAGCCGGGTGACCTGATCGCGGCTGAATCACCGACTTACTACGGGTTGCTGCAGCTGGCTGATTTGCTGGGCCTGAAAGTGATCGAGATTCCCAGCGACCCAACCACCGGCATCAGCCTGGAAGCCTTGCAGTTGGCGGCCAACCAATGGCCAATCAAGGCGCTGGTGCTGACTGCGCGGCTGAGCAACCCGTTGGGCGGCACCATTCCTGAAGTGCGCCAGCGCCAGTTGCTGCGCTTGGCCGGTGACTACGACATTCAGATTGTCGAAGATGATATTTACGGCGAGCTGATGTTTGAGCAAGGCCCGACCAAAGCGCTGAAGTCTTATGACCGCGACGGCCGAGTGGTGTATTGCTCCAGCTTCTCCAAAACGCTGTCACCGGGTGTGCGCATCGGCTGGATTATCGCCGGTAAGTATCAGGACGAAATCCAGCGCTTGCAGACGTTCACCACTCATTCAGCGTGCAGCGTGACGCAGATGGCGGTGGCGGCGTATCTGGAGAACGGTGGCTATGACCGCCACCTGCGCTTTATTCGTCAGGAGTACCGCAAGAACCTCAGCGCGTTCCAGCTGGCGGTGCAGCAGTACTTCCCCGAGGGCACGCAGATGAGCCGGCCTAAAGGTGGCTTTATCCTGTGGGTCAGCCTGCCGGCGCGGGTCAATACCAAGGACCTGCACGTACGTGCGTTGCAGCAGGGCATCAGTATCGCACCGGGGTTGATCTTCAGTAATACCGGGCAGTTCAACCACTGTATTCGCCTGAACTGCGGCATTCCGTGGAACCGTGAAGCCGAGCGTGCGCTAATGACCCTGGGCATGCTGGCCGGGCAGCTGTGTCAGGAAGGCGGTGATGGAGGGGATGCCCGTCGCCATGTTTAGGTTCGATAGCTGACCTAGATCGCTTTTTCTCCAAGTCCATTTGACTGGTATCTCTCGAATAAGTATAAGGCGCGCTCAAAATTTAATGCCGAGGGCTATTCTCGGTACAAATCATGGATAGAGCCGGTAGTGGTAGTACTGGCTGCAATGAACTTTTGCACAGTGCAGGGATGTAGATGCCAGACGTTTTATCCGAGCCAGCCCCGCTCGACACGGGCCTTGCCTGCTTGGTAATGCTTGCACGTTTCCATAACGTTGCTGCCTCCCCCGAACAACTCACTCACGAATTTGCAGAAGACGGCCGCCTGTTTGGCCGTGCCGAGATGCTGTTGGCGTCTAAGAAGTTGGGTCTCAAAGCCAAGTCTGCACGCAGCTCTCTTTCCCGTCTTAGTCATACACCGCTGCCAGCGATTGCCACTGACAGTGATGGGCGCTTCTTTATCATCGCCCGCCTGGATGATGGCAAAGCACTGATCCACGACCCACAGTCACAGCGCCCTGAAGTACTGAGTTTCGGAGAGTTGGAAGCTCGCTGGACCGGCGAGTTGATCCTCATTCGTTCGGAGTCCTCGCTCGCCGGTGACCTGGCGCGCTTCGACTTCAGCTGGTTTATTCCGGCGATCGTTAAGTACCGCAAGCTACTTGGTGAAGTGCTGCTGGTGTCATTCGTGCTCAATATTTTCGCCCTGCTCACGCCGCTTTTTTTCCAGGTGGTGATGGACAAGGTGCTGGTGCACCGCGGCCTTACCACGTTGGATGTAATCGCCATCGGCCTGCTCGGCATCATGATCTTCGAGACGCTGCTCAGTGGTTTGCGCAGTTATGTGTTTGCTCACACGGCCAGCCGCATCGACGTGGAGCTGGGCTCTCGTTTGTTCCGCCATCTGGTAACCCTGCCGTTGGCCTATTTCCAGGCAAGACGGGTAGGCGATTCAGTCGCACGCGTACGCGAGCTTGAAAACATCCGCAGCTTCCTCACCGGCAACAGCATCACCCTGATTCTGGATGTGCTGTTCTCCGTGGTGTTTATCGCAGTGATGTTTATGTACAGCGGCTGGCTGACTCTTGTGGTGGTGCTGTCTCTACCGTTGTACTTCATTGTGTCCCTGCTGATCACCCCGGTATTGCGGGCGCGCCTAAACGAGAGTTTTACCCGGGGTGCGGAGAATCAGGCGTTTCTGGTGGAAACCATTAACGGCATCGACACCCTCAAGTCGATGGCGGTGGAGCCGCAGATCAACCGCAAGTGGGACAACCAACTGGCGGGCTATGTGGCCGCCAGCTTCAAGACTCAAACCCTCTCGACCATCGCCAATGAAAGTGTTGGTTTCATCGGTAAGCTGGTGACCGTGACCACTCTGTGGCTGGGCGCGCGGTTAGTGGTTGAGGGTGATCTAAGTGTCGGTCAGTTGATCGCCTTTAACATGCTTGCGGGCCGTGTGTCGCAACCCATCATGCGCCTGGCTCAGCTGTGGACCAACTTCCAGCAGACAGGCGTTTCTGTGCAGCGCTTGGGCGATATCCTCAACACCCGCACCGAGTTGTCTCAGGATTCACGCAGCGCGCTGCCGCCTTTACGCGGTGATGTTGAATTTGACCAAGTGCAGTTCCGCTATCGCCCCGACGGCTCGGAAGTGCTGCGCGGTATCAGCCTGACCTGTCAATCAGCATCCAAAACTTTCCAGGCAACAGCGTCCAAAAGTTT
>CAMCJM010000251.1 GCA_945874835.1 Pseudomonas synxantha | reverse complement strand
CGCCACGTCGTGGAGTGCCTGTTCGGCAAACTGAAGCATTACCGGCGGATTGCTACGCGTTTTGAGAAAAAGGCCAGTCATTTCAAGTCTATGCTGGCCTTCGCTGCAACCCTGTTGTGGCTCCGCTGATACGTCAACAGAACCTAGATTCTGTAAGGGTTTGCACGCCTAACAATAGTCAGCAATTACGACAAACGCTGGGCCATTGCCGCCTTAGTTGGCCCAGCCCTGATAAATGTAGGTCATGGGTTTGGGGCCCTTGAGGTAGCGGTTGCTCAACTCGCCGATGTGAAAACCGCCGGCTTCCAACAGCGCTTTGATATCGCGGTTGAGGTGGCAGCCACCGGCCAGCGGCTTCCACAGCGGGGTCAGGCGGTTTTGCCAGCGCAGCACGGGTAAGTCGGGGGCCATGCCGTGTTCGCAGAACAGCAGGCGGCCGCCAGGTTTGAGCACGCGGCGCATCTCGCGCAGTGCAGCCACGGCATCGGGGATGGTGCACAGGGTGAAGGTGCAGACGATGCTGTCGAAGCTGGCGTCCTCAGCCTGAATTTGCCCCAGTTCGAGGGCAATCATTTGCACCGGGATGCGAATGGCGGCCGCGCGGTTTTTCGCCAGTTTCTGCATGTCCGCGCTGGGGTCGACGCCGACAATGGCGCTGACTTTGCTGGCGTCGTAAAACGCCAGGTTGAGACCGCTGCCAATGCCGATCTCCAACACCCGGCCATGGGCCTGGGGCACCACCTGCGAACGGGCTTTCATCACCGCGCCCATGCCGCAGGCGAGGTCGATCAGGTGGGGGAGCAGGTAGCGGTCGTAGAGGTTCACGGCGAGTCCTCGGCTTGATTACTCGGCGTCGTCTGGCAGGTCACTGTTATCACCCGTGACGGCGGCATAGCATTTGATCCAGTGCGAGTTGCTGCTGCCGGGAATAATCCAGGCATCGGCTTCGCCGTCAAAGCGTGCGGCCAGTACCTGTGCCAGTGCGAAATGCCATTTGCGCAGGGCACGGCCATCCATGCATTCGATGCTTAGCACGGGTTTTTCGGTCGTTACCGGTTGGCCGGCGTGGTGCTGCGCCAGTTGTTCATTGTCTAGGTGAAATTGCCAGGCATGCAGGTCGTCGATTTCCAGCATGTCGGCGGCGCTCAGGGCGCTGATCAGGTCGTGGGGAATACTCATGGGGGCGGTACTTCTCTTAACGGCCGAGACGGCGCAGTTGTTTGGATTCAATCACCCGTGTGCCGGCATCTTCTTCCAGTGCCAAGCGCCACAGGGCGCGCGCCAGTACCGTGGCTTTAATGCCGCGGTATTTGCCTGGCAGCCAGCGCATAAACGGCGCGGCCAGACGTTCGCCCAAACGAAACTCCTGGCGCGCACCGAGCAGTAGGGAGGGGCGGGCGATGGTCAGTTGCGGCCAGCCTTGTGCGCGCAGAGCGTTTTCCATTTCACCTTTGACGCGGTTGTAGAACACCGAGGCATTGGCGTCTGCGCCGAGGGCGCTGATTACCAGCAGGTGACGGGCGCCGAGGGCGCGGGCACGCTCGGCAAAGGCGATCACCAGGTCGTAATCCACGGCGCGAAAGGCCTCTTGCGAACCGGCTTGTTTGATCGTGGTGCCGAGGCAGCAAAAAGCGGTGTCTACCGGTCCAGTCAAGCCGGATAGCAGGTCGGCCAGTTCGCCTTGTGGGTTTTCCAGGTGTGGGTGTTCGGCCAGCGCGCGGCGGCTGGGGGCCAGAACGCGCGCCACAGTGGGTTCGTTCAGCAGGCGGTCGAGCAGGTGTTCACCGGTCAGGCCGGTAGCACCGGCAAGCAGGATGTGCTGGGGCGTCAAATACATAGGCTATGAATCTCCGCTGATTTCTTTGAGCTTAACAGGCGCTTGGCGGTCAGGGTGTGTCGGCCGTTGGTGGGCTGTCCGCTGGGGCAGTCTGGGCCTGTTCGGCGCGCCAGGTTTGCCACTGCGCGAGCACGGCCTTGGCCGGCCAGATTTGCGGTTCGGAGGGCTCAAAACCGTCGCTTTTTTCCCGCGCGGCCACGCTGGCTTTAGCCAACTCGAAGGCACGTTGCAGGTCATCGGTTTCCTGCAGGGCTTCGGCAAACAGGGCGCGGCCGAAGTAGGTGAAGTCGTTTTCTTCGGAGCAGCCGAATGACACTCGGTCAGCGCGGGCGGCGGTGATCACCAGGGTTTTCTCGTCCTGCAGTTTGGGGATAAAGCCGCCGGAGTAGCAGGCCGAAATGACCAGCACCTTGTAGCGGTCCTTGAGTGGGGTGAGCAGGCCGGCCAGTTCGCTGGCGGGCAGGTCAGCCAGTTGCAGGCGCGGCTGGTCGATGTGCAGTTCGTGCTGGGCCGAGCCGTGGCTGGTGAGGTAAATGAAGATCAGGTCTTCCGCGCCGCTGCGCTCAGCCAGCGCCTGGAAGCTGCGGCCCAGGCTGGCGCTGGTGGCCATCGGGCGGCTGGCCAGATGGTCGCGGTGGTTGATCAGGGTCAGCCGGCCGTGGGCCGCAAAGCGCGTTTGCAGCAGGTTGCCGACGTAATCGGCCTCGCGCATAAACACGCTTTGCTTGCCGTCGCCGGCGACGGTCATGGCGTAGAGTTCGATCGCCGGAGTCGATGCGGGAAGCTGCGCGATTGCCTCGTCCAGCAGACGGCCTTGCTCCAGCAGCCCTTCAGCCAGTGCGTCGGCTATAACCTTGCCTTCACGGTCACGAATCAGCCGACCATGCTGCCAAGTGCCGCTCTGCACGCTGGCGTCGGCAAGGGTTAGAGTGCCTTCACCGTGGTATTTGCCATAAGAAAACTGGCCTTGGTAAACACTGCCATCGGCTTGGCTCAAACGGCCTTCGCCATGGTAGCGCCAGTCGCGGAACTGGCCTTGGTAGTGGCTGGCGTCGGTGCCGCTGAACTTGCCCTTGCCGCTCAGGCTGCCCTCACGAAAGCGGCCGCTCCAGGCGTCGCCGTTAGCGCTTTGATAGCGCCCTTTGCCATGAAACTGATGGACGCGAAACTCGCCGCTGTAGAGGTCGCCATCGGCACTCTTGAATGTGCCCAGGCCAATGAGCTGGTTGTTATCGAAACTGCCGGTAAAGACGTTGCCTTCAGCGTCGCTCATAACGCCTTGGCCATGCGGCTCGCCGCGTTGGAACTGTCCCTGAAAGCCGCCACCGCTGAGCCATTGCAGCGACCCTGGGCCGTTGTACTGGCCTTGGCGAAATTCGCCCCGGTAGTCGAAGTCTTTGCTATTGAGATGCCCCTCACCGCTGGGCAGGCCCTTTACAAACTGGCCTTCGTAGCGGCTGCAATCGGCGTAGGTGTAAATGCCCTGGCCGTTGAATTGACCGTCTTTGAACTGCCCTTGGTAATGACTGCCATCACCGTAATCCAGCCGGCCCTGACCCTGCAGCAGGCCATTAATGACCTCACCACGGTAGCGACTGCCATCCGGCAGAACCGCATCAGGCGGCAGTAGCGGTTCGCCATCACCGCAGGCGGCCAGAAACAGGGCAAGGCTTAAGGAAACACTGATTTATTCGCCCGCCCTTGCCCAGGCGGCGGCCTGCTTTTGAGATAATCGCAACCATTGGGCCAGGATGAGATTTCAACCGATGCAAGCAAGCTTTTCCGAGCTGGAGTACGCCGCCAAGAAGAAGCAGACGCG
>CAMCJM010000250.1 GCA_945874835.1 Pseudomonas synxantha | reverse complement strand
CCACGTCGTGGAGTGCCTGTTCGGCAAACTGAAGCATTACCGGCGGATTGCTACGCGTTTTGAGAAAAAGGCCAGTCATTTCAAGTCTATGCTGGCCTTCGCTGCAACCCTGTTGTGGCTCCGCTGATACGTCAACAGAACCTAGGGCGCTGCGAATTTGCCGACTAAGGTCTTCACGTAAGTCAAAAGCATCAAGAAAGCGCTTTTCAGCTTGCTCGCGAATAAACAGCACTTGCGACGCCGCACCGCGCCCGTACTGATAGGCATCCATAAAGTAGCGGCGGATATGCAAGGCCTGGGATTCGCCACGCGCCTCCATGCGCAATTGCGCGGACTCTTCAAGCATTTGGCTGCTGGATTGTTTGACTAATACAGCGCTTCGCGATGCCTGAGTCATCGAGGCAGAAACCAATACAGCGACGATTGCCAGAAGGCAAAGCCCTGCCAGAAGGGTGATTTTCCATTGAATCGAGAATCGGCTGAACAGCATTTCAGGGCCTTCTGTGTGGGCGGGGATACAGCGCCTATCGGCGGTAGCGTGCGCTTCTTTAGGGTTAAAACTAGTCGAACATGCAGCAATTTGTGAGCCAGTGGCGGCATATCAGGCAGAGACTATACAAAATCATCAACACGTTGTAGTAAATAATTTACGGCCGTTTTGACAGTTCGGTCAGCATTGGGCAGAGTACGCGCCCTGCGCCGCCCCGGCGTTGTCTGTACAAAGGCCATGCGCCTGACAGGCCCAGTTAAATAGTGGAGTAATAAAGATGAACGCAGTTGTTGCGGCAGTGGGGATCATGCTGATTCTCAGCTTGTGCCGCGTACATGTGGTGGTGGCATTGATCGTGGGTGCTTTAGCCGGTGGGTTGCTCGGC
The DNA here is from genome assembly GCA_945874835.1 of Pseudomonas synxantha. Lineage (GTDB taxonomy): Bacteria > Pseudomonadota > Gammaproteobacteria > Pseudomonadales > Pseudomonadaceae > Aquipseudomonas > Aquipseudomonas synxantha_B. Next base: position 2,839 of record CAMCJM010000250.1, on the reverse strand, counting down.
GGGCTGGGCGTTGAACGCTCGTTGGCCGCTTTTAATAAAGGGCTAGGAGGGGGCGCAACGGTGGCGCTTTCTTATGCATTGCTGGGTGCATTTGCTGTGGCGATTGCCAAATCAGGTTTGGCTCATGCATTGGCGGATAAAGCACTGCGCATGGTGGGCAAGCAAGACGTCAAAAATGCAGGCTTGCTCAAGTGGCTATTGATCGCACTGCTGCTGGCTGTGGCAATTTCTTCGCAGAATATTTTGCCGATTCACATTGCCTTTATTCCGCTTCTGGTGCCGCCGCTTTTATACGTCTTCAGTACCTTACAACTCGATCGCCGTCTGATCGCCTGCGTGCTGACGTTCGGTCTTATTACGCCTTACATGTTTCTACCTGTGGGTTTTGGTGGGATTTTTCTGAATGACATTCTGCTGGCCAATGTTGCCAGCGGTGGTGTTGAGACCTCGGGGCTGAGTGTCACCAAGGCGATGGCGATTCCAGCTATGGGCATGTTGTTCGGACTGCTGGTGGCCGTCTTTTTCACCTATCGAAAAAAACGCGTCTATGACCTGAGCAAGATCGAGCAGGCTGAGCGCGTAGACGTGGCTTACAACCCCCTGAGCCAGCTGGTCGCGGGTGTGGCGATTGCTGCGGCATTCGTGGTGCAACTATGGCTGGACTCGATGATTATCGGCGCCTTGGTTGGTTTTATCATTTTCTCTATCTCCGGCGTGGTGCGCTGGAAAGAAGCGGATGGCCTGTTCACTGAAGGCATGAAAATGATGGCCATGATCGGTTTCATCATGATTGCTGCAGCCGGTTTCGCTGAGGTCATGAAAGCCACGGGCGAAGTCAAAAGCCTGGTAGACGGCGCGGCTCAACTGATTGGACACGACAAAGCACTAGGCGCTTTGCTGATGTTGCTTGTAGGCCTGCTGGTCACCATGGGCATCGGTTCTTCGTTCTCAACCATCCCTATCATTGCCGCGATTTTTGTACCGCTGGGCTTACAGCTGGGCTTTAGCCCGCTGGCCATTCTCTGCATTGTCGGCACGGCAGGCGCACTGGGAGACGCCGGCTCTCCTGCTTCCGATTCGACGTTGGGGCCAACCGCCGGTCTGAATGTTGATGGCCAGCACAACCACATCTGGGACAGCGTGGTGCCGACCTTCCTGCATTACAACCTGCCATTGCTGGTATTCGGTTGGGTAGCGGCTATGGTGATTTGACCGGACCAAAGAGTCGCTTTCATAACGACGAATTGCTCAATTCTTAAACGGGGCTGCCGATGCACAAGGCAGCCCCGTTTTATTTCGTACTCTGCCAAGCAAGGGTTTACCTATGCGCCTGACATTGAAATCAAAAGTCGTTTTATTGGCTCTCATTCCCGTAGTGCTGTTTGCACTAGCACTGAGCGGAGCCGCCGCGAAGGTGCTGCAAAATCTGCCGGTGCAGGAAGTCAACGAGACCCGAGAGCGGCTCCTGCAAGAAAGCAGAACTGAATTGCAGCATTACGTGCAGATAGCCCTCGGTTCCGTTCAGGCGCTCTATGACAATGCCTCTGCAGGCGATATGGCCAGTCGTGAGCAGGCCATTGCAACGCTCTCGAAGATCAAATTTGGCAAAGATGGCTACTTCTTTGCGCATGACTCAAATGTGGTGCGGCTGTTCCGGGGTGACAGTCCGGTTGATGTTGGCAAGAGTCTGGCGGATCGTCGCGACCCGAATGGGGTGTACTTAAATCGCGAACTGGTCAATGTAGCCAAAAACAACACCTACTACGTGAATTACGCCTCACCACTGCCCACCAATGATTCGATTCTGGTGCCGAAGATGGCCTACAGCTATTACCTTCCCAAATGGGACATGGCGCTGGGTACAGCCATCAATCTGGATGGCATCGAGGTGCAAATTCAGCAAGTCCAGGATGAGATAGAGCAACGAATCAGTACCATCATCACCAGTATCATCGTGATCGCGAGCGTGCTGCTGTTGGTCTTTGGGGTGGTCGGCGTGGTGCTCAGCAATACCTTTTTGCGCCCACTGCAGCAAATCAAAGAGAACCTTGATGATATCGCCGCCGGCGAGGGTGATCTGACTCGGCGTCTGCCTATCAACAGCGACGATGAACTGGGGCAGTTAGCCGGATCGTTTAATCGTTTTGTTGAGAAAATTCATGGCTTTGTCAAGCAAATCGCGGATATGACGGCGCAACTGACTGACTTGGTCGGACAGGTTTCAGCCCAGACTCAGCGCTCTGAGGTGGCCATGGATCGTCAGCGTCACGAAACCGATCAGGTCGCAACTGCCATCAATGAAATGTCCGCGGCCGCCCACGAAGTTGCCCAAAGCGCCCAAGGCGCCGCAGAGGCCGCACAAAAAACCGATACTGAAGGCCAGGCCGCCAAACACGTTGTAGATGGCAGCATTGCCCGCATACACACGCTCGTGCAGGACATTCGCGACAGTGGGCTGTCTTTAGATGCTCTGCAGAAGGATGTTTCGTCCATCGTCAGTGTGCTGGACGTCATCCGCTCGATCGCCGAACAAACCAACTTACTGGCACTCAACGCCGCCATTGAGGCGGCGCGGGCGGGCGAGGCTGGGCGTGGTTTTGCTGTTGTGGCTGATGAAGTGCGCGCGCTGGCAAGTCGCACACAGCAGAGCACTCAGGAAATCCAGGGCATGATTGATCGCCTGCAGAAGGGTGCGTATTTCGGCCCACCGTGACCGGCTGTTTCGGTAGATCGTGACCGGCCATTTCGCTAACGCGTGACCGCTCATTTCGCTATCAACGTGACCGATTTCCAGCCTGCTCCGAAACAGGCGGTCACGACTTACCGAAATGGCCGGTCA
>CAMCJM010000249.1 GCA_945874835.1 Pseudomonas synxantha | reverse complement strand
CCCCGAGGGTTGGCGGATTTACGCGGCAGTATCGGCCTGCTATTCATAAAAAAGCGGCCCAGGCCATCGACACCCAGGACGGTGAAGATGTCCAAGACCCGCTACCCAGTTGACCGCAAAGCTGCTCCGCTTAAGTGAACAGCATTGCGCCAAATGCGGGGTTTTTGTTGAGTGCGTAAACGCTTTGCTTATTCTGCCATCTGCGACTGCAGGTAGTTCTGCAGGCCTACGGCTTCGATCAAGCTCAGCTGCGTTTCCAGCCAGTCAATATGGTCTTCCTCGGAGCAGAGGATGTCTTCGAGCAATTCGCGGCTGGCGTAGTCACCGATGCTTTCGCAGTAGGCAATCGCCGCTTTCAAGTCCACGTGTGCTTTGTGCTCAATCTTCAGGTCGCACTCGAGCATCTCTTTGGTGTTTTCACCAATCAGAATCTTGCCGAGGTCTTGCAGGTTAGGCAGTCCTTCGAGAAAAAGAATGCGCTTGATCAGCTTGTCCGCGTGTTTCATCTCGTCGATGGACTCGTGGTACTCGTGCTCGCCCAGTTTTTTCAGGCCCCAATCCTCGTACATGCGCGCATGCAGGAAGTATTGGTTGATTGCCACCAACTCGTTGCCGAGAATCTTGTTCAGATGCTGGATGACTTTCTTGTCGCCTTTCATGTCTGTGTCTGCCGTGCAGGGGAGTTAGCGACTAATATTGGGCCGCTGGTTTGCGACTGTCAAACCTAAGTATCTGAATTTAAAGTTAAATTAAATATAAATACGAATGTTTAAGTTCTGCATCTTGGCGCTAAGGTGTTGAATTTCATAAAAGTGGCCGCCGCTTTTAACGTCTTACAGCGGCGGTTTGTAGCGTGGCCGCTATAAATGGACGGCCATAAAAAAACCGGACACTGATGTCCGGTTCTTTTTCGCGTCAGTCAAGCGGCGACAAAGGTTGCCGGATAGGCCATCACCGCTTGGCTGCTTTGGACTTCGCTTAGGGTTTCTCTTACTACTTGTTTGGCTAGGCAGGCGCATTTGCCGCATTGGCTGGCCACGCCGAGAGTTGCGCGCACGTCACGGTAGCTGCAGCAACCTTCGTAGATCGCATCGCGAATCTGACCGTCAGTAACACCTTCACAGAGACAGACGTACATGGTTGGGCTCTTGGCAGGGCAGTTGGAATGGAGATGATACTAATGCTAATGAGAATGCTTGTCAAAGCTGTGCGTTAGCGGATAACGAATGGTGTGTTTCAGGCTATGACGGTTCAGCCCTGATTCGGCGAGTTGTGAGTCAGTGGTAGGCCGTGTGATCACGGCTTGATAGGGGCGAAACGCCATTTGCGGCTGCGCAGGCCATGTGAGTGGGTGCGTGTCAGGCAACGGGAGGGGGCTTGCCTTCCGACTTGCCACAAGGCGGAAAAGCGTTGCCGCTTATCGTCGGTTTGCCGATTAAAAAATTATTAAGTCTATGTTTTTATTGATGTTTTAATATTTGCGCAAGCATTGCTTATGGTCTTGCACGGAAAACAGACATGCCAGCAGGCAAAGGCTTCTGACCATGAGCATCAGTTTCGATCGGGCACTCGGCATACATGAACAGGCACTGGGCTTTCGCGCTCAGCGCGCCGAAGTACTGGCCAACAATATTGCCAACGCTGATACGCCTAATTACAAGGCGCGCGACCTTGATTTCGCCAGTGTGCTTGCCGCGCAAAATGCCAAGGAAAAGGTCGGGCAGGTGAGTTTGGCGCGTACTCAAAGCCAACACATTCCCGCCGAAGGCGTGGCGGGTGGCGATGCGGGCTTGGTTTATCGCACGCCGCTGCATGCTTCTATCGATCAGAACACCGTTGATCTGCAGATCGAGCAGTCCAGCTACGCCGAGAACTCAGTGCAGTTTCAAGCCAGCTTCACTTTGTTAAACAGTAAATTCAAAGGGCTGGTTAATGCCCTGCGCGGCGAATAACGGGAGTCCAGAGCTATGTCGCTTTCCAGTGTTTTCAACATCGCCGGCATGGGCATGAGTGCGCAGAGCACTCGCCTGAATACGATCGCCAGCAACATTGCCAACGCCGAGACGGTGTCTTCGAGTATTGATCAGACCTACCGCGCTCGCCATCCGGTGTTTGCCACAGTTTTTCAAAATGCTCAGAACGGCGACCGTGGTTCGTTGTTTGCTGATCAGGACAGCGCCGGTGTAGGCGTGCAGGTGCTGGGCGTGGTCGAAGACCAAAGCACGTTGATGCCACGTTATGAGCCTAATCATCCCTCGGCGGATGACAACGGTTATGTCTACTACCCGAATGTCAATGTGGTGGAGGAAATGGCCGACATGATTTCCGCCAGCCGTGCCTTTCAGACCAATACCGAAATGATGAACACCGCCAAGCAGATGATGCAGCGTGTGCTGACCCTCGGTCAGTAAGCCAGCGGATAAGGAGCGCGACCTATGAGTACTGTTGGCGATGTAAGCAGTTCGGCGCTGGACCGCTATCAGATCAAGAATGAGCCTGGCGCCAGTAAGGAGTTGGGCAAGAACGAGTTTCTTAACTTGTTGGTGGCGCAACTGAACAACCAGAACCCGCTAGAGCCGCAAGGCAATGGTGAGTTTATTGCGCAGTTGGCTCAGTTCAGCCAGCTTGAGGGCATTGAGGAGCTGAATGACAGCATGGGCGCGCTGTTAACCGGCTATCAGTCCTCACAGGCCCTGCAGGCGTCTTCGCTGGTAGGGCGCAAGGTGATCATCCCGAGCGACAGGGCGGTGGTAGACACCAGCGAAAGCTTCAAGGCCAGCCTGGTATTGCCGGCCAGCAGCAGCAACGTTTATGTGAATATCTACGACAAGACAGGTGCTGCGGTCAGTCGCATCAATCTGGGTGAGCAGGCAGCCGGTAATGTCAGCTTTATCTGGGATGGCAAAGATGCCAGCGGCAATTTGTTGCCGCCCGGAACATACAAGTTTGAGGCGCAGGCCACATACCCTGATGGCACCAAAGGCCTTTACACCATGCTGCCGGCCAACGTCGATAGCGTGACGCTGGGCGGTAAAGAGTTGACGTTAAACCTGGCTGGGTTGGGTTCAGTGCCACTTTCCCAAGTTCAGGTCATCGGTCAGTAGTACTCAGCATTTAGCGGCCGGACGTTCCGGCAAAGGAGACATCCATGTCCTTCAATATCGGTTTGAGCGGGCTGCGTGCGGCGACCAGTGATCTTAATGTCACGGGTAATAACATTGCCAACGCAGGCACGGCAGGCTTTAAGCAGTCACGGGCTGAGTTTGCCGACGTGTATGCCGCTTCAGTTTTAGGCACAGGCTCAAACCCGCAGGGCAGTGGCGTGCTGTTGTCCAATGTTTCCCAGTTGTTTAATCAGGGCAACATCAACTACACGCAGAACGCACTGGATTTGGCCATTAACGGCAACGGTTTCTTCCAGACCAGTAACAACGGCGATGTCAGTTACACCCGTGCCGGCTATTTTGGCACCGACCGTGAAGGCTTTATGGTGAATAACGTTGGTTATCGCCTGCAGGGTTATACGGTGGATCCTGCCGGCAACCTGCAGAACGGCATTGTGGGTGATTTGCGCATCGAAACCGCCAGCCAAGCGCCGCGGGCCACCGAGCAGCTTGAGCAGGTGTTTAACCTTAAGGAAACACTGATTTATTCGCCCGCCCTTGCCCAGGCGGCGGCCTGCTTTTGAGATAATCGCAACCATTGGGCCAGGATGAGATTTCAACCGATGCAAGCAAGCTTTTCCGAGCTGGAGTACGCCGCCAAGAAGAAGCAGACGCG
>CAMCJM010000248.1 GCA_945874835.1 Pseudomonas synxantha | reverse complement strand
TCGACCGCATCACTCACCACTGCGACATCCTCGAAACCGGCAACGACTCATTCCGCTTCAAGCAACGCAAAAAGGCGGTGAAAAGCACCTGAGCAACTGGAAACTTTTGGACGCTGTTGCCTGGAAAGTTTTGGATGCTGATTGACAGGTGAGGTTGCTGCCAACCTTGATAGCCTTTATGAGTACATGACAGCCCGCTTGGTCGAAGCGAATGTGCAAAATGAGGTTGAGCCTCTCGATGAGGTGGCAAATTTGCTGCGTAATGTGAAAACTGGCTGGGACGCTATCGGTTGATGATGCAGGCCCGGTCGAGGAATTTTTTATGACTTCATCTGTGCAGCGCCTGGAAGAGACAGGTAGTGCCCTGCGGGTTGCTCTCGCCAGTCAGGATTGGGCTGCCATTGGTGAGCTTGACTTGCAGTGCCGTCAGGCGGTTGATGAGGCCATGGTCGAGTCTGCAAGTGATGAAGACACCCTGCGTGCGCGTATGCAGGAGCTTCTGGATTTGTACCGCGAACTGGTAAATGTTTGTCAGGCCGAGCAGCGCCGTCTCGCGCAGGAGCTGGTTCAGCTCAATCAATCTCAGCAAGGTGCCAAGGTCTACCAATTGTTTGGTTGATCACCTGTTTTTCAAGCGAGTCGATGCCCAATGGTATCGACGCAACGCTTTGCGCTTCCCCTTCCTGATAGATGTTTCCTCGCTACAAGCCCTGCGTTTTTTCCGCTCGATTCTGTTTCCTTGAAAATGCACGCCATAAAATTGACTATGAACAAAAAATTGACTTAACTAGCCGCCAAATGTCGGCGCTGCTTATGCCGTTTTGTCCGTTGGCATGTTCTTCATTTCAGGAAGTGCAAATAAAACTATGTGGCGCGAAACCAAAATCCTGCTGATTGACGATAACAGCGAGCGCCGTCGTGATCTGACGGTGATTCTGAATTTCCTCGGTGAAGACCATTTAGTCTGTGACAGCCAAGGCTGGCGTGATTGCGTAGCGCAGCTTGATTCCAGCCGTGGGGTATTGAGCGTGCTGTTGGGCGAGGTGAAGAGCAAAGGTGGCGTGCTTGAATTGCTCAAGCAGTTGGCGCTTTGGGATGAGTTTTTGCCCACCTTGTTGGTGAATGAGCATGTCTCGGCCGAATGGCCGCAAGAGCAGCGGCGCAGTGTACTGGCAAGTCTGGAAATGCCGCTCAGCTACAACAAACTGCTCGACTCGCTGCACCGTGCCCAGGTTTACCGTGAAATGTACGACCAAGCCCGCGAACGTGGCCGCCAGCGAGAGACCAACCTGTTCCGCAGTCTGGTCGGCACCAGTCGCGCGATACAGCAGGTGCGGCAGATGATGCAGCAAGTCGCCGATACCGAAGCCAGTGTGCTGATCCTGGGTGAGTCGGGTACCGGCAAAGAGGTGGTAGCACGCAACCTGCACTATCACTCCAAGCGCCGTGAAGGCCCTTTTGTACCGGTCAATTGCGGCGCTATTCCGGCTGAGTTGCTTGAAAACGAATTGTTCGGGCACGAGAAAGGCGCGTTTACCGGTGCCATCACCAGCCGTGCTGGGCGCTTTGAATTGGCCAATGGCGGTACCCTGTTTCTCGATGAAATCGGTGATATGCCGCTGCCGATGCAGGTCAAATTACTGCGCGTGCTGCAAGAGCGCACCTTCGAACGTGTGGGTAGCAACAAGACCCAGAACGCCGATGTACGCATCATTGCGGCCACCCACAAGAATCTTGAGCATATGATCGAAGACGGCAGTTTCCGCGAGGATCTGTATTACCGTTTGAACGTCTTCCCTATCGAAATGGCCCCGTTGCGTGAGCGCATTGAAGATATTCCGCTGCTGATGAACGAGCTGATCTCGCGCATGGAGTTCGAGAAACGTGGCTCCATCCGCTTCAACTCGGCGGCCATCATGTCGCTCTGTCGGCATGACTGGGCCGGTAACGTGCGAGAACTGGCCAACCTGGTTGAGCGCATGGCGATCATGCATCCCTATGGCGTTATTGGCGTGGGTGAGCTGCCGAATAAGTTCCGTCATGTCGATGATGAAGACGAGAGCATGGTGGCATCACTGCGTGATGAGTTGGATGAGCGCGCCACGCTTATGGCCGGGTTGCCGGGTGTTGATTCAATGGCCATGCTGCCGCCTGAAGGCCTCGATCTCAAAGATTACCTGGGTAACCTTGAGCAGGGGTTGATCCAGCAGGCGTTAGACGACGCGTCTGGGGTTGTGGCACGCGCCGCAGAACGGTTGCGTATTCGCCGCACGACCTTGGTTGAGAAAATGCGTAAGTACGGTATGACCCGCCGCGATGACGAAGGTATGGACGACTGAGTCAAGCCTTTGGCGGTTGCCTGTAACTTGGCGGCTGCTGATCAAATAAAGCCGAAGGTTTGACGCTGCCTTCGGCTTTTTATTTGCAAGTTACTGTTTTTAAAGCTTATTTTTTCAGGCACGGGTATTGCTATCTCTCTGGCAACTGACTGTCTTATGACGGCTCGCCAGGCGAGAGAGAACCATGAGTAGCAACCTGCAACTTCCTGAACCATCTGCGCAGAACGATGCCCCCGTCGAGCAGGCCAGCCGTGCTGGTCTGGAGCATGCATTTGCCTTGTTTAATCAGATGTCGACCCAGCTCGGCGACTCTTACAGCATGCTGGAGTCGCGGGTAGCCGAGCTTAAAGGTCAGTTGGCGTTGGTCAGTGCCCAGCGTATGCAGGAGCTGGCTGAAAAGGAGCGTTTGGCCCAGCGCCTGCAAAGCCTGCTGGATTTGCTGCCCGGTGGTGTCATCGTGATTGATGGCCAAGGCGTGGTGCGTGAAGCCAATCCGGTGGCGCGCAGCCTGCTTGGCTTGCCGCTGGTGGGCATGCTGTGGCGACAGGTGATCACACGTAACTTTGCCCCGCGTGAAGACGACGGCCATGAAATCTCGTTGAAAGATGGACGGCGATTGTCCATCGCCACTCGTTCGCTAAACGCCGAGCCTGGGCAGTTGGTGTTGTTGACTGACCTGACGGAAACCCGGCGTTTGCAGGATCAACTGTCGCGCCATGAGCGGTTGTCCGCGTTGGGACGCATGGTTGCTTCTTTGGCTCATCAGATTCGTACGCCACTCTCTGCTGCCTTGCTCTATGCCAGCCATTTGACCGAGCAGGTTCTTCCCGTTGAGCAGCAGCAGCGCTTCGCTGGGCGACTCAAAGAACGTCTGCATGAGTTGGAGCATCAGGTGCGCGACATGCTGATCTTCGCTCGCGGGGAATTGCCGCTGCCGGATCGCCTGTCGCCCAAGGCCGTGTTTGACGCGCTGCGCAGTGCCGCCGAAACCCATGTCACGGACATGCAGGTGCGCTGGCAGTGCGACAGCCGCAGCGGTGAGTTGCTGTGCAACCGCGACACCTTGGTCGGGACGATGCTCAATTTGATTGAGAACGCGATTCAGGCGGGTGGGCGCGAAGTCGGTCTTAAAGTGCACCTTTATCAGCGGGGCGACGTGGTGCGGTTATGCATCAGCGACAACGGACCGGGCATTGATCGCGCCACGCTGGCGCGTTTGGGCGAACCCTTCTTTACCACCAAAACCACGGGCACCGGGCTGGGCCTGGCCGTGGTCAAAGCAGTGGCACGCGCCCACCAGGGTGACGTGCTGCGGATTTCGGTGAACGTGACCGCTCATTTCGCTAACAACGTGACCGGTGCCTCCACCCGATTGCGCGGGGTTTAAATTCTAACCGCATCGGTCACGATGCGGCTTCTTCCTCTGTGTTTTTCCGCCGCAGCGACTCACCTTTCAT
>CAMCJM010000247.1 GCA_945874835.1 Pseudomonas synxantha | reverse complement strand
GCCATCCTCGAAGGTGAACTGCAACTCGCAGATTTGCAGCGCCTCTGCGGCCCGCTTGCCGATAACCAAGGAATGGTGCGTACGAAGTTCTTCTTCGAGCGCGACGAGCGCAATGCTGTGGTTTTTCACAGCGAGCTTGAGGTTGAAGTCAAGATGGTTTGCCAGCGTTGTCTTGAGCTGGTTGCTTTGCCGATCTACAGCGCGTGTGATTACGCTGTGGTTAAGGAAGGCGGAAACACCCAGTCAGTGCCGCAAGGCTATGACGTGATTGAGTTGGGTGAAGACCCATTGGATCTGCTGGCGTTGGTTGAAGAAGAGCTTTTGCTCGCTTTGCCCATTGTCCCGGCTCATGACCCTAAAGATTGCCAGCAGCCGGCCGGCCTCGATGAGCCCGAGCCGAGCGTGGACGAGGTAACGCGGTCCAACCCGTTCAATGTATTGGCGCAGTTAAAGCGTGACCCAAACGTTTAGGAGTTAATTAGTTATGGCTGTTCAGCAGAACAAAAAATCCCGTTCCGCCCGTGACATGCGTCGTTCGCACGATGCTCTCGACGCCAGCACCCTGTCGGTTGAGAAAAGCACCGGTAAAATTCACCTGCGCCACCACGTATCGCCAGAAGGCGTTTACCGTGGTCGTAAAGTGATCGAAAAAGGCGCTGACGAGTAATCCTTGTCCGTCTCGATCATCGCGATTGATGCAATGGGTGGGGACTTCGGTCCCCACTGCATTGTTCCAGCCAGCATTTGCTGTTTGGCTGAATTCCCTTCGTTGCACCTGGTCCTTGTCGGCCAATCCTCTGTGCTAGAACCGTTGATTGCACGCCATCCGGGTGTCGATCGTGCTCGTCTGCGTGTTGAGCAAGCGGCCGAAGTCATCACGATGGACGAGCGTCCCGCTCAGGCCCTGCGTGGCAAGCCCGATTCATCAATGCGCGTGAGCCTCGAATTGCTTCGCAATGGCGCCGTGCACGCCTGTGTCAGTGCTGGTAATACGGGTGCGTTGATGGCGTTGTCGCGTTATGTGCTGAAAACCCTGCCGGGGATTGATCGACCGGCCATGGTGACAGCCATTCCAACTCAGTCTGGTTTTTGCCATCTGCTGGATCTGGGGGCAAATGTAGATTGCAGCGCTGAGCATTTGCATCAGTTCGCCGTGATGGGCTCGGTCACAGCGGAAGTGCTCGGCATGACCCGTCCGCGTGTGGCGTTGCTCAACGTGGGCACCGAAGACATCAAAGGCAACCAGCAAGTCAAGCTGGCGGCCAGTTTGTTGCAGCAGGCCAGCGGCCTTAATTACATTGGTTTTGTCGAAGGCGATGGTCTCTACCGTGGTGAGGCTGACGTGGTGGTGTGCGACGGTTTTGTCGGCAACATCGTGCTCAAATCCAGTGAAGGGCTGGCAAGCATGATTGCAGCTCGCATCGATGCTTTGTTTAAGTCGAGTTTTACTGCGCGAGTGGTAGGTTTGCTGGCGCTGCCACTGCTGCGCCGGCTGCAGGGGGAGTTGGCTCCTGCTCAGCATAATGGCGCGAGCTTTGTGGGGTTGCAGGGTATCGTGGTCAAAAGTCACGGGTCTGCAGGTCCTGAAGGTTTTAAAAGCGCAATTCGACGAGCTTTGCGGGAGATTGAAGAGAATCTACCTCAGCGTTTGCATGGCCGCCTGAGCGAACACCTGCTTTAGAATGTGACCGCATAGGCAGGCTCGTCATCCAACTGTCAGCTTATTGCGCTTGGCTTTGGCTGACGCGTACTACCGACGATCACGATAATTAGGAACAGGTTTCCATGTCTGCATCTCTCGCATTTGTCTTCCCGGGTCAGGGTTCCCAGTCGTTGAGCATGCTCGCCGAGCACGGTGCGCAGCGACCGCTGATCCTTGAAACCTTCGCCGAGGCTTCCGAGGCTCTCGGTTATGACCTCTGGGCATTGACCCAGCAAGGTCCTGAAGAACAACTCAATCAAACCGATAAAACCCAGCCGGCGATTCTTACCGCCTCTGTAGCCTTATGGCGTGCCTGGCTTGCTGAGAGTGATGCGCGTCCGGCTTTTGTTGCCGGGCATAGCCTGGGTGAATATTCAGCGTTGGTCGCGGCGAGCAGCCTGTCTTTGGCGGCAGCCGTCAAGCTGGTTGAGCACCGTGGTCAGTTGATGCAGCAGGCAGTGCCAGCCGGGCAGGGTGGCATGGCCGCGATCCTGGGTTTGGAAGATGCTGATGTGTTGGCGGCTTGCGCCGAAGCGGCGCAGGGTGAAGTGGTCAGTGCAGTGAATTTTAACGCGCCGGGTCAGGTGGTCATTGCCGGTGGTGCTGCAGCTGTTGAGCGCGCCATTGAGGCGTGTAAGGCGCGTGGTGCGAAACGAGCGCTGCCATTGCCAGTTAGCGTGCCATCGCACTGTGCATTGATGCGTCCAGCGGCTGAGCACTTTGCTGAAGCCGTTTCGATCATCGATTGGCAGGCTCCACAGATTGCCCTCGTGCAAAACGTCAGTGCGACCGCCGTCACCGATCTTGAAGGTCTCAAGCGTGATCTGTTGGCGCAGCTCTACAGCCCGGTACGCTGGGTCGAAACCATCGTATGTCTTTGGGCGCAGGGGGTAACGGATCTGGTTGAGTGCGGTCCTGGCAAGGTTTTGTCGGGACTGAACAAACGCTGTGTGAAAGGCATCAATACCCATAACCTGGATACCCCGGACGCATTCGCGGCTGCGCGCGCGAGCCTGGTCTGATTAAGGAGAAACGAGATGAGCCTGCAAGGTAAGGTTGCACTGGTCACTGGCGCGAGCCGTGGTATTGGTCAGGCGATTGCCCTGGAGCTGGGGCGTCAGGGTGCCATCGTGATTGGTACCGCCACATCCGCTTCGGGTGCCGAGCGTATTGCAGAAACCCTCAAGGCCAATGGTATTGAGGGTGCGGGCTTGGTGCTGGATGTAAGCAACGATGAGTCAGTGGCGAGCACGCTGGAACATATCCAGCAACACCTTGGCCAACCGCTGATCCTGGTCAATAACGCCGGTATTACTCGCGATAACCTGATGCTGCGGATGAAGGATGACGAGTGGTTTGATGTCATCAATACCAACCTGAGCAGCTTGTACCGCCTGACTAAAGCCGTACTGCGCGGTATGACCAAGGCGCGCTATGGTCGCATCATCAACATAGGCTCTGTGGTCGGTGCCATGGGCAATGCTGGGCAGGTTAACTATGCCGCTGCCAAGGCCGGTCTTGAGGGTTTTGGTCGTGCGCTGGCGCGTGAAGTGGGTTCGCGCTCGATTACCGTGAACGCCGTCGCGCCGGGCTTTATCGACACCGATATGACCCGCGAATTACCGGATGCACAACGTAATGCGTTGCTGACTCAAATTCCGCTGGGCCGTTTGGGGCAAGCTGAAGAGATCGCAAAAGTGGTCGCTTTCCTCGCTTCTGATGGCGCGGCTTACGTCACAGGCGCTACTATCCCTGTGAACGGCGGGATGTACATGAGCTGAATGTGACGGATGGCTTCAGAAAACTGTCATAGATGCTGTCTAAAATCCGTTATAAAGCTGCAACAGGTTTGTAGGCAGGTCGTTGAAGTGTTTTGGGGCACCCCAGCATTGCGCTTGAAATGCTAAAAACCCTTTCTGTACACTTGGTCGCAGAACAGTGGCCAAGATTTGTCCCATTAGGAGTGAGAACAACGTATGAGCACCATCGAAGAACGCGTCAAGAAAATCGTTGCCGAGCAACTGGGCGTCAAAGAAGAGGAAGTAACCAACAGCGCTTCCTTCGTTGAAGACCTGGGTGCCGACTCTCTTGACACCGTCGAGCTGGTGATGGCTCT
>CAMCJM010000246.1 GCA_945874835.1 Pseudomonas synxantha | reverse complement strand
TCCAGCCGCGCCAAAGGCTGCCCGGCTGCTTCCAGTACGTCACTCAAATCCTGCGCAATAGACATAAAAAATCCGGAACCTAGTAAGGGTTCCGGATTCTCCTGCTGAACAAGGATTAGTCAACAATCCTTAAGTGAACAGCATTGCGCACGAGGCGGGGCTTTGTCATTGCAGCAAGCGTTTAGACCTGAAGAGCAGGAATATTCGCGTTAGCAGCGGCTTCACGGAACTCTGCGATCTGGTCGAAACTCAGGTAGCGGTATACGTCCGCTGCCATGGTGTCGATTTCCTTCGCGTAGACCATGTATTCCTCAACAGTCGGCAGTTTACCGGTGATAGCGGCAACAGCCGCCAGCTCGGCCGAAGCCAGGTAAACGTTGGCACCATCGCCCAGACGGTTGGGGAAGTTACGGGTGGAGGTCGACACCACAGTGGAGTTCGCCTCAACGCGTGCCTGGTTACCCATGCACAGCGAGCAGCCCGGCATTTCCATACGCGCGCCAGCTTTGCCGTAGATGCCGTAGTAGCCTTCTTCGGTCAGCTGATGCTGGTCCATCTTGGTCGGCGGCGACAGCCACAGGCGAGTCGGCAGGGTACCTTCGACTTTTTCCAGCAACTTACCGGCAGCGCGGAAGTGGCCGATGTTGGTCATGCACGAACCGATAAACACTTCGTCGATCTTCTCGCCCTGAACGGAGGACAGCAGACGGGCGTCGTCCGGGTCGTTCGGTGCGCAGAGAACCGGCTCGTTGATGTCGGCCAGGTCGATTTCGATGATCTCGGCGTACTCGGCGTCTTTGTCAGCTTCCATCAGCTTTGGATCGGCCAACCAGGCTTCCATCGCTTGGGCACGGCGCTCCAAGGTGCGCGCATCGCCGTAGCCTTCGCTGATCATCCAGCGCAGCAGGGTGATGTTCGAACGCAGGTACTCGGCGATGGCTTTTTCCGGCAGCTTGATGGTGCAACCGGCAGCGGAGCGCTCGGCAGAGGCGTCGGACAGCTCGAAAGCCTGTTCAACGGTCAGCTCGTCCAGACCTTCGATTTCGAGGATGCGGCCGGAGAAAGCATTGATCTTGCCTTTCTTCTCAACGGTCAGCAGGCCTTTCTGGATGGCCACGTAAGGGATGGCATGGACCAAGTCACGCAGGGTGATGCCCGGTTGCAGTTTGCCCTTGAAGCGCACCAGTACCGACTCCGGCATGTCCAGCGGCATAACGCCAGTGGCAGCGGCGAAGGCGACCAGGCCGGAACCGGCCGGGAAGGAGATACCGATCGGGAAGCGGGTGTGCGAGTCGCCACCGGTACCGACGGTATCCGGCAGCAGCATGCGGTTCAGCCAGCTGTGGATGATGCCGTCGCCAGGACGCAGGGACACGCCGCCACGGGTGCGGATGAAATCCGGCAGGGTGTGGTGGGTGGTGACGTCGATTGGCTTCGGATAGGCCGCGGTGTGGCAGAACGACTGCATGACCAGGTCAGCGGAGAAGCCCAGGCAAGCCAGGTCTTTCAGCTCGTCGCGGGTCATCGGGCCAGTGGTGTCCTGGGAGCCGACGGTGGTCATCTTCGGTTCGCAGTAGGTGCCAGGGCGCACGCCTTGGCCTTCTGCCAGACCGCAGGCCTTGCCAACCATCTTCTGCGCCAGGGTGAAACCCTTGGTGCTGGCAGCAGGTGGCTCAGGCAGCTTGAACAGATCGGTTGGGCCCAGGCCCAGCTCGGCGCGCGCTTTCTCGGTCAGACCGCGACCGATGATCAGCGGGATACGGCCGCCAGCGCGCACTTCGTCGAGCAGCACTGTAGTCTTCATTTCGAAGGTGGTCAGTACTTCGTCGGTGCCGTGTTTGCAGACTTTGCCAGCATGCGGGTACAGGTCGATCACGTCGCCCATGTGCATGTTGGAAACGTCGAATTCGATCGGCAGAGCGCCGGCATCTTCCATGGTGTTGTAGAAGATCGGAGCAATCTTGCTGCCGAAGCAGAAGCCGCCCGCGCGCTTGTTTGGCACGTTAGGGGTGTCGTCGCCGAAGAACCACAGCACCGAGTTGGTGGCGGATTTACGCGAGGAGCCAGTACCGACTACGTCACCGACGTAAGCGATCGGGAAGCCTTGGCCGCGCATGGCTTCGATCTGCTTCATCGGGCCGGTGACGCCTTGCTCGTCCGGCACGATGCCGTCACGTGCCATTTTCAGCATGGCCAGGGCGTGCAACGGAATATCCGGGCGCGACCAGGCATCAGGTGCTGGGGAGAGGTCGTCGGTGTTGGTTTCGCCGGTGACCTTGAATACGCGCAGGCTGATCTTGTCGGCCAGGGTTGGACGGTTCTTGAACCACTCGCCGTCAGCCCAGGACTGCAGTACGCCTTTGGCGTGAACGTTGCCGTTCTTAGCTTTTTCAGCGACATCGTGGAAGGCGTCGAACATCAGCAGGGTGTGCTTCAGTTGCTCGGCAGTCACGGCAGCCAGTTCGCTGTCATCGAGCAGTTCAACCAGAGTGGCGATGTTGTAACCGCCCTGCATAGTGCCCAGCAGTTCAACAGCGTGTGTTTTGCTGATCAGCGGGGAGGTCGCTTCGCCTTTGGCGATGGCAGACAAAAAACCGGCTTTAACGTAAGCGGCTTCGTCCACGCCTGGCGGAACACGATTGGTGATCAGGTCAACAAGGAAGACTTCTTCGCCAGCGGGCGGATTTTTCAGCAGCTCGATCAGGCCTGCGGTTTGTTCGGCGTTCAGCGGCTGGGGCACGATACCCTGAGCGGCACGCTCTGCTACATGTTTGCGATAGGCTTCAAGCACAGTTATTACCCTCATCAGTGGTCCCAAAGGTTGTCCGGGACGCGATCCAGAAAACAGCGAACCCAGCACGTCGTGGCTTTATGGGCCGCTCAGTCGGGGTTTTGCTGATTTCTTGCAGAAGCTGTTTTCAAAGTTTTACGCCGGCAGGTCGGGTTTGATGAGGGTTGGTGCCGACGCTTGAAGGGGTGGCTCAAGGTCGGCACTCACATCGTACCTGCAGGATTGACTGTGCTCGTGACGCTTTGAAAACAGCTTCCAACGGACATTGTTGCCTTTAAAAGGCCGGTCGATTCTACTGGAAAGCTTTCATAAAGTTAAGCCAAAGGCCTCGCTTATCTGGGGGTGATCTCGCTTAGACAAAGGGCTAAGATGCCACCCCGTTCTGCCAGTTGTTCTGCTAATTGCCATGTCCAATCAGCGTATTAAAACCCCTTGTGTTGGCCTTTGCTCGACGGTCTACGGTGACCTGGTATGCCGCGGGTGCAAGCGCTTCCATCATGAAGTGATTCATTGGAATGGCTACAGCGAGGCTGAAAAGTACGCCGTGTGGCGTCGCCTCGAAGTGCTGTTGGTTCAGGTGATGGCTGGCAAAGTGGAAATCTTTGATGCTGAGCGCCTGCGCATGCAACTTGAGCAGCGCCAGATCCGCTATGTGCCCCAGCAATCGCCGTATTGTTGGGCCTATCAGTTGATTGCTCGAGGCGCACGGGTGATCAGTCAGCTGGATGCCTATGGCATGGCGTTGCTGCCAGAGTTTCGTGAGTGGGCGTTGCCGGAGTTGCGTGATGCGATAGACCGCGAGTTTTTCTTGTTGTCTGAGGCGCATTACGAGCGCTACATCGCTCCCGGCTTTCTGCGTGATGGACTTGGCAGCGCCAAATAGTGCAGGCCTTACGTAACAAAGCCGCCCGAGGGCGCAATGCTGTTCACTTAAGCGGAGCAGCTTTGCGGTCAACTGGGTAGCGGGTCTTGGACATCTTCACCGTCCTGGGTGTCGATGGCCTGGGCCGCTTTTTTATGAATAGCAGGCCGATACTGCCGCGTAAATCCGCCAACCGTCGG
>CAMCJM010000245.1 GCA_945874835.1 Pseudomonas synxantha | reverse complement strand
CTTTGATCATTTTCACGACTTGCAGCTTGAAGCTGACGTCGAATGCTTTGCGTACACGGCTCATAAAAAACTCCTCAATGGATGGATTTTCCACCTATCGAGGTGTCCGGGGAAAGTAGACCACTACACAGGTCAATTGACCAGCAAAGCAACGATCTGCTCGCTGTAGCGGTCGATCAAAAACGACAGCGCTCGCTCGGGGTTCGGTGTCTGTCGTCGTTCACAGCCCGGATACAAGAATGTACTGGACGAAGGTTAGGCGCTTGGCTACAAAGCCTGAGACACCGGGAGATTGCTATGGACCCACGCGCTGCCTGCCTTGCCTGCCTGCAACAACAACCGCCGGCCTTGTTCGAGGCGGCGCTGTGGATAGCCGCTGAACATCAACCGCACCTGCAACCCGCTGACATGCTGCGGGGGCTCGATCACCTGCAGCAGCAGGTGCATCAGGGATTGCCGCAACTGCCCGCGCAAGAACTGGCACAGCCCTTACTGCGGCGCTTGAGCGAACTGGACTTTCACGAAGACGATGACTACCCACTGCGCCCGCAAGCGGCCCTGCTCGACTGGGTGCTGCGCAGACGTCGTGGGCAGCCGTTGTCACTGGCGCTACTGGCATTGGAGCTGGCCCGCCGCCTGGGCATTCCGTTGCAGGGGGTGAGCTTTCCCGGCCATTTTCTGCTGCGCGTGCCGGGCGCTGATCACCTGCTGGACCCGTGCAGCGGTCGCCGCCTGTACACCCGTGAATGCCGCGAGCTGTTGCAGCGCCAGTTCGGCCCGAACAGCGAACTGAGCGCCAGTCACCTGCAAGCCTGCGATGCACGCAGCATGTTGCAGCGCCTGTCACGCAACCTGCGCCAATTGCATCTGCAGGCGGACGACCCTCTGGCTGCGCTGCGCGACGCAGAGCGGGTGTTGCAACTGGGCGATCCGAGCCTGCACGACCACTTGGCCCGCGCCGAGATTTACCAACAACTGGATTGCCCACAGGCTGAGCGCTTCGACCTGCAGCGTGCCTTACTTTTGTGCGAAGACCCGGCACAATGCCTGCAGCTGAGTCAGCGCCTGCGCTTGCTCAACAGCAACCCGGCGCTGCATTGACGAACCTGCGCGTGATTGAAGCGACGTGGGCTAGAAAAACCCCAATTCCTTGGCCTTGGCCACCGCCTGAGTACGCCGCGCCACACCGAGCTTGCCGTTGATGCGGCGGGCGTGGGTTTTGACCGTATGCAGGGAGATAAACAGCCGCTCGGCGACTTCCTGGTTGGACAGCCCCTGAGCAATCAGGCTGAGTACGGCCACCTCACGGCTGCTGAGCGCACTGCTGCTACTGGCGGGTGCCGCTTCGCTCACCGTATCGGCTGGCGCACCAACATGCAGACACGCCCAGTGATAACCCAGCCGTTTCTGCAAGGCTTGTCCGGCCTGACGGGCCTGCTCGGCCGCTGGCGTATCTCCGGCGGCGGTACAGGCTTGCGCGTAGCTGCGCCACAGGTCACAGGCCAACGCCTGCCGCCCCTGGAGCAACGCTTGATCAAGCAGTTGGCGCAAAGCTAGGCGACGGTCATCACCTTGAGCGACGGCCAGTTGATGCAGCAACGCTTGAAAGCGCGGGATCAATTCCGGGAAATGTGGCGTAGGCAGGATGGCTTTAACGCGTTGTGCGTAACCAAGCACGCGGGTAGCGGCCAGTTGGGCGCGCGACAAATGCCCTTGCGCCATCCACAAGTGGCTGCTGGCCAACAGCAATGCGCCACGGTAAAGGCTTTCACTGACGCGCTGCCGCTGCATCTGCCGTTCGGCCTGCGCCAGCCGGGCAAATGCAGTGGCCAGATCACCCTGCCCCATGGCCAGCTCCGCCAACCCCAGATAGGCATGAAAAGCCGAAAGATCGGCGCAGGCCAACGCATGCTCCAGGCCGCGCTGCAAATAGCCGTGCGCTTCATCGGCACGCCCCTGACGCAAAATAAGCCGACCGAGGCGCGCTTCAAGCCGCGCCAATACTGGGGTATTGCGCAAGGCTCCTGGCGCGGTGGCCTCCAGTACGCGGCGCAGCAGGGCCTCGCCACGGGCAAACTCGCCGCGCGCCTCCAACAGCAGCGCATGGTCCAACTCCAACAAGGCTTCAAACACGGCATTGCCATGCAAACGCGCCTGCTTGAGCGCATCAAAACTGAGCTTGTGCGCCTCCTCCAGACGACCTTCGCCAATCGCCACCAGGGTCAGCACCGAACGACACAACAAGCCCTGCGCCCAGGCATCCTCGGGCAAGCCTTGCAACGCTTCCAGCAAATGCGCCCGACTGTCCACCGCGCAGAGCCGGGCAAAAGCGATGATGCCCTGAACGGCCTGCCACTGTGCGAACAGCTCACGGGTGCGCCAGGCATCGGGGCGCGGTTGAAAACGCGCCAACTGATCGATGCAAACTTGGGCTTCATCCAACCGACCAGCCAGCAACAACACCCAGGCATTCAGCACAATTAAACGAGGTGTGCTGAACAACAGACTTTCGGGTAATTCATTGCGCCAACGCAGAATCAGCGCCAAGTCCTGCCCTTGCAGCACATGCGCCTCGGTGAAGCGCTCAAGAAAGCTGCTGGCCACCTCAGGCTGACCGGCCAACAAGGCGTGCTCCACCGCCGTAGGAATATCACCATGGGTGGAGAACCACTGGCTGGCATGCACATGCAGGGCGCTGCAGACTTTTTCCGGCGTGTGCCGGCGCAGCAAACGCGCCAGTGGAGCAAACACCGTGAACCAGCCGTGGGCACTCTCTAGCTCGTGGATAAAGACGCCTTGCTCGATCAGTGCGCTCAGCCACTGCGCGCCCTCACCTGCGCCGAACAAATGCTCGCACAGATCCGGATTAACGCGCGGCAGGTGCGCCAGTTGCAGCAAGACCTGCCGCAGCTCGGGCGCAAGCGGTTGCAGCACCTCACGCTGCACATACTCACTGAGCAACTGCTCGTGCTCGCCGCACTGCGGAACGCTCTCAGCCATCGGCTCGTTTTGTCCGGCCAGCAAGCGCAGTCGTAAAGCGGCGGGCCAGCCAGCGGTCAGGCTAAATAATGCTGACGCCCAGGCGCTGCGCGCAGGGTCCAGTTGCTGCAACCAGAGCGCGACTTCGGCCTCACTAAAGGCTAACTCGCTGGCACTGAACTCCTGCAATTCCCCCTCAAGTAACAAGCGCGAGAGGTTACACGCTGGCCGTCGGCGACTGGCCAACCACCATTCAATGCCATCGGGCGTGCAACCCAGCAGGCGATCAAGCCACTGATCCAACGCTTGATCTGGCAGCGCGGGGGAATCGTTGAGCATGATCCAAAGCCGACGCGGCTCCTGTGCCAAGCGCGTCAGCAGTTGTTCGTGGGAGAGTGATTCGGGGTAATCAAGCAACCGGCACAGGTGCTCGGCCAGTTGCGGCGCACCTAATGGGCGTGCGGTGCAATTGAGCCAAAGCACGGTTACATCAGCGGGCGCAGTCAGCCAGCAACACACTTTTGCCAAAGCCGGCCGGACCGACGAGCAAACGCAACCGGCAGGGTTGCGCCAGCAAACGTTGCTGCACGGTGCGCCGCACAATATGCCCAGGCGGCGGACGTTGCACACCGCTGCACACAGGTGCGGCGACGATCAGCGAGTGAGGCGCTAATGCGTTCATGGCGGCTCGTTTTATTGTTTTTCAAGAACCGAAGAGTCGCAGGCTAAACCTCAGCTAACGTGCGTCACAGTTTCATAACCTCAGCTGATGGCAAGCAATAAAAAAGGCGGCCCGCAGGCCTAATGCCGATCAGTTAAGCCTCCCTGCTTGACCTTTGGCCGCAAGAAATCAAAATCCGATGCCTGTATTGGCA
>CAMCJM010000244.1 GCA_945874835.1 Pseudomonas synxantha | reverse complement strand
TGAAAGGTGAGTCGCTGCGGCGGAAAAACACAGAGGAAGAAGCCGCATCGTGACCGATGCGGTTAGAATTTAAACCCCGCGCAATCGGGTGGAGGCACCGGTCACGTTGTTAGCGAAATGAGCGGTCACGTTCACCGAAATCCGCATCCTGCAATACCCGATTGCCGTATTCGGTGCCATGCGCGCCGGGCTGATCGTGGTCAACACCAACCCGCTGTATACCGCACGGGAAATGCGCCATCAGTTCAAGGATGCCGGGGTGCGCGCCCTAGTGTATTTGAATATGTTCGGCAAGCTGGTGTAGGACGTGCTGCCCGATACCGATATCGAATACCTGATCGAAGCCAAGATGGGTGACCTGCTGCCGAGCCTCAAGGGTTGGCTGGTCAATACCATGGTGAAGAAGGTCAAGAAAATGGTGCCGGACTACCATCTACCGCAAGCCGTGCCTTTCAAACAGGCCGTCAAGCGCGGTCAGGGTCATGCGCTCAAGCCAGTCAAGGTCGGTCGCGATGATGTTGCCGTGCTGCAGTACACAGGTGGCACCACTGGCGTGGCCAAAGGTGCGATGCTCACCCATGGCAACCTGGTGGCCAATATGCTGCAGGTCGATGCCTGTCTGGCGCAGCTCGGCGACGACGGCACCCCGCTGTTGAAGCAGGGCCATGAAATCATGATCGCGCCGCTGCCGCTCTATCACATCTATGCCTTCACCGCGAACTGCATGTGCATGATGGTCAACGGCAACCACAACGTACTGATCAGCAACCCGCGTGACATTCCAGGTTTCGTCAAAGAGCTGAGCAAGTGGCAGTTCTCCGCATTGCTCGGCCTCAACACTCTATTCGTCGCGCTGATGGATCATCCGGATTTCAAGAACCTGGATTTCTCCAAGCTCAAGGTCACCAACTCCGGTGGCACTGCCCTGGTCAAGGCCACCGCCGAGCGCTGGCATGCGATAACCGGTTGCACGGTGGTGGAAGGCTACGGCCTGACGGAAACCTCACCGGTGGCCAGCACCAACCCCTATGGCAATAAAGCCCGTTTGGGCACCGTCGGCATGCCGGCGCCGGGCACTTTGTTCAAGGTGGTCGACGACGACGGCATTGAGCAGCCTCTGGGGGAGCGCGGCGAGCTGTGCATCAAGGGCCCACAGGTGATGAAGGGTTACTGGCAGCGCCCGGATGCCACCGCCGAAGTGCTGGATACTGATGGCTGGTTCAAGAGTGGTGACGTGGCGGTGATCGACCCGGATGGCTTTGTGCGCATCGTCGACCGCAAGAAGGACATGATCATCGTCTCGGGTTTCAACGTGTATCCCAATGAAATCGAAGACGTGGTGATGGCGCACCCAAAGGTCGCCAGTTGTGCCGCTATCGGTGTGCCAGACGAGAAGTCGGGTGAGGCGGTGAAGTTGTTTGTGGTTGCGCGCGACAGCAGCCTGACGGCCGATGAGCTCAAGGCTTTTTGTAAGGAAAACTTCACGGGGTACAAAGTGCCCAAGCAGATTGTTTTTCGTGATGCATTGCCCATGACGCCTGTGGGTAAAATTCTCCGCCGCGAATTGCGCGACATCGCCTGACCCGCCTCTAGGTTTCGGCGCAGACTCTCACCTGGAGGATGCGCTGAAACACCTCTTTCTTAGCGAAACCCCTTTAGCCCGCCTGTCTCCACGCTTATTTCGATGTGACTATTAGGTTGCTTTCAGTCTCTTTTGTGACTGTAGCGGCGATTGTTGGCGCTGGTCGCTATTTGGCAAAGCTGCTACTCTCGGGCGGATTTTTTGTGATTTGCCGTCTAGAGTGCGTGGTCTTTCAGGCTGTCGCGGCGCGACGTAAACAAATAGCCGAGAGCAATTTGCGCTGTTCACGTCGCAAAAAATCACGCAAACCTACAATAAACAGCCGTCTACGCGCGGCGAAGATCAAGTTGTTGCTGAGGAGTGGGCTTCCATGACCGAAAACTTTTGGAAGGATAAGTATCCCGTTGGGATTGCTTCTGAAATCAATCCTGACCAGTACCCGAATATCCAGGCGGTACTGAAAGAGTCCTGCCAACGCTTCGCCGATAAGCCAGCTTTTAGCAACATGGGTAAGACCATTACCTACGGCGAGCTGTATGAATTGTCTGGCCAATTTGCGGCCTACCTGCAGCAAAGCACGCCCCTGCAGCCCGGCGACCGTATCGCCGTGCAACTGCCCAACGTTCTGCAGTACCCGGTTGTAGTTTTCGGTGCCCTGCGCGCCGGTCTGGTGGTGGTTAACACCAACCCGCTTTACACCGCGCGGGAGTTGGAGCATCAGTTCAACGATTCCGGCGCCAAGGCCCTGGTCAGCCTGGCCAATATGGCTCACTTGGTTGAGCAAGTCCTGCCCAAAACCGGCATCAAAACAGTCATCATCACCGAAGTCGGTGACATGCTTTCGCCGCTCAAGCGCCTGCTGGTCAACAGTGTGGTCAAGCACGTGAAGAAGATGGTGCCGGCCTACAACCTGCCGCACGCCATCAAATTCACCGCTGCCATGGCTGCAGGTCGCGGTCAGAGCGTAAAAGAAGCCGCGCCGAGCAATGGCGAAATTGCCGTGCTGCAATACACCGGCGGCACCACCGGCGTGGCCAAGGGCGCGATGCTGACCCACCGCAACCTGATCGCCAATATGCTTCAGGTCAAGTCGTTGATGGGCTCGGAAATGAGCGAGGGCAGCGAAGTGATAATCGCGCCGCTGCCGCTTTACCACATCTATGCCTTCACCTTTCATTGCATGGCGATGATGTTGATCGGCAGCCACACAGTGCTAATCACCAACCCGCGCGACTTGCCGGGAATGGTCGCCGACCTGACGCGCTACAAGTTCACCGGCTTTGTCGGTCTCAACACCCTGTTCGTCGCGCTGTGCAACAACGCCGACTTCCAGAAGCTGGATTTCTCCTCGCTGAAGGCCACCTTCTCTGGCGGCATGGCACTGCAACTGGCTACCGACGAGCGCTGGAAACAGGTGACCGGCTGTTCCATCTGCGAAGGTTACGGCATGACCGAAACCAGCCCGGTTGCCACGGTCAACCCGTTCGGCAATATCCAGGTCGGTACCATCGGTATTCCGGTTGCCTCGACCCTGTGCAAAGTCATCGACGATGACGGTGTCGAGCAGCCCATAGGTGCCATCGGCGAGCTGTGCGTCAAAGGCCCGCAGATCATGAAGGGTTACTGGCAGCGTCAGGAAGCCACCGAGGAAATTCTCGATGCCGACGGCTGGTTGAAAACCGGTGATATCGCAGTGATCCAGGAAGACGGTTACATGCGCATCGTCGACCGCAAGAAGGACATGATTCTGGTGTCTGGCTTCAACGTTTATCCCAACGAGTTGGAAGACGTGCTCGCCACCCTGCCAGGCGTGATGCAGTGTGCAGCCATCGGTGTGCCGGACGAGAAATCGGGCGAAGCGATCAAGATCTTTGTGGTGGTCAAGCCGGGCGAAACCCTGACCAAAGAGCAGGTTATGGAGCACATGCGTGCCAACGTCACCGGTTACAAGGTGCCGAAAGCCGTCGAGTTCCGCGACGTGCTGCCGACCACCAACGTCGGCAAAATTCTGCGCCGTGAACTGCGAGACGAAGAGCTGAAAAAGTTGGGCAAAAAGTAACGGCTTAAACCGTCTTTTTCCTGGCACTAAGCACTTAAAAATACCCCGACTGGTTCGGGGTATTTTTTTGCGTGCGCCAGGCATGGCGCGTTGCGCGTAAGCGCAACCAGCTTGGCTGTGGTGGCCTCACTGGTGACTTGGAGGTGAAAGTCCTCTACACACCCGGCAAGGGGATACGATAAACGGCTTAGCCGCATAGCCTGAACCGCCGTATA
>CAMCJM010000243.1 GCA_945874835.1 Pseudomonas synxantha | reverse complement strand
TCGACAACTGGGTGCGTTCAGTAGCCGTATCCCCTTTGTGGCACTCAGCAGGCTTTGTATATGAGCCCACTCGGTATCGCTTAACTGGCTTCTGTCGGTCATGGCAAAAGCCAGATTCTAGCCGGTGGCTTACGTCAACAGAACCTAGCTGTTTTGCTCAATGCCGCGCATGCGCTCGGAGCGGCGGCGCAACAGCTCAAGGGTGATCAGCAAGGCGATGGACACCAAAATCAGCAGGGTGGCGATGGCCAGGATGCTCGGGTTGATCTGCTCGCGCAGACCAGAAAACATCTGCCGGGGGATGGTGCGTTGCTGCGGTCCAGCCATAAACAGGATCACCACCACCTCATCGAACGAGGTGATAAAAGCGAACAGCGCACCGGAAATCACCCCCGGGCGGATCAGCGGCATGATGATGTCGAAGAACACTCGCAGCGGCGTAGCCCCCAGGTTCAGAGCTGCGCGGGCCAGGCTGTAGTCAAAACCGGTCAGGGTGGCGGTCACGGTGATGATCACGAACGGTGTGCCGAGCGCGGCGTGGGCAATGATCACACCGAGGTAATTCCCGGCCAGCCCCAGGTTTGAATAAAAGAAGAATATCCCGGCTGCGGTGATGATCAGCGGCACGATCATCGGTGACAGCAGCAGGGCGGTGATCAAACGCCGTGCGGGCATGTCATCACGGGCCAGGCCCACGGCGGCGCAGGTGCCCAGCACGGTGGCAATCACGGTGGCGCAGATGCCGATCAGAAAGCTGTTTTTGATCGCCAGCAGCCATTTGTCGTCATTCAGAATGGCGCTGTACCAGCGCAGCGAATAGGCCTCGGGCTGCAAGGTCAGCATGCCTTCGGTAAAACTGAAGAACGGCTCGACGTTAAATGACAACGGCACGATCACCAGAATCGGCAGGATCAAAAACAGCAGCACCAGCCAGGAACTGGTCTTCAGCAACCAGGCTCCGAGGTGATGCCAAAAGCCGTAGTAGGCGGGAATTTTCATAGGTAAACGTCCAAGGTCGAACGGTCGGACAAAGGCGTAGCCCGGATGCAATCCGGGGCCTTAGGCCGCAAAGGTTCCCCGGATTTCATCCGGGCTACGTCAGGTGCGGATGACTGTGCGCTCATGCTTATCCCAGTTTGATATTGCTGGCACCGACAAAGCGGTCGTATACCCAGTACAGCAGCAGGATCAGGCCCAGCAGCAGCGAGCCCAGCGCGGCGGCCAGTTCCCAGTTGTTCGAACGCTGCATGTGGAAGGCGATGATGTTGCTGATCATCTGCCCGTCGGTGCCGCCGACCAAGGCGGGGGTGATGTAGTAACCGACCGAGATGATGAACACCAGCAGCGCGCCGGCGCTTAGGCCCGGCAGGGTCATGGGGAAATAGATGCGGGCAAAGGCCGGAATCGGCTTGGCCCCGAGCGACAGCGCGGCGCGCAGGTAGCTGGGGTCGATGCCGCGCATCACGCTGTAGAGCGGCAGAATCATGAACGGCAAGAGAATATGGGTCATGGCCACCACGGTGGCGAATGAGGTGTAAAGCATCTCAATGGGTTGATCGAGGATGCCAATGCCGAGCAGGAAGGAGTTGATCACCCCGTTGGTTTGCAGCAGCGCTATCCAGGCGGTGGTGCGCACCAGCAGCGAGGTCCAGAACGGCAGCAGCACTAGGACCAGCAGCAGGTTGGCGCGGTTCGCCGGCAAGCCTGCCAGGTAATAGGCCAGCGGGTAGCCGAGCAGCGCGCAGAACAGGGTGATGACCAGCGCCATGGTCAGGGTCTTGCTGTACAGCTGCAGGTAGATCTGCGTGTCTTCGCGCACCTGAATGCCATGCTCTTGGTGTATTTCTAGGTCAAGTGCGGTCAGGTAGTAGTCATAGGTGTAGGGTTTGCCCGCGCGCTGGATGGCGTACCAGATTTCTGCTTTGCTCCAGTTGCGGTGCGACGCGAGCAGGATGTCGGCACCCTTTTGTTGCAATTGCTCATCTTGCAGGCGGGCCAGTTTACGTGCGGTGGCTTTAACCACGCTGGACATGCCGGCCGATGCGCGGTTGAACTCTTCGGCCAGTTTGCCGGATTGGCGCTCCTTGGCCAGCCCATGCAGCTCTTTGGCGAACACGCTCAAGGTCTGCGTGTCGGGTGTGTTTTGGCCGTCCCAGCGCTGTAACTCTTGCAGGGTCAGCGGAATCAGGTTGGTCACCGTGGGGTGGTGAACACTGCGCCAGAGCATGCTGGCGATAGGCGCGACGAAGCTCAGCAGAATAAATACCAGCAACGGCACCACAAACAGAAAGGCTGTCAGGCGCTTTCTATTACGCGCGCTGGAGGCTTGGTTGGCTTCGGTGGTGGTCAGGGAGGACAAGCGACTACTCCGGTTGCAGGGTGGGTTAGCCGCGCAGGGCTGCTACCTCGGCAGGCGAGGTGGTTTCTATGCGAGGCGTAACTCACCAAGCGGAATTAGGGGTGCCTCACTGGTGGGTTACGGCGCAACACGTCCTGCGTGCATCGACAGGGCTGCACCATGCGCCTAACCCACCCTACAGGTGGTTGTTACTTCAACAGCCACTCGTTGAATTTCTCACCGAGCGATTCGCCATAGTCAGCCCAGAAGTCCGAACCGGCCTGGATACCTTTGCTCAGGTGAGCGGTAGGCAAGTGCGGCGCAGCGCTTTGGTCAGCCAGCGGCATGGACGATTTGCGGGTTGGGCCGTAGGCCACGTCGGGCATGCCAGCCAGCGGGGTGGAACCGGTGGCGAAGGCAATAAAGTTCATCGCCAGGTCTTTTTTCGGTGAGCCTTTGACGATGGCCCAGGCGTCGAGGTCGTAGACGTGGCCGTCCCAGACAATCACGAAAGGTTTGTTTTCCTGGCGGATGGCGTCATAGAAGCGACCATTGGCCGACTGCACCAGTACCGCGCCGCCATCGTTAAGCAGTTGTGGTGCCTGCGACCAGGAATCGAACCAGACGATGTCTTTTTTGAGGGTGTCGAGTTTGGCAAAGGCACGGGCCTGGCCTTCTGGGGTGGACAGCACGTCATACACTTCGCCCGGCGCCACGCCGTCAGCCAGCAGTGCCCATTCCATATTCACTTGTGGACGTTTGCGCAGGGCGCGTTTGCCCGGCACTTTGCTGGTGTCAAAGAAATCGCCGATGGTTGCGGCTTTGGTGTCGCCGATGGTTTTCTCGTTGTAGGCAAACACCACTGACCAGACGATGTTGCCCACGGCGCATTCACTGGCCAGGGCTTCGGGGATAAAGTCTTTATCAGCCGGTACGCCGTCGATGCCGGCCGGCAGAATGTCACGCGGGATGCTTTCCAGTAGGCCTTCGGAGCAGGCGCGCTCCAGGTCGATCACTTCGAAGTCGACCACGTCCCACTGAATGTTGCCGGACTCGACCTGGGCTTTGATCTCCGCCACGCCGCCGGTGTAATCCTCAAACAGCACCTTGACCCCGGTTTCCTTCATAAACGGGTCGATCACATGTTTTTGCTGGGCTGCACCGTAGGCGCCACCCCATGACACTACGGTCAGCGATTCCTGCGCGCTGGCGGCGAAACTTGCCGTGCCCAGTGCGGCGGCGAGGGCGAAGGTGGAAAAGCGGGTGGTCAGTGTTCTAGCAGCCTGTCGGACTTGAGTCCCGCAGACCGATAGAGCATTGGCTTTTCCGGAAATCAGGCATTTTTTGCCAATTTACCCGGATTTATGCCTGTTTTTTGCTCAATTTCTGATTTGCGGGCGTAATACGGCCATGCGCTTCAGGTTCCACGCCAGGCACACCAGCGTCCATTCGCCGCTGACCTTGTTCACGCCACGCAGCGAGAACTGCCGAAATCCCAGTACCGCCTTGATGATGCCGA
>CAMCJM010000242.1 GCA_945874835.1 Pseudomonas synxantha | reverse complement strand
CAACAACTGTATAAGTAGACAGTATTATTCCACAGGGCAAGTCGCCCGCCTACCCCGCGTTTGGATTTTCTTCCGCGAGCAGGCGCAACAGCCCAGCCAGCGCGGCTTCGACCGTTTGTCGGCGAACTTCGTTGCGATCACCGGCAAACTGCCGGCGCACACTGAATAGCTGCTGATCATCGCCCCAGGCCAGCCACACCGTACCCACAGGTTTGTCTGGCGAGCCGCCATCCGGCCCAGCCACACCGCTAACAGCCACCGCAAAGCGCGCGCCACTATTGGCCTGCGCCCCGCGTACCATGGCCTCGACCACGTCCTGACTCACCGCGCCCACAGTAGCGAACAGCGCTGCCGGAACAGCCAATTGCTTACTCTTCTGCCTGTTGGAGTAAGTGATGTAACCCGCCTCGAACCAAGCCGAGCTACCGGGAACCCGTGTAATCGCCTCAGCAATGCCACCACCGGTGCAGGATTCCGCCGTCGTCACTTGGGCCTTGAGGGCCATCAATTGCTCGCCCAGTTCGGCAGCCCGTTGGGTCAAGGCATCTTCATTAGCAGTCATCTGCACTCCGGGGTTAAAGCCAGCCAGGCCGATACCGTACACTAGGCGCTTTTGCGATTCAGCCGGACAGTTAAAACGATGAGCCAAAGCGATCTCAGTTCTCACACGCCCATGATGCAGCAGTACTGGAAGCTGAAAAATCAGCACCCGGAAGAACTGATGTTTTACCGCATGGGCGACTTCTACGAGATCTTCTACGAGGACGCGAAAAAGGCCGCCAAGTTGCTGGATATCACCCTGACTGCGCGCGGCCAATCCGCTGGCCAGGCCATCCCTATGTGCGGGATTCCCTACCACTCGCTGGAGGGCTACCTGGCCAAACTGGTCAAGCTGGGCGAGTCGGTGGTGATCTGCGAACAAGTGGGCGATCCGGCGACCAGCAAAGGCCCGGTAGAGCGCCAGGTGGTGCGCATCATCACCCCCGGCACGATCAGCGATGAGGCGCTGTTAGACGAGCGCCGCGACAACCTGATCGCAGCGGTTTTAGGCGACGAGCGCCTGTTCGGCCTGGCCGTGCTGGACATCACCAGCGGCCGTTTCAGCGTGCTGGAAATCAAGGGCTGGGAGAACCTGCTGGCCGAACTTGAGCGCCTCAACCCAGTTGAGTTGCTGATTCCCGATGACTGGCCACGCGACCTGCCTGCCGAAAAGCGCCGGGGTTCACGCCGTCGCGCCCCTTGGGATTTCGAACGCGATACGGCACTCAAGAGCCTGTGCCAACAGTTCGCCACCCAGGACCTGAAAGGCTTTGGCTGCGAGAACCTGACCCTGGCCATTGGCGCAGCAGGCTGCTTGCTGGCGTACGCCAAGGAAACCCAGCGCACCGCCCTGCCTCACCTGCGCAGCCTGCGCCACGAGCGCCTGGACGACACGGTGATTCTCGACGGTGCCAGCCGACGCAATCTGGAGTTGGATATCAATTTGGCCGGCGGGCGCGAAAACACCCTGCAATCGGTGGTCGACCGCAGCCAAACCGCCATGGGCAGTCGCCTGCTCAGCCGCTGGCTGAACCGTCCATTGCGTGATCGCAGCATCCTCGAAGCACGCCAGGCGTCGATTACCTGCCTGCTGGAACGCTATCGCTTCGAAACCCTACAGCCGCAGTTGAAAGAAATCGGCGATCTGGAACGCATCCTCGCCCGCATCGGTCTGCGCAATGCGCGCCCACGCGATCTGGCGCGCCTGCGCGACGCCCTCGCCGCTCTGCCCACCCTGCAGATGGCCATGACCCATCTGGAAGCGCCGCACCTGAGCGAGCTGGCGAGCATAGTCAGCACCTACCCAGAACTGGCCGAGTTGCTGGCGTGCGCGATTATCGATAATCCGCCTGCGGTGATCCGCGACGGTGGCGTGCTGAAAACCGGCTACGACGCCGAACTCGACGAGCTGCAATCGCTCAGCGAGAACGCCGGCCAGTACCTGATGGACCTGGAAACCCGCGAAAAAGCCCGCACCGGCCTGGCCAACCTGAAAGTCGGCTACAACCGCGTACACGGCTACTTTATTGAACTGCCAAGCAAGCAGGCCGAATCCGCCCCGGCTGACTATATCCGTCGGCAGACTCTCAAAGGTGCCGAGCGCTTTATCACGCCGGAGCTGAAAGAGTTCGAAGATAAGGCACTGTCTGCCAAGAGCCGCGCCCTGGCCCGCGAGAAAATACTCTACGAAGCGCTGCTCGAACGCCTGATCGGCCACCTTGGCCCGCTGCAGGACAGCGCTGCCGCTCTGGCTGAACTGGACGTACTCAGCAACCTGGCTGAACGCGCGCTGAATCTGGACCTCAATCGCCCACGCTTCGTCGACGAACCGTGCATGCGCATTGAGCAAGGCCGCCATCCGGTGGTTGAGCAAGTGCTGACCACACCCTTTGTGGCCAACGATCTGAGTCTGGACGATGACACGCGCATGCTGATCATCACCGGGCCAAACATGGGCGGTAAATCCACCTACATGCGGCAGACCGCACTGATCGTGCTTCTGGCGCACATCGGCAGTTTCGTACCGGCGAAAAGCTGCGAACTGTCGTTGGTTGATCGGATTTTCACCCGCATCGGCTCCAGCGATGACCTGGCCGGTGGTCGCTCGACCTTTATGGTGGAGATGAGCGAAACCGCCAACATCCTGCACAACGCCAGCGAACGCAGCCTGGTGCTGATGGACGAAGTGGGCCGCGGCACCAGCACCTTCGACGGTCTATCGCTGGCGTGGGCTGCCGCTGAGCAACTGGCCAAACTGCGCGCCTACACGTTATTCGCCACGCATTATTTCGAGCTGACCGTGCTACCGGAAAGTCAGCCAATCGTGGCCAACGTGCACCTCAACGCCACCGAGCACAACGAGCGTATCGTCTTTCTTCACCATGTATTACCGGGGCCAGCCAGCCAAAGCTACGGTCTGGCGGTGGCACAATTGGCAGGCGTGCCTAATGAGGTCATCCTGCGGGCGCGCGAGCACCTGGCACGCCTGGAAACCACCAGCCTGCCCCACGAACTAGCGCCTACACCGCCCGGCCAGGCGAGTGCGCCGATGCAAAGCGATATGTTTGCCAGTCTGCCGCATCCGCTGCAGGAGGAATTACGCAAGATCAACCCGGATGATCTGACGCCGCGCAAAGCGCTTGAACTGTTATATACATGGAAGACACGCTTCTAACGCTATTGCGCACGAACTGTTAGAATCGCGCGCATTTTTACGACTGCCCGACTTAAAGCCTGAGCCGTGGCCATTTACCCCTAGCCTGCTAAAACCCGCTTAGAACGGGGCAGGCTGGCGCCCGAGGAGAGAATCAGACATGACCTTCGTTGTTACCGACAACTGCGTCAAATGCAAATACACCGACTGCGTGGAAGTCTGCCCGGTGGACTGCTTCTACGAAGGCCCGAACTTCCTGGTGATCCACCCGGACGAGTGCATTGACTGCGCACTCTGCGAGCCTGAATGCCCGGCGCAAGCCATCTTCTCCGAAGATGAGGTGCCGGAAGATCAGCAGGAGTACATCGAACTGAACGCTGATCTGGCCGAAGTATGGCCAAACATCACCGAAAAGAAAGAGTCTTTGCCGGACGCTGAAGAGTGGGATGGCGTTAAAGACAAGCTGCAGTATCTGGAGCGCTAGTCGCGCCCTGATGACTGATCTAAACAAACCCGCTCTGTGCGGGTTTTGTTTTTATGGCCATCATGCGTATTTCGGCCCACCGTGACCGGCTGTTTCGGTAGATCGTGACCGGTCATTTCGCTAACGCGTGACCGCTCATTTCGCTATCAGCGTGACCGATTTCCAGCCTGCTCCGAAACAGGCGGTCACGACTTACCGAAATGGCTGGTCAC
>CAMCJM010000241.1 GCA_945874835.1 Pseudomonas synxantha | reverse complement strand
TGAAAGGTGAGTCGCTGCGGCGGAAAAACACAGAGGAAGAAGCCGCATCGTGACCGATGCGGTTAGAATTTAAACCCCGCGCAATCGGGTGGAGGCACCGGTCACGTTGTTAGCGAAATGAGCGGTCACGTTCACCGAAATCCGCACCTGATCGCTGCCGTGGATGGAGACATCAGCCGCATCAACTTCCTGCCCGCCAAGCGTGAGCAACTGATCCGCCAATACGGCCTGCAGGCTGAGGCGCAGACCCCGCAGCAGGAGGCCGCATGAGCCGACATGAATGCCCGGAATGTGGTTACGTCTACGACAGCCAATTGGGTGACCGCTACACCGGCTATCCGCCGGGCACCCCATTTGCCGACTTGCCCGACGACTACAACTGCCCGCAATGCTGCGTGCGCGACAAGCCCGACTTCATCACCCTCGATGAAAGCCAGGCCCAAGCCGGTTAACCCCCGTCGCAGCGCAAGCCGCACTTCCACAGGCACCACCACCTGTGGGAGGCGCTTCAGCGGCGAAGCAATAAGGGCTTAGCAGCGTAGGTTGGCGTTGAGCGCAGCGAAGCCCAACGGAAATTGGCGCCCATCGCGGCTAAAGCGGGGTGCCGCCCAGCCCCTCCCACAAATCAATGCGCAGCCCGCACTTCCACAGGCACAACCGCCTGTGGGAGGCGCTTCAGCGGCGAAGCATGCAGGGCTTAGCGCTAACGCTGTTTGTATTGCGTGGGGCAGTAGCCACGGCTGACGTTGGGGTCGCGCAGTTGCAGGTGTTTGGTCTGCCGGCCGCTGACGCGGGCGCGCCAGAGTTTGAAGCTGCCGGCTTTCAGGCTGCGGCGCATCAGGGCGATGACCTGCGCTTCACTGAGGCCGAACTGGCTGTGGATCGCCTCAAACGGCGTACGGTCTTCCCAGGCCATTTCGATGACCCGCGACCACTCGTGCTCTGTCAGTTGCATGCTGCCCCTCACGCCAGACCCGTTCGGTTAACCGATGCTCGCCGCTTTAGCACGCGCCGCAAGCAGCTTCTTGTAGCTCTCGATCAAACGCAGGTGACGGTCAAGACCTTCAAGCTGCAGATTGGTTGGCGTCAGCCCGTAGAAGCGCACGCTGCCGTCCAGCGAGCCCAGCGCCGCGTCCATGCGCGGGTGGCCGAACATGCGCCGGAAGTTCGGCTCAAAGTCGGCCAGTTCCAGATCGCTGTCCATCTGCACTTCCAGCACCGCATTCAAGGCCTGATAAAACAGCCCGCGCTCCACGGTGTTGTCGTTGTATTGCAGGAAGGTTTCGATCAGCTCTTTGGCATCGTCGAACTGCTTGAGGGCGAGGTGAATCAGCAGCTTGAGTTCGAGAATCGTCAGTTGGCCCCACACCGTGTTGTCATCAAACTCCACGCCGATCAGCGTGGTGATGTCGGTGTAATCGTCCACGTCGCTGTTTTCCAGATTGCGCAGCAGTGACTTCAGGCCACGGTCGCTCAAGCTGTGCAGGTTGAGGATGTCGGCACGGAACAGCAGCGCCTTGTTGGTGTTGTCCCAGATCAGGTCCTCGACCGGGTAAATCTCCGAATAGCCCGGCACCAGAATGCGGCACGCGGTGGCGCCGAGGTCGTCATACACGGCCATGTACACCTCTTTGCCCAGGTCTTCGAGGATGCCGAACAGCGTCGCGGCTTGCTCGGCATTGCTGTGCTGGCCCGCGCCGGAGAAGTCCCACTCGACAAACGCATGATCGGCCCGCGCGCTGAAGAAGCGCCACGACACCACGCCGCTGGAGTCGATGAAGTGCTCAACAAAGTTGTTCGGCTCGATCACCGCCTGGCTTTCAAAGGTCGGCTGCGGCAGGTCATTCAAGCCCTCGAAGCTGCGCCCCTGCAGTAGTTCGGTGAGGCTGCGCTCCAGCGCCACTTCAAAGCTGGGGTGCGCGCCGAAGGAGGCAAACACGCCGCCTGTGCGCGGGTTCATCAGCGTCACGCACATCACCGGGAATTCGCCGCCCAGCGACGCATCCTTGACCAGCACCGGGAAGCCCTGCGCTTCCAAACCCTGAATGCCCGCGAGGATGGCCGGGTACTTGGCCAGCACTTCGGCGGGCACGTCCGGCAGGACGATTTCGCCTTCTAGAATCTCGCGTTTCACCGCTCGCTCGAAGATTTCCGAAAGGCACTGCACCTGCGCTTCAACCAGGCTGTTACCCGCGCTCATGCCATTGGAGAGGTACAGGTTCTCGATCAGGTTGGAGGGGAAGTACACCGTCTCGCCATCGCTCTGGCGCACAAACGGCAGCGAGCAAATACCGCGCAGGGTGTTGCCCGAGTTGGTGTCGTACAGGTGCGAGCCACGCAGTTCGTCGTCCGGGTTGTAAATCGCCAGGCAGTAATCGTCGAGAATCTCCGCCGGCAGTGCATCCTTGGGCCCCGGCTTGAACCAGCGCTCGGTGGGGTAATGAACAAACGCCGCCTGGGCGATTTCCTCACCCCAGAACTGGTCGTTGTAGAAGAAGTTGCAGTTCAGCCGCTCGATAAACTCGCCCAGCGCCGAGGCCAGCGCACTCTCCTTGGTCGCGCCCTTGCCATTGGTGAAGCACATCGGCGACTGCGCGTCGCGGATATGCAGCGACCAGACGTTGGGCACGATGTTGCGCCACGAGGCGATCTCAATCTTCATGCCCAATTTGGCCATGATCGCCGACATGCGGGCGATGGTTTCTTCGAGAGGCAGGTCCTTGCCGAGGATGCGCGTGCCTTCACCGGCGGTCAGCGCCGGCATTAACAACGCTTGCGCATCGGCATCGAGGTTCTCCACCTCTTCGATGACAAAGTCCGGCCCGGCCTGCACCACCTTCTTCACGGTGCAGCGGTCGATGGAGCGCAAAATACCCAGGCGGTCCTTCTCCGAGATATCGGCAGGCAACTCGACCTGAATCTTGAAGATCTGCTTGTAACGGTCTTCGGGGTCAACAATGTTGTTCTGCGACAGGCGGATGTTGTCGGTGGGGATGTTGCGCGTGTCGCAATACAGCTTCACAAAGTACGCCGCACACAGCGCCGAAGAGGCCAAAAAGTAATCAAACGGCCCCGGCGCAGAGCCATCGCCCTTGTAGCGAATGGGCTGGTCAGCGACCACCGTGAAGTCATCGAACTTGGCCTCAAGACGGAGGTTGTCGAGGAACTTGACCTTAATTTCCATGCGGGGATACCAGAAGACGGGCTAAACGAATGGCGGCCATTATCCGGGTTTTCGGCGGCAAGTGTTGCGCGCTGGGGCGCTGACGGACGGGCGAGCAAAAAGCGCTACCGCCCTCGGCTAACTGTGCCGATTGAGTTGCGGGCGTCTGCCTATGCGCCAAGCAGAGGCAAATGTTTCAGGCTCTGATACCTCAAGGCCAGCGACAGACAATGCCTCAGCGGCACCTGCTGAAAATCCGTGTGCAGAGGAATCACAACGGCTCTATTACCCTCATACACGAACTCATCGCGGTAGATTTCCCTGAAGGTGGCCACCAAGCGTGTCTGGCAGTGGAAAAACACCTTGAGCACACTCGGCTCTTTGGCTTTCCAATCGATTCGAATCGGCGAACCACCCTTGACCGAATAACTGGCCTCGCCCCACTTCAGCGTTTCCTCTACATCACCCAGCGCGTGTTCAGCAGCAATGGCCAGAATCAGTGCGCGTAAGCACTCAAGTTGCTGCTTAACCGCACTGGAGTAACTATCAAATTTGGTCTGAATAGCTGTATTCACAGGTGTTATGTCAATCAGCATCCAAAACTTTCCAGGCAACAGCGTCCAAAAGTTTCCAGTTGCTCAGGTGCTTTTCACCGCCTTTTTGCGTTGCTTGAAGCGGAATGAGTCGTTGCCGGTTTCGAGGATGTCGCAGTGGTGAGTGATGCGGTCGAG
>CAMCJM010000240.1 GCA_945874835.1 Pseudomonas synxantha | reverse complement strand
GCCACGTCGTGGAGTGCCTGTTCGGCAAACTGAAGCATTACCGGCGGATTGCTACGCGTTTTGAGAAAAAGGCCAGTCATTTCAAGTCTATGCTGGCCTTCGCTGCAACCCTGTTGTGGCTCCGCTGATACGTCAACAGAACCTAGACCTTATCCCCGGATTTCATCCAGACTACAGATCAGCCGTAGCGCTTCTGCGCCTCGATGGCCAGGCCGCTGCCGATGCTGCCGAAGGTGTTGCCTTCCACGTGCTGGGCGTTGGGCAGCATCGCCGCCACGCTCTGGCGCAGCGCCGGGATGCCGCTGGAACCGCCGGTAAAGAACACCGTATCGACCTGCGCCACGCTCACGCCGGCATCGCTGAGCAGTTGCGTGACGCTGGCGCGCACGCGCTCCAGCAGTGGTTCAATAGCCCCCTCAAACAGTGTCCGGGTCAACTCGGCGACCAGGCCATCTTCCAAGCGGCTAAGGTCGATGGGTAGCGCATCCTGCTCGGTTAGGGCAATCTTGCTTTCCTCTACCTGCATGGCCAGCCAGTGGCCGTCGCGGCGCTCAATCAGCTGCATTAGGCGATCAATGCCGGTGGGGTCAACGATGTCGTAGCGCATGCTTTGCAGCTGGCGTTGCGACTGCGCCGAGTACACCGCGTTGATGGTGTGCCAGGTGGCTAGATTCAGATGGGTGCTGGTGGGCATCGGCGCGTCGCTTTTCATCCGGCTGCCGTAGCCGAACAGCGGCATTACCCCGGCCAGGGAGAGCTGCTTGTCGAAGTCGGTGCCGCCGATATGCACGCCGCCGGTGGCGAGGATGTCGCTGTGCCGATCGGCGATGGCGCGGCGTTCCGGGGCCAGGCGCACCAGCGAGAAGTCCGAGGTGCCGCCGCCGATATCGACAATCAGCACCAACTCTTCGCGCTCGATACCGGACTCGTAGTCGAAGGCCGCCGCAATTGGCTCGTACTGGAACGACACGTCCTTGAAGCCAAGCTTGTGCGCCACGGCCACCAGGGTGTTTTGTGCTTCCAGGTCAGCCACCGGGTCATCGTCGACGAAGAACACCGGGCGGCCCAGCACCACTTCCTCGAAGGGCCTTCCGGCGGTGGCTTCGGCGCGGTTTTTCAGCTCGCCGATAAAAAAGCCGAGCAGGTCTTTAAACGGCAGGGCGCTGCCCAGCACCGTGGTTTCGCTTTTCAGCAGTTTGCTGCCCAACAAGCTTTTCAGCGAGCGCATCAGGCGGCCTTCATAACCCTCCAGGTATTCCTGCAGGGCCAGGCGGCCGTAAACCGGGCGGCGTTCTTCCATATTGAAAAATACCACTGAGGGCAGGGTGATCTTGCCGTCTTCCAGTGGGATCAGCGTCTCGGCGTCTGGGCGCAGCCAGCCGACGGTGGAGTTGGAGGTGCCAAAATCGATGCCGCAGGCGCGGGCGGGTGTAGAAAGAGTCATGCGTCGCGCGGTTCCAGAGAAGTGCCGGGGGAGTTGTCAGCCCGCCTGGCGACGTCCAGCAGCGGGCGTGGCTGCCGGGGGGGACAAAAACGGCCGCGCATTCTATGTCAGCCAAGCCTTTCCTGCTTGGGCTTTTCGCCCGAGAAAACAGGCTTGCCACCAGCGCGGTTAGCTGAAGCCGAGAAAGACGAACAACCCTAGGCCCAGACACAGGCGGTAGATGACAAAGGGCAGCATGCTGATGCGTTCCAGCAGTTTGAGGAACCAGTGGATGCACAGCAGGGCGCTGACAAAGGAAACCGCAATGCCCAGGCCGATCTGCGTCCAGTTCACTGCGCTATCCGCTTCCACCAACTTAAGACCCTCATAACTGCCGGCCATGACGATGATCGGGATCGACATCAGAAAGGAGAAGCGCGCCGCAGCGGTGCGGCTCAGGCCCAGCATCAGGGCGACGGTCATGGTGATGCCCGAGCGTGAGGTGCCGGGGATCAGGGCCAGCGCCTGGGCGAAGCCGATGATCAGGCTGTCGCGACAACTGGCCTGGTATTCATCCTTGTGCTGCTGAGCGCGGCTGTCTGCCCACCAGAGCAGCAGGCCGAACACAATAGTGGTGGTGGCGATGACCCAGGCGGAGCGGGCGTAGTATCCGATCTGCTCGCTGGCCAGCAGGCCGAAGGCCATCGCCGGCAAGGTGGCCGCAATAATCTGCCAGGCCAGGCGTGATTCCGCGCTGTGCCGACCGCGGCATGAAGCAATCCAGGCCACCAGCAAGCGTTTGAGTTCGTGGCGAAAGTAACCCGTCACGGCCAGCAACGTGCCGACGTGCACCGCTACATCAAACGCCAGCCCCTGATCCTCCCAGCCCAGTATCTGCGACGGCAGAATAAGGTGGGCTGAAGAGGAAATTGGCAGGAACTCGGTCAATCCCTGAATCAGCGCCAGGGCAATGGTTTCTACGATGTTCAATGGGGCCTCGGATAACAGAAGGGGGCGGGTATTCCCGCGTGCGATAGTCGCCAGGCGGTAACTGTATCAGTCGAGCTGTTACCGATGTGCGCTGAAAAGCCTGTCAATCCAGCACTAACCAGACCAGCACTGCGTAGCGCATGGTTTTCGCCAGGCTGACGATCAGCAGAAATACCCACAGGCGTTCACGCATGACTCCGGCGACTAGGGTTAGCGGATCGCCGATAATCGGCACCCAGCTGAGCAGCAGCGACCAGCGGCCGTAGCGGGTATACCAGTGTTGGGCTTGCTGCAGGCGCGCCTCGCTGACGGGGAACCAACGGCGCTGGCGAAAGTGCTCAAGGTAACGGCCGAGCAGCCAGTTGATGACTGAGCCGAGCACATTACCGGCGCTGGCCACCGTCAGCAGCGCCCAGGGCGCATAAGCCTGACTGAGCAACAGCGCCACCAACACGCCCTCCGACTGCAAGGGCAGCAGCGTGGCCGCACCGAGGGCGGAGAGGAACAGGCCGAAGTAAGCCGAGAGGGTCAGCATCGGTTATGCCTGATCTGGCTGGCGGTTGGGCCAGCCAGCGCCATTCAGGAGCTTTTATCCTGTTCGGGATTGGCCATCACCTCTTCCAGCTTGAGGCCGGTGAGGCCGTGGATGGTGCGCCACAGGTAGTAGAAGATGGCCATCAGCATGACCATCGACGGAATCGCAATCATCGGGTAGCTGAGCAGGTTCATACGGCCCAGCTCGGCGTTGAAGGCTTCGCTGCCGGCGGGGCTGATGACAATCCACTTGGCCAGGATGTAGTTCATCGCCGATGAGAAAAAGAACGTGCTGCTCAGCCAGTAAGTGGCCTTGAGCAGGCGCGCTTCGAATTGCTGGGTGTTGCCCGCTTGCTCCAGGCGATCGTGGATTTTGTCGACGTTCAGCACATTCTTGTTAAACAGCAAGGTGCGGATAAGCGGGTAGCGGGTGTAGGTCGACACCAGCACGGCAACGCCGATCACGCCCGGAATGGCCGCTTCTTTAATCGCCAGCCACTGGTTGTCCAGCTTGAGCAGGCCGATGCCGCCGGTGAGCAGGACGCTGATCAGGCCGAGCAGGGCAATGAAGTTGAATTTGCGGTACTTGAGCAGCTCAAAGCTGCCCCAGCCCAGGGGAAATGCCAGCGCCAAGAGCAGCGCGCCGTCGGCGCCCAGGTCGCTTTCGCCGCTGAGCTTCATCAGAATCAGCGAGGGAATAATCAGGCTCACCAGCAAATCGACCATTGGCCGGGGCTTGTGAGTGGCGTGAGGCGTGCGTGTGGTGTCGGTCATATCATTCAGGCTGCGCAAAAGAGGCGTGATGATCGCCTGACTGGGCCGCCGCTGCCAGCCCGGCTAGCGTTTTGAGTGCCTGAATTCAACTCATAAGTGCAACGCTCACCCCTGCATACACTTCGTACGGTGTCTTCCAGCCCAAGCGTTTGCGTGGTCGTAAATTGATCTTCGCAACGACCCGATTCACGCTTTCCACCGTCAGCGCACTGAAGTCACTGCCCT
>CAMCJM010000239.1 GCA_945874835.1 Pseudomonas synxantha | reverse complement strand
CACGTCGTGGAGTGCCTGTTCGGCAAACTGAAGCATTACCGGCGGATTGCTACGCGTTTTGAGAAAAAGGCCAGTCATTTCAAGTCTATGCTGGCCTTCGCTGCAACCCTGTTGTGGCTCCGCTGATACGTCAACAGAACCTAGAGAGTTGAACCACGACAAGGGCAGCGCAAGCTGCCCTTGTCGTTTCTGCTGCGGCATCTTGTCCGTTTTTCGGGGTCGTCAGTTCGGTTGCTTAAATGAGAAGATAGTGCAATTGGTAGTCTGATCAATTTCAGGCGGATATCTTCCCGGGTTGCATCCGGGCCACGGGAATTCCTATGTCGTTCACCCGCAGACAAATCCTTATTGGCCTCAGTGGCCTTGGCGTCGTTGGTCTTGGTGTCGGCGGCGCGCGCTATTGGTTGGCTCGCCCGGAAAATGTGGCGACCCACGATTATGAGTTGATCGCCGCACCGCTCGACCTGGAGTTGGTGCCGGGGTATATCACCCCGGCCTGGGCCTATGGTGGGCAGGCTCCGGGCGTGGAGTTGCGCTGCCGTCAGGGTGAGCGGCTGCGCGTGCGCTTTATCAACAAGCTGGACGTGCCTACCACCATTCACTGGCATGGCATTCGTCTGCCGCTGGCCATGGACGGTGTGCCTTATGTGTCGCAGGCACCGGTGTTGCCGGGCGAGTATTTTGATTACGACTTTATCTGCCCCGATGCGGGCAGCTTTTGGTATCACCCGCATGTAGCCAGCGGTGAGCAACTCGGGCGTGGCTTGGTCGGTGCGCTGATTGTGGATGAGCGCGAGCCAAGTGGTTTCCTGCATGACCACACGCTCAACCTTAAAAGCTGGCATGTCGACGAGCAGGGCGCATTTACTGCATTCAGTGTGCCGCGCGAAGCGGCGCGGGGCGGCACGCCTGGGCGCTTGAGTACGGTCAATGGCCAGCACGTGCCGACTCTGGACTTACCGGCCGGGCAGGTGGTGCGTCTACGTCTGATCAATCTGGATAACACCCTGACCTATCGCCTCAACCTGCCGGGTGCGGACGCGCGCATTTATGCGCTGGACGGCAATCCGGTCGCGCCACGGCCGTTGGGCAAGGAGTATTGGCTGGGACCGGGCATGCGCATCGAACTGGGCTTGCAAGTGCCTGTGGCGGTTACGGAACTGTCATTGCGCAATGGGCCGTTGCGCTTGGCTACCTTGCGTGCAACGTCCAGTGCCGAGCCTGTGGGTGAATGGCCAGCCGCCTTGCCGGCCAATCCTGTGGCCGAGCCGGATTTGGCCAGTGCGCAAAGTCTTACGTTCAACTTTGAGTGGGCCGGTGCGGTGTCGGTGGGGCTTGAGCAGGGCGCGGCGCACAGTTTCTGGCAGATCAATGGTCAGGCTTGGGATATCAATGATAAAACCTGTGCCGACCGACCTATTGCGCGGTTAGAGCTGGGCAAGAGTTATATCTTTGAACTGCGTAACCTCAGCCAATACCAGCACCCGATCCATTTGCACGGCATGACCTTCAAGGTGCTGGCCTCAGATCGTAAAACCATCATTCCGTATTTCACCGACACCTACCTGCTCGGTAAAAATGAGCGTGCCCGTGTGGCCTTGGTCGCGGATAATCCCGGTCTGTGGATGTTCCATTGTCATGTGATTGACCATATGGAAACCGGTCTGATGGCATCAATCGAGGTCGTTTAAGCGTGCGTCACCCC
Source organism: Pseudomonas synxantha (assembly GCA_945874835.1). Lineage (GTDB taxonomy): Bacteria > Pseudomonadota > Gammaproteobacteria > Pseudomonadales > Pseudomonadaceae > Aquipseudomonas > Aquipseudomonas synxantha_B. Next base: position 2,330 of record CAMCJM010000239.1, on the reverse strand, counting down.
CTGATTATTGATCGCAGCCAAGATCAGCACTTTATGCGCGAGGCGCTCAACCTGGCCGCTGAAGGTGCAGCCTTGGGTGAGGTGCCGGTTGGCGCGGTGCTGGTGCAGGATGGCCAGATTGTCGGGCGTGGTTTCAACTGCCCAATCACCACCCACGACCCCAGCGCCCATGCCGAGATGGTGGCTATTCGCGCGGCCGCGCAAGCCGTGAGTAATTACCGTCTACCGGGCAGTACCCTGTACGTCACCCTTGAGCCATGCAGCATGTGCGCAGGCCTGATTGTCCACTCACGCGTTCAGCGGGTGGTTTACGGTGCCAGTGAGCCGAAGGCGGGCGTGGTGGCCAGTCGTGGTGAGTTTTTCAATCAGGCCTTTCTCAACCATCGCGTGTTGGTTGAAGGCGGCGTGCTGGCCGAGGAGTGCGGTGCGGTGCTTAGCGAGTTCTTCAAGCTGCGCCGCGCTGCGCGCTAGAGGTCTGCCTCGCTTCGGTCTGGCTACATGCTGGAACGTGGGAATTGGCTGTGGGAGGGGCTTGAGCCGCGAAGCTTCTGCGCCCTTAAGGTCGGTCGCGGCTAAAGCCCCTCCCACGGAGAAGAGCCGGCTGGGCTAAAGTGGCGACAGTTCTTCCGGTGGCGGCGTTTTGTTCACTCCGGGTACATGCAGGTTGCTGTCGGCAATCTGCGAGCCTTCTAGTTGCGGCTGAGTGGCCCAAGTCAGAATGTCGTAATAGCGGCGGATGTTGCGCACAAAATGCACCGGTTCGCCGCCACGGGCATAGCCATAGCGGGTTTTGCTGTACCACTGCTTTTGCGCCAGGCGCGGCAGGATTTTCTGCACATCCAGCCATTTGTTGGGGTCCAGGCCTTCGGCTTCGGTGAGCTTGCGCGCATCTTCCAGGTGCCCGCCGCCAACGTTGTAGGCCGCCAGGGCAAACCAGGTGCGGTCCGGCTCTTGGATGCTTTCAGGCAGTTGCTTTTTCACATGCACAATGTATTTGGCACCGCCTTCAATGCTTTGCTTGGGGTTGAGTCGATCCGAGACGCCCATCGCTTGGGCTGTGCGCAGGGTCAGCATCATCAGGCCGCGCACGCCGGTTTTCGAGGTGGCGGTGGGTTGCCAGAGTGATTCCTGATAGCCGATGGCGGCCAAAAATCGCCAATCCACTCCGTGGGCCTGAGCCGATTCACGGAAGTATTTCTCGTAGCGCGGCAGGCGCTGCTGCAAATGCCTGGCAAAGGTGTACGCACCCACATAGCCGAGTACATCGACGTGGCCGTAATAGCGGTCTTTCAAGCGTTGTAGGCTGCCATTGGCCTGCGCGCGCTGGATAAAGGCGTCCATCTCATTCAATAGGCTGAGGTCTTCGCCGGGGGCGGTGGCCCAGGCCAGGTTTTGTGCATCGCCAAAATCAAAGGCCACGCGCACATTGGGGAAATACACCTGATTCATCGCCAGTTCGTTGGAGTCGATCAGGGTCAGGTCGATTTGCCCCTCATCAACCATGCGCAGCAAGTCGACCACTTCAACGGCGGACGATTCTTCGTATGCCAGTTCGGGTAATTGCAGTTTGAGGATGGCCAGTTGTTCGGCGTGACTGCTGCCCTTGAGCACCAGTATGCGTTTGCCGATCAGGTTTTCTGGGCGGGTAGGGCGTTGCTGGCCGTTGCGGTAAATCACCTGGGGAGTGACTTGCAGGTAAGGCGAAGAGAAACGTGCGTATTGCAGCCGTCCGTCGCTTTCTACCAAGCCGGCGGCGGCCAGGTCGGGGCCGTTGGGTTTGCTCAGGCTGGCAAACAGTTCGTCGAGGTTGTCGGCGGTTTCGATCTGCAGTTCAACCCCCAAATCATCGGCGAAACGTTTCACCAGCTCATATTCGAAGCCGGTTTCGCCGTTACGGTCCTGAAAGTAGGTGGCCGGGCTGTTGCGGGTAATTACCCGCAGCGTACCCTCCGACTGAATTCGTTCAAGCGTGCTGGGTTCTTCAGCACAGCCGGCGAGCAGCAAGAGGATTCCGATCACCAGCAGCCAGCAGGCGCAGCGCGTACGGAACACAGATTGGGCAAACATCGGCGCAGTATACGCAAAGGCGGATGCGTGCCATATATCGACAGCCCGCGCTGTCTCTGCTAGCAAAGGGTTTGTCTGGCGCAGCAAGCGGCCGGGGTTTTACTGGGGCACTGGGGTTGTGTCAGGCACCTTTATCGGCGCTGGCCTTCACGGGTGCTGTTGGCGTCGCTTTAGGGAAACACTGATTTATTCGCCCGCCCTTGCCCAGGCGGTGGCCTGCTTTTGAGATAATCGCAACCATTGGGCCAGGATGAGATTTCAAC
>CAMCJM010000238.1 GCA_945874835.1 Pseudomonas synxantha | reverse complement strand
CGCTGGGCCAGCTGACCCTGATCAGCAGCCTGGTGGGCATTGCCGGGGCGTTTGTGGGTGGTTTGTTCTACGCGCGCCTGGGTGTGATGCAGGCGCTGCTGCTGTTTGGGCTGTTGCAAGCGGGCGGTATTGCGGCGATGACGCTGTTGGTGGACGCCGGGGCGAACACCGCGCTGGTGTACACGGTGGCGTTGTTTGAACAGGCGGCCGATGGCATGTCTACGGTGGCATTGTTCGCCGCGATGATGCGCCAGTGTCGGCCCGAGCATGAAGGGGCCGATTTCACCTTACAGGCCTGCGTGCAACTGTTGCTGGCCGGTTTGGTGGGCGCGAGCAGCGGCTGGCTGGCCGAACAGCTGGGCTATGCGGGCCTGTTTACCAGCGCGGCTGTGCTGGGCGTGTTGGCGCTGCCGCTGGTGCTGCTGTACTTCTGGCGTCAGGCCCGCCCAGCAGTGGGCACGGCGTAACGCTGTGCTGTGTAGGCAGCTGTTTCCTCCTTTCCCATCGGGCTGGCGTCGCGCGCAGCGCGTTCACCTGTAACCGGCGCAAAGATGGCTGCCTCTGGGCGTATTTCGGGCAATGCTGTCAGCCTGTCCGGATTGAATAGAGGTGCCTATGCCAAAACTCCCAAGCCTAAGTGTGGGGCTGCGTTTGTTGTTGGCGTCGCAGGCCATGGCTCCGCTGGCGGTGAAAGTCGGCATGGTGCAGCAGCTGGGGGCGCAGAAGGCTGCGCAACTGGCCCCGCACATGCCTTCTGGGCAGTTGCGTGAGTTGATCATGGCCATGCCGATTGAGTTTGCAGCCGAGGTAACGGTGCACCTCGATCCCCGGTTGATCCTCGACGCTTACCTGAGCTTGCCGGACAGCTTGCATCTGGAGGTGGCGCGGCAGCTCTGTGTAATCGGTGAGTTTGCGACAGCGGCGCGTTATGCCGAGTGCCTGTCTGCCAAGCAGATCAAGCTGCTGATTTACGGCATTAACGATGTGCAGCACGTCCTGCAAATCGCCCGGCATATCGTCAACCTAGCGCTGATCAGCGCGAGCGTTCACAGCTTCTCAACCGGCTATTTGTGCAGGCTTACCGAGGCCGCGCTGGCGGATCGCAATCTGCCGGTGTCCGCGCAAGTGCTCAGTGGCCTGTCGTTAGCCCGTCAGGCCGATGTCTGCGCCGGTCTGCAACCCGAGACGCTGCGCCAGTTGCTACCGATGCTGCTGTTGATCAGCGGCGAAGGGCTGCGCGAGCAACTGTCGGAAGTGGTGCTGGAGCGCTTCGAGCAGCAACTGGCCTGAGTCTTCCCCGCTTACGCCGTTGCAACAGGGCTGCGTGCGAAACGGCAACAGCCCTTAGAGCATCCACTGCCGTTCGTGTCGCTCCAGCAGGTTGCTGGCCTGTTCCGGGCCGTCGCTGCCAGCCGGGTAGGGGCGCGGGCTTTGATAGTGCTGGTGCCAGCCCTTGATGATCGGATCAACCCAGCTCCAGGCTGCCTCTACTTCGTCGCGGCGCATAAACAGGGTTGAGTCGCCCTCGATCACATCCAGCAGCAGGCGCTCGTAAGCGTCCCAACGGCGCTGTTTGTGGAAGGCGTCCGCCAGGTTGAGGTCCAGCTCTACCGGCTGCAGGTGCATGCCTTTACCGGGGCTTTTGCCCATCAGTTGCAGGCTGATGCGTTCTTCCGGTTGCAGGCGGATCAGCAGGCGATTGGCTTCGCCTTCGCCAAATAGTTGATGCGGCACCGGCTTGAACTGGATGAGGATTTCCGAGGTCTTGCGTGCCAGCCTTTTGCCGGTGCGCAGGTAGAACGGCACGCCGGCCCAGCGCCAGTTGTCGATCTCGGCCTGCACGGCAACAAAGGTTTCGGTGTCGCTGTCGTTGTCGACGTTTTTCTCGAAGTAGTAGGCCGGCACTTCCTGGCCGCCGATCTTGCCGGCGGTGTACTGACCGCGCACAGTTTTGTCCTGCACATCAAGGCCGCTGATGGGTTTGAGGGCTTCGAGAATTTTCACCTTCTCGTTGCGCACCGCTTCGGCGTCAAAGCGCACCGGCGCTTCCATGGCCACCAGGCAGAGCAGCTGCAGCAGGTGGTTCTGGATCATGTCGCGCATGGCCCCGGCTTTTTCGTAGTACGCGCCGCGATTTTCCACGCCGAGGGTTTCGCACACGCTGATCTGCACGTGGTCGATATGCCCGGCGCGCCACACCGGCTCAAACAGGGCGTTGGCAAAGCGCAGGGCCATGAGGTTCTGCACGGTCTCTTTGCCCAGGTAATGATCGATGCGGAACACCCGCGATTCGTCGAACACTGCGCCGATGGCGGCGTTGATCGCCTGCGCCGATTGCAGCGAATGGCCAATGGGTTTTTCCAGCACGATGCGCGTTTTCGGCCCGGCCAGGCTGGCGATCTTCAGGTGCGAGGCGATGTCTTCGAACAGATCCGGCGCGGTGGCTAGGTAGTAGATGCGCACGCGCTCGTGGTCTTCGCCCAGACGCTTGCTCAGACGGCCGAAGTCAGCGCTTTGGCTGGCATCCATGGCGAAGTAGTCCAGGCGCGCCGCGAAGCTGGCCCAGGTGTCGTTATCGAAGTCGTTACGCGCCACCTGCGCGCGGCAATGCCGTTCGGCCAAGGCCTGGAAAGCCGCTCGCGTCAGGTTGCCGCGGGCCAGGGCGAGGATGCGTGTGTCGCCATGTAAGCGACCGGCGCGATGCAGGTGGTAGAGCGCTGGCAGCAGTTTATGCAGGGCCAGATCGCCGGTGCCGCCAAACACCAGCATGTCGCAGGGAATGCTCAAGGTGGGAACTCCGACTCGGTTTAACCGTGCGAGGCCGGCGGCCATGTAGTATAACTACAAGGCTACTACAACCCCTTGTGCGCCGATCATAACCGAGTCATGCCTGCGAAAGCGGCGAGCTTGATGGAATCGTTAGCCAAATGCCGAGCCAAAATCTGTGAACCTGTTGCAGCACATTGCCCAGTCGCGCCACCTGTTACGCAAATCCGAATTAAAGGTGGCGGATCACGTCCTGCTTGATCCCGCGTCGGTCATGCACAGCTCCATGGCAGAGTTGGCGCACAACGTTGGCATCAGTGAGCCAACCATCGTGCGGTTCTGCCGGGCGATTGGCTGCACCGGTTTTCAGGACCTCAAACTCAAGCTGGCGCAAAGCCTGGCGGCCGGTGCCAGTTTCGGCCAGTTCGCCATTCACGAAGACGACTCGGTGGCCGACTTCAGCCTGAAGATCTTCGACACCACCCTGCACACCCTGATCGAGGTGCGTGAAAAGCTCGACATCCAGGCCTTGCAGCAGGCCATCGCGGCCATCGCCAACGCTCAGCGCGTGGAGTTTTATGGCTTTGGCGCGTCCGGTGCGGTGGCGGCAGACGCCCAGCACAAATTCTTCCGCTTGTTGCTGACGGCTGCGGCGTATTCCGACCCGCACATGCAGGCCATGAGTGCGGTGACCTTGAAGCCGACCGACGTGGCCATCTGCATCTCCCAGTCGGGCCGCTCGAAAGATTTGCTGATCACCGCCAACCTGGTGCGTGAAGCCGGTGCAACGTTGATCACCCTGTGTCCGAGCCAAACCCCGCTGGCCGACCTGGCCAGTGTCAACTTGGCCATCGACGTGCAGGAAGACACCGAAATCTACACCCCATTGACCTCGCGCATCGCCCACCTGGTGGTGATCGATGTGCTCGCCATGGGTGTGGCCATGGCCCGTGGCCCAGGCTTGGTTAACCACCTCAAGAGCGTTAAACGCAGCTTGCGCAGCCTGCGCCTGTCGCCCAAATCGCATAAAACCCACGACGACTGAGCGCCGCCCAGCCACATAGCCTGACTAGCCTGCGTGCACTCCAAGGCGGGCGCTTGGGGTGCACGCCGATGTTCAGCGCTAATTCACCTCGCGGCTAAATTCATCGCAGCGTTATCGTGCAGCCATTAAAGCGTCATCTAGCAGCCTGTCGGACTTGAGTCCCGCAGACCGATAGAGCATTGGCTTTTCCGGAAATCAGGCATTTTTTGCCAATTTACCCGGATTTATGCCTGTTTTTTGCTCAATTTCTGATTTGCGGGCGTAATACGGCCATGCGCTTCAAGTTCCACGCCAGGCACACCAGCGTCCATTCGCCGC
>CAMCJM010000237.1 GCA_945874835.1 Pseudomonas synxantha | reverse complement strand
CGAACCCTGTGGATCTCCGATGTGCACCTGGGCACGCGGGATTGTCAGGCCGAGCATTTGTCGCAGTTTCTCAAGGGCTATCACGCCGACAAGATCTATCTGGTCGGTGACATCATCGACGGCTGGAAACTGCGCAGCGGCATGTACTGGCCGCAGGCGCACACCAACGTCATCCGCCGGCTGCTGACCATGAGCAAGCGTGGCACCGAGGTGATTTATGTCACCGGCAACCATGATGAATTTTTGCGCCGCTACTCCAGCCTGATGCTGGGTAATTTGCAGTTGGTGGATGAGGCCGAGCATGTCACGGCTGATGGCCGCCGCTTGCTGGTGATTCACGGCGATCAGTTTGATGTGATCACCCGCTACCACCGCTGGTTGGCGTTCCTCGGTGACTCGGCCTACGAGCTCACCCTGACCCTCAACCGCTGGCTTAACTTCTGGCGCAGCCGTTATGGCTACGGCTATTGGTCGCTGTCGGCCTACCTCAAGCACAAGGTCAAAACGGCGGTTAACTTTATCAGCGACTTTGAAGAAGCCATCGTCCATGAGTGCGCCAAGCGCGGTTTCAATGGTGTGGTCTGCGGGCATATTCACCATGCTGAAATTCGTCCGATGGGCGATGTGGTGTACATGAATTGCGGTGATTGGGTGGAGTCCTGTACGGCGTTGATCGAACACCTGGATGGCAGTATCGAGTTGTACCGTCTGGCCGATGACCAAGCGCGTCAGGCGCAGCCCGAGCCGACGCCTGTGGTTGCTGCCGAGCCTGCGCTGTGAGAATCCTGATTGTTTCCGACGCCTGGACGCCGCAGGTCAATGGCGTGGTCACCAGCCTGCAAGCCTTGATCAGCGAACTGCGCGGCTTGGGTCATCAGGTCAAACTGCTGTCGCCCGGCGATTTTCGCGCGGTACCGTGCCCCAGTTATGCGGAAATTCCGCTGGTGTGGAACCTGTGGCGAGTAGGCCCGGCCATTCGCGCCTATCAACCGGATTGCGTGCACCTGGCCACTGAAGGCCCGCTAGGTTGGGCCGCGCGGCGCTGGTTGAGCGCGCGCGGGTTGGCTTTCTCCAGTGCCATCCACACGCGCTTTCCCGAATACGTACACACTCGCTGGCCCTGGGTGCCGTTGCGCTGGGTTTATGCCTTTTTGCGCGCGTTTCATCGGCCAAGCCAGGCGGTATTGGTGACCACTGAACGTATGCGTGATGAGTTTGCGGGGTGGGGCTTCAAGCGTCTGGTGCTGTGGCGCAAGGGTGTCGACACACGGCTATTTCGTCCATCAGCGACATCGCCCAGCCCGGTTGAACCGGTATTTCTGTATGTGGGGCGTATTGCCCCGGAAAAGAACATCGAGGCTTTTCTCGCCCTTGATTTACCGGGGCAGAAACGCGTGGTCGGCGATGGCCCGCAACGCGCCGCCTTGCAGGCTGCTTATCCGCAGGTGCGTTTTCTCGGCTATCAGCATGGTCAGGCGCTGGCCGAGGCCTTTCAACATGCCAGTGTGCTGGTGTTCCCCTCGCGCACTGACACCTATGGGCTGGTGATGCTGGAGGCCATGGCCTGCGGTACGCCGGTGGCGGCGTTTCCGGTGGCCGGGCCATTGGATGTGCTGCAGGCGGATGTAAGCGGGGTGATGGATGAGGATTTGCGCGCGGCTTGTCTGGCGGCCTTGGCTTTGAACCGAGAGCGCTGCGCCACTGCCGCCGCGCAGCAATCCTGGCGAGCCTCGGCGTTGGAGTTTTTGGCGCAGCAGCCTTTGCTCGATGGTGAGCTATGCATGCCCGTCAGACCGTGTTCACACAGGGCAACGGGCGAAAGGGCGCTTACATGATGACTTTGTCGCGCAGCTTGTTCGCGGCGTGATCAAGTGCCTGAATGACTTTTTCCTTGTCGAAGTTCTGGATGCCATTGGTGTCCAGGTACATGGAAAAACCGGGTAGTTCATGTTCGACATAGCTGGAGGTTGCGCCCAGGTCACGGCGGAAATCCACCACCTGATAGATCTGCACTGGCCGGGTAAAGCCCTTGACGGTGATCTGGCCTTTATCGCGGCACATGATCACGTCTTTGACCAGTGAGTAGGTCTCGTGAGAAATCAGGATTTCACCTGATTCCGCAGCGCTCTCCAAACGGCTGGCCAGGTTCACGTCGCGGCCGATGATGGTGTAATCCATGCGCGTATCAGCGCCGAAATTACCCACGGTGCAGTAACCGGTGTTCAGCCCCATGCGGATTTCCAACGGTTTGGTGATGCCCTGGGCGCGCCATTGCTGACGCAGCACCTTCATGTGCTTGCGCATGGCAATGGCCATGGACACAGCGTTGACCGCATCTTTTTTAGCGCCTTTGCTGCTCGGGTCGCCAAAGAAAACCATCACACAATCGCCGATGAATTTGTCGATGGTGCCGCCGTACTTCAGGCAAATCTTCGACATTTCATTCAGGTAGGTGTTGAGCAAATCGGTCAGCGCTTCGGCTTCCAGTTCTTCAGACAGCTCGGTGAAGCCCTTGATGTCGGAGAAGAACACCGTGAGTTTCTTGCGCTGAGTTTCCAGGCGTACGCTCTTTTTGCCGGTGAAGATCGATTCCCACACCTGCGGTGACAGGTACTTAGCCAGGTTGCGTGCCAGGCGCGCGGCTTTTTCCTGTTCGCGACTGATCTCTGCCCGCACCTGCGCCAGGCGCAGCCCTTGCTGGTGAACGAAGTAGGCGGTGATGCAGATGTACAGTGTGGTGAAGCCGATGCTAACCAAGGCAACCAAAGCGGGGGTGTGGATGTTGGGTGTGAAGTCAGTCAGGGCTAGGGTGAACACCGCGCTGCTGGCCGCGATCAAGCTGGCGAGCCCCAGGTAGCGCACGCCGCCAATGACCAAGGCACTAAAGGCCATGATCAACAGGGCCATCAGGCTAGGCACCACGGAAAAACCAAGTAAGGAAAGTGTGGCGCCGCAATGTAAAGCGTCGACAAATAACAGGCTGAGGGTGGTGCGTTGCGGGTGATCGCGCTTGAAGCGCAGGCTCAGATGATGAGCCAGATGCGGGTAGAGCAGGGCGTAGGGCACCATCCACAAAATCACGTAACTGAAGTGCTGGGTGTAGGTGCCGGCGGCGATACTGGCGGCCATGGCGATATAAGCGAGCACGCGTGTGTAGTATTCGCGCAGTGGCGGGGCGGGCAATTCAGAAAGACGCGGGGTGCTTTTTACGTTCATCCGGGTGAGCTGTCCCTACTGCTAGCAGATGCGCCGTTGGCCGAGCGCCGGGTTTGCAGACGCCATCTGGGCTGCAAAGAGCCGAGATCATAACCAAGCACAAGACAAGCGCCAAGGGTATCGGCTCAAAGGTGTGCGATCAGTGACGGTCGGCCAGCCCAATCGTGACCTGAGTATGCCGCGCAAGACTTGTGTGCGTCAGAACTTGATGCGGCCAGTGAACGCATCCTTGAGCATCACCCAGTCCCCCATTAACGAATACAGCGGGTAGTCGAAGGTTGCGGGGCGGTTCTTTTCAAAAACGAAGTGCCCAATCCAGGCAAATCCATAGCCAATCACGGGTAGGGCCAGCAGCCATAACCACTGCTGCGTCAGCAAGGCATAGGCCAGCACGCCGAGCACGAGCAGGCTGCCTACATAATGCAGGCGACGGCAGGTGGCATTGCTGTGCTCTTGCAGGTAATAGGGATAAAACTCGGCAAAAGTCTTGAAGCGGTCAGCAGGCGCGTTCATCGGTGGCCTCCGGTTTTTATTCGAGTGGTTGCTGCGCGGTATTGCGTTGAGGGCAGCTTGGTCTGAGTCTAGGCCGGTGGGCGTGCTAAGCCACTGACATTCGGTGCCAGTTTAGTATCCTTGGGCCGTCCTTCCTGTTGCCGCCAATAAGAATAATCATGAGTGAAAGAACCACTTCCTCCAGTTGGGCTTCCGGCATTGTCGCTGCGCTTGAGCTGGGCGGTGTTGATTGCCGCCAGTTGTTTGCCCAGTTGGGTCTTGATTACGCGGCGTTGACCAACCCCGATGCGCGCTTTGCACAAGATGCCATGACCCGTTTGTGGCACCTGGCGGTTGAGGCCTCGGGCAATCCGGCCATTGGTTTGAACATGGCCTGAATTCATAGAATAAGTGCAACGTTTGAAACGATAGGCAGAGGGCCAGCCACCGGTAGAATCCAGGCTCTCACACCAAAGGATTCAAGCGCAGATGACTACGCATTACCGGCAGCTGACCCTGGCCCAACGTTACCAGATTGAGG
>CAMCJM010000236.1 GCA_945874835.1 Pseudomonas synxantha | reverse complement strand
CCACGTCGTGGAGTGCCTGTTCGGCAAACTGAAGCATTACCGGCGGATTGCTACGCGTTTTGAGAAAAAGGCCAGTCATTTCAAGTCTATGCTGGCCTTCGCTGCAACCCTGTTGTGGCTCCGCTGATACGTCAACAGAACCTAGGTGCTAGCACCGCAAATCAGGCGCGCGCGCCGCGCACACCTTCAGCCAGCGCGCTGCACAGGCTCAGCACGCCGTCTATGGCCTGTGCATCGCTTGTTGCATTAGCGATCTGGTCGATCAGTGCCGAGCCGACCACCACGCCTTCGGCCAGGCGGGCGATGGTTGCCGCGTGTTCCGGGGTGCGGATGCCGAAGCCGATGCACAGGGGCAGGTCGGTGTGGCGACGAAGACGGGTCACGGCCTGTTCGACGTGATCCAGCGTGGCCGCACCGGCACCGGTCACACCCGCAACCGACACGTAGTAGACGAAGCCGGAGCTGCCGTTGAGCACTTTCGGCAGGCGCTTGTCGTCGGTGGTCGGGGTGGTCAGGCGGATAAAGTCCAGGCCTGCCGCCTGTGCCGGGTCGCACAGGTCGACGTTATGCTCGGGCGGCAGGTCGACGACGATCAGGCCATCAACGCCCGAGGCTACGGCTTCAGCGATAAAACGCTCAACACCGTATTTATGGATCGGGTTGAAGTAGCCCATCAACACCAGCGGCGTGACCTGCTCGCCTTCGCGGAACGCGCGGACCATCTGCAGGGTTTTCGCCAGGTCCTGACCGTTGTCCAGCGCGCGGATGTTGGCGAGCTGGATGGCCGGGCCGTCGGCCATCGGATCGGTAAAGGGCATGCCCAGTTCGATCACGTCGGCACCGGCCGCCGGCAGGCCCTTGAGAATCGCCAGCGAGGCATCGTAGTTCGGGTCGCCACCGGTGACAAAGGTCACCAGCGCGGCGCGGTTCTGCTCTTTCAATTCGGCAAAGCGCGTCTGCAGGCGGCTCATGCGTGCTGCTCCTGTTGTTCCATGTGGTGCACGATGGTTTGCATGTCTTTGTCGCCACGGCCGGAAAGGTTAATCACCATCAGGTGATCCTTGGGCAGGTTAGGCGCACGCTTGAATACTTCCGCTAGGGCGTGAGCGGTTTCCAGGGCCGGGATGATGCCCTCCTGACGGCAGCAGATGTGGAAGGCTTCGAGGGCTTCGGTGTCGGTCACCGAGGTGTATTCGACGCGGCCGACTTCATGCAACCAGGCGTGTTCCGGGCCGATGCCGGGGTAATCCAGGCCGGCGGAAATCGAGTGGGCGTCGATGATCTGGCCGTCGTCGCTCTGCAGCAGGAAGGTGCGGTTGCCGTGCAGCACGCCCGGTACGCCGCCGTTCAGGCTGGCGGCGTGCTTGCCGGTTTCGATGCCGTGGCCGGCTGCTTCCACGCCGATGATTTTGATCTGTTTGTCATCGAGGAAGGGGTGGAACAGGCCGATGGCGTTCGAGCCACCGCCGATGCAGGCGATCAGGCTGTCGGGCAGGCGACCTTCCTGGGCGAGCATTTGGTCGCGGGTTTCCTTGCCGATCACGGCCTGGAAGTCGCGCACCATCGCCGGGTACGGGTGCGGGCCGGCCACGGTACCGATCATGTAGAAGGTGTTGTCGACGTTGGTTACCCAGTCGCGCAGGGCTTCGTTCATCGCATCTTTCAGGGTGCCGGTGCCCGCAACAACCGGGATTACGGTGGCGCCCATCAGCTTCATGCGCAGCACGTTGGCGTTCTGCCGATGGATGTCAGTGCTGCCCATGTAGATCACGCATTCCATGCCGAAGCGTGCCGCCACGGTGGCAGTGGCCACGCCGTGCATGCCCGCGCCGGTCTCGGCGATGATGCGTTTTTTACCCATGCGCTTGGCCAGCAGCACTTGGCCGATGCAGTTGTTAATCTTGTGCGCGCCGGTGTGGTTCAGCTCTTCGCGCTTGAAGTAAATCTTCGCGCCGCCGCACATCTCGGTCAGGCGCTCAGCGAAATACAACGGGCTCGGACGGCCGACGAAATCACGCTGGAAGTAGGCCAGTTCTTTCTCGAACTCGGGGTCGAGCTTGGCTTTTTCGTACTCGGCGGCCAGGTCGTGGATCAGTGGCATCAGGGTTTCGGCAACGTATTGGCCACCGAATGAGCCGAACAGGCCGTTGGCGTCTGGGCCAGTGCGCAAGGAAGTCATGGCGTTCTCCACAGGGGAATGAAAAGAGGGTAGGAGCGCCCCATGGGCGCGATTCGCGGGCATGGCCCGCTCCTACAGCGATAGGCACAGGATAAAGCTGTGGCCCGCTTTGCAAAAGCGATAAGATCGCCACAACCTGTCAGGAAAACTCACAGATGAGCCAGGATTTACCGCCGCTGAATGCCCTGCGCGCCTTTGAAGCCGCTGCCCGCTTGAACAGCGTCAGCCACGCCGCCAACGAGCTGCATGTCACCCATGGCGCGGTGAGCCGACAGGTGCGCGCGCTGGAAGAGCACCTTGGCGTGGCCCTGTTCAGCAAAGAAGGGCGTGGCCTTAAACTCACAGATGCAGGGATTCGCCTGCGTGATGTGTGTGCCGAGGTGTTTGGTCGACTGCGCAGCACCTGCACGGAATTGCAGCAAGGGCAGGCCGATGCACCCTTTGTTCTGGCCTGCCCCGGCAGCCTGCTGGCGCGCTGGTTTATCCCGCGTCTGGATCGACTGAACCGTGAGTTGCCGGAACTGCGCCTGCAACTGTCGGCCAGTGAAGGGGAGCTGGACCCGCGCCGCAGCGGTGTGGACGCCACCCTGTGGTTTGCCACGCCGCCTTGGCCAGCGGACATGCAGGTGTTTGAGTTGGCGGCTGAGCGCATCGGTCCGGTGCTCAGCCCACGTTATGCGCGCTTTGCCGAGTTGCAACAGGCCCCGGCCAGCGCGCTGCTGGGCGAGCCGTTGCTGCACACCAGTTCGCGGCCACAAGCCTGGCCCAGCTGGGCCGCTCGCAACGCGCTGGACGCCAGCGCGCTGAAACTCGGGCAAGGCTTTGAGCATTTGTATTACCTGCTGGAGGCGGCAGCGGCGGGTTTGGGTGTGGCCATCGCGCCACAACAACTGGTGGCCGATGACCTCGCCGCCGGTCGTCTGGTTGCGCCTTGGGGTTTTGTCGAAACCTCGGCGCGCTTGGCCCTGTGGGTGCCCGCGCGGCGGCTGGACAAACGCGCCGAGCGGCTGGCTGAGTGGTTGCGGGCGCAGTTGCAATAAATCGCGTCAGAAGGTGCCGCAGCGGGTGATTTTTCCGCGCGCCAACAGCGTGCGCTGCTCGTCATAGAGCCAGGCTTGGGCCTTCATCTGCAGCGGCCGGGCCTCCAGTCGATACGCCTGGCCAGCGCTAAAGTCATGTCGAACGCGAATCTCACAGGTGATCGTGCGCGGCTCGTTTGCCCCGTCCAGTCCGCCGCCACCGTTTACCTCAAACTGCAAGCGCGCCTGCAGTTCGTGGGCACCGCTCGGCACCTGAAAAAAGCGACCATCCTGCAGGCGCTGCCCGTCCAGACGATCGGCCATGAGCAGGCTGCCGGCCGGGCTGCGCAACTCAACCCAGGCTTGGGTTGGGTTCGCAGGGGGCACGGGTGAAGCGCAGGCACTGAGAGCCAGCACCGCGCCAAGCAACGCCAGATAACGCATGGAACACCTCCATAGAGTGAACCGCTAGCCTACGCCGATCCCGTGCTGGAGGCAGCAGCGCCGATGCGCTAGCGTGGCAGCCTGTTTACTCGCGGGTACTGATCAATGTTCGACGCCCTGCTCTGGCGCTGGGTTCCGCTGGCCGCAACGTTGCTGCTGAGCGGCTGCAGCACCCTCGATTATTACAGCCATCTGGCCAGCGGGCATCTGCACCTGCTGCAGGCGCGTGAGCCGATTGCCGAGCTGCTGGAGAATCCGACTGCTGACCCGGAACTCCAGCAACGCCTGGCCATGGCCCAGCAAGCGCGAGCCTTTGCCAGTGCTCAGCTGCGCCTGCCTGACAACGGCAGCTACCGCCTGTACGCCGATATCGGCCGACCGTTCGTGGTGTGGAGCGTATTTGCCACGGCGGAATTTTCCCTGTCGCCTGAGCTGCACTGCTTTCCGATTGCGGGGTGCGTGGCCTATCGCGGTTTTTACAGTCAGGGCCGAGCGCGCGGTGCGGTGGCTTTGCTCAAGCAGCAAGGGCTGGATACCTACCTGGGCGGGGTCGAGGCCTATTCCACCCTGGGCTGGTTCGATGACCCGATTCTCAACAGCATGTTGCGCTGGAGCGATGAGCGCCTGGTGGCGG
>CAMCJM010000235.1 GCA_945874835.1 Pseudomonas synxantha | reverse complement strand
GTTGACGTACTTGGTCACGGCATATGGCGACAGCGGTTTGCCGATCAAATCTTCTACTTTGGGTAGGCCCGGGTGATCACCGTAGGTGGAACTTGACGCGGCGTAGGTGAAGCTTTTCACCTCAGCATCGCGGGCAGCTACTAGCATGTTGAGAAAGCCGCTGATATTGGTGTCATTGGTGGTTATCGGGTCGGCGATAGAACGCGGAACGGAACCCAGTGCGGCCTGATGTAGGACGTAATCAACACCTTCACAGGCTTTTTGGCAGGCTTGTAAGTTACGAATGTCGCCTTCGATAAAGTGGAAGCGTTGCCATTGTTCAGCGGTGACGAGGGATTGAACTTCGTCAAGGTTACGCTGGTGACCGGTGGCGAAGTTGTCCAACCCAATCACACGCTGGCCGAGCTTAAGCAGGCTCTCCAACAGGTTGGAGCCGATAAAGCCGGCTACGCCGGTAATGAGCCAGGTTTTCGGGGTGGCGGGTAGCTGTTGCAATAAAGACTCGTAGGGCGTCATGGGCTCAATTCTGTATGTGTGAGGCGGGCCAGTGTGCTCGCTGCTTTCGTCAAGCAAGTCGATCACCGCCATGTGTCGGGCTTATAAGCCTGTCGTTGCGGGTCACGCTTACCAAGTTTTTTTTACAGGCGGAGGTCGGACTCTGCAGCGCTCAGCAGGTACTTGAGGTCATACAGCACGTGTTCGGCCTTGCCGTGCTTACGAATGTTTTCTGCGCCCAAAGCGCAAAATTCGTTGTGGGCTACAGCGAGAATGATGCCGTCGTAAGTATTGACCGCTGGTTCTGCAATTGGAGTAATGCCGTACTCGTGCTGCGCTTCTTCGACGCTGACCCACGGATCGTAGACATCGACCTCGATGTTGTAATCCGCCAACTCACGGACAATATCCACCACCTTGGTGTTGCGCAGATCTGGACAGTTTTCCTTGAAGGTCAGCCCCATTACCAGCACACGGGCGCCATCGACATGGATGCGGCGCTTAAGCATGCCCTTAATCAGTTGCGACACCACATAGGCACCCATGCTGTCGTTGAGACGACGGCCTGCCAGGATGATTTGCGGGTGGTAGCCGATACTTTCTGCCTTGTGGGTCAAATAGTAGGGATCGACACCAATGCAGTGACCACCTACTAGCCCTGGACGGAATGGCAGGAAGTTCCACTTGGTGCCCGCAGCTTCTAGCACTGCTTCTGTGTCGATACCCATCTTGTTGAAGATCAGGGCCAATTCATTGATCAGCGCAATGTTCAGATCGCGCTGGGTATTCTCGATGACCTTGGCCGCTTCGGCGACTTTGATACTGCTGGCCTTGTGCGTGCCTGCCGTGATGATTTGACGGTACAGGGCGTCCACCAGTTCGGCGACTTCCGGCGTGGAACCGGAAGTAACTTTCTTGATGGTGGTAACCCGGTGTTCCTTGTCACCTGGATTGATGCGCTCAGGACTGTAGCCGGCAAAAAAGTCCACATTGAATTTGAGGCCAGATACCTGCTCCAGCACCGGTACGCAGTCTTCCTCTGTGGCTCCGGGATAGACAGTCGACTCGTAAATGACGATGTCGCCCTCCTTTAAGACCTTGCCAATGGTTTGCGAGGCTTTGATCAGGGGCGTGAGATCAGGCTTCTTGTGCGCGTCGATGGGGGTCGGCACGGTGACGATGTAGGTGTTACAGGCTTTCAGGTCGTCAATCTCGGCGCTGTAACTGAGGTGGACGGAATGCGTCAATTCCTCGTCGCTGACTTCAAGGGTGGCGTCATGGCCGGCTTTGAGTGCGGCGATACGTTGCTGGTTGATGTCGAAACCCACCACGGAGCGATGCTTGCCAAATTCCGCAGCAAGAGGCAAGCCGACATAGCCAAGACCGATGATGGCGAGTTTGATGTCTTGCAAATTAAGCATCGGAAGTGTCCAAAAAGTAAGTTTGATTTGTTAGAGAATTCTGCATGGTCGTGGCATGCAGGTTTAAATTGGGGCAGATTTAATAGCGTCTTTGGTGGGCGCTAGGTATTTGTAGATCCAAGCCACGCTTAGCCGTCTTGTAAAGCACCTGGAGTCGCTCACCAAGCTCTCGCTTGGCACTTGCATCACCATGAACGATGCGCACTTGCTCAGGCCAGCGGCGCATGCCCGTTACAAAACGCAGCAGGCCTTGCTGATCTGCGTGAGCAGAATAGCCGCCTATGGTATGGATTTGGGCGCGAATGTCATAGCGCTGCCCGTCCAGTTCGACATAACCACCGCGCGAGCCATAGCTTTGGATGGCCCTGCCTGGGGTGCCTTGCGCCTGATAGCCAACAAACAGAACATCGTGACGTGGGTCCTGAAGCATGGTTTTTAAGTAATTGACTATTCGACCACTGCTGCACATTCCGTTCCCGGCAATCACAATGGCCGGACGAGCGGTAGCGGCGAGGTGGCGCACCATGGCCAAGTGGGCTTGGTGGCTATCAACGGTGATCAACTGCTCGAAGGCCAGCGGGTTGCGGCCTTGTTTGACGCGCTGCAGGGCTTCGTTGTCCCAGAAGGGTTTCAGCTCGCGGTATACCTGGGTAAAGCGGCTGGCTAGGGGAGAATCGAGGATGATAGGGAGTGCGGGCCAGTTGATGGTTTGCGTGGCTTGATCTTGAGCCCGCGGCACCCTCTTACCCTCACCCCTAGCCCCTCTCCGGGAGTGAGAGGGGAAACCAGCCTGCACATCGCCAGTGGAATGCAGTTTTTTGCTGTGGATGATGTCTTCGAGTTCGTAGAGCAATTCCTGGGTGCGGCCGATGCTGAAGGCCGGGATCAGGACCGTGCCGTTGTTGGCCAGGGCTTGTTCGATGACGCCTTCCAGGCGTTGCCGGCGAGTGCGGCGGTTTTCATGTAGGCGGTCGCCGTAGGTGCTTTCGATCACCAGGATGTCGGCGCGGTACGGAGGCTTGGGCGCTGGCAGCAGGGGCGAATGCGGCGCGCCGAGGTCGAGGTCTCCGCGCCCTGGAACAAGCCGCAGTCAATCAACAGGCTGTGCTCGGCGTCCATCAACAGTTGATGGCAGGAGCCGGTGACGCCGCCAGTGGCCCCATGATGCTGAATGTCCGGATAGTCCATGTTATCGATCTACGTCAGTCCATTAACTATTTGCCAGCAATTTTGCGAGCTACTGGCGCTGCAGAATTGCTGCGTTTGAAAACTTGGTGCACACGGCCTGGCCTAGGCAGCCCCGCACCCTACTTCGGGATGCGCTCAGCTATCGCTCGCTACAACGCATCAGATCTTGGCGGCGCGTTTTCTCAGCATCAGGCGAATCAGCGCGATAAAGACGCCGAGCATGCCGCCGAGTATCACGCCCAAAGCCATGATCAGGAGTTTTTTCGGCTTGATAGGATCAAGATTTACTACCGGAGTTTGCTCGACACGATAGAGCGCGCTAGGTTGTATCGTATGGCTCAGGTTGAGCGCTTTGAAATAATCATTTAATTGCGCAGCAGACACCCTCGATACATAAGCCATTAAACCGTCGAGATACTGCTTGGCCTCAACTGCAGACATTGAACTCACTAAGATATTGACCGATTCAAAAAGCTCTGGGTTTGAAGGGGCCGCCCCCCTGTGTCTTTTAACTTCAACTACATAACCGGCTGAATTCTCCAAACTATCGTTATATTCGTTACGAATGGCGGCTGACTCAAGATTCTTAACTAAGACAGCGAACGCATCATTCGCAAGGTTAGTGCCTATTGAAATAGCCGACGTATTACCTTCTAGTTGCTTGATTCTTACCTCGCCTGCAATTGGACCGAATGCATTTATTGGCACTGGCGAAAGCACAGCCATTGAGGAGTAAACTGGCTTGCTCATGAATGCATATAATAGGGCAGATAACGCAACCACTAACGTGACAATCACAATCACCCATCTCTGAACCCACAAACTTTGAAGCAGCTCTACAAGGTCAATTTCGTCGTCATTGTTAGCTTGGCACGGGTATGTTTGCTCAGTCACTATAGATCCATCTATTGTCAAAAAAATGGCTATTCAAGCCTTAATGCCACCCGCATTTAGAGTGACCTAAAAGGTCGCGTTTTCTGCCAGAATCGTCATTCAATACAAGCCCCTACCAAGCATTCGATTGTTAATAGTCAATTGCGGATTTCGGTGAACGTGACCGCTCATTTCGCTAACAACGTGACCGGTGCCTCCACCCGATTGCGCGGGGTTTAAATTCTAACCGCATCGGTCACGATGCGGCTTCTTCCTCTGTGTTTTTCCGCCGCAGCGACTCACCTTTCAT
>CAMCJM010000234.1 GCA_945874835.1 Pseudomonas synxantha | reverse complement strand
CCGTATCCCCTTTGTGGCACTCAGCAGGCTTTGTATATGAGCCCACTCGGTATCGCTTAACTGGCTTCTGTCGGTCATGGCAAAAGCCAGATTCTAGCCGGTGGCTTACGTCAACAGAACCTAGAAAACATGATTTGTTCAGCGTTTCCTTAGTGCGCCCGCCGCCAAGCGTTCGGTCGCCTGCAGGTGTTCATGCAGGCTGTCGCCCGATGCGCCCCCTCGTTTTCTTTCTAAAGGTTGTTGCTCCATGCATGACACTGACGCCGAGCCGGATCGTATTGCCGCACTGTTTATTCGCCATCCGCTGTGGGAAGACGGCCTGGCGCTGCTGCTGGGTACCGCCATGGTGGCGCTGGGCATCACCTTTTACAGCCAGGCCGGCTTGCTCACCGGCGGCACGGTGGGCTTGGCCTTTCTGCTGAAATACCTGCTGGGCTGGTCGTTCGGGCTGGTGTTCTTTCTGATCAACCTGCCGTTTTATGCCCTGGCCATTTGGCGCATGGGCTGGCCGTTTACGCTGCGCACGTTTTGCGCGGTGGGCCTGGTCTCATTGCTGGCCGAGTTAACGCCACAGTGGGTGGCGTTTGCCCAACTCAACGTGGTCTATGCCGCGCTGTTCGGTGGTTTTGCCATGGGCCTGGGCTTGCTGATGCTGTTTCGTCACCGCGCCAGTCTGGGTGGGGTGAACATCCTCGCGCTGTACCTGCAGGAGCGCTATGGCCTGCGTGCTGGCCAGGTACAGATGGGCATCGACGTGTTGATTGTGCTCGGTGCCGTGCTGGTTGTGCCGCTGGACAAGGTCGCGCTGTCGATCCTCGGTGCGCTGGCGTTGAACATGGTGCTGGCGATCAACCACCGCGCCGGGCGCTACATGGGCGTGAGTTGAGGGCTGTGCTTGCCGTTGCGCATTGCGCTGTTGTGGCCGCGCCAAATCAATCTTGAGACGCGCACGCCGAGTGCGCCAAAGGGCTCGGCGTGTCTGCGAACGACGCGGCCATACACCTAACCATGCGCTCGGCAAGCTGCCAAGGCGGCTGCAACAGTTTGAGCAAGGTCGCCGTGGAAGGCTTTGGCCGCAGCCTGTAGTTCAGCCAATGGTTCGGCTCCTGGTCCCGCCTGGATGCGACGCTCCAGCGCTGCTGCCTGTTGGCTGAGCGCATCCATGCCCAGGGTTCCGGAGCTGCCTTTGATGCTGTGCACCATTCGTTGTGCAGTGCTCCAGTCATCGTCTTGCAGCGCTTGTAGCAGCTGCTCGGCAAAATCCAGTGCGCTGCGTTGAAACTCTTCCAGCAAAAACAGTGTGTTGGTTAAGCCAAGCTGTTCGGCCAAAAGCAGAATTCGCTGCGGTGCGGGATTGGTCATATTCACGTCCGTTGTTGGATTGTCCGGCGGCGCAATGGCTGGCGTGTGGCTGTTAGGCAGGTGACGTCGCAGGCATTCGATTAGCGTATCGCGCACGATCGGTTTGCTGAGGAAGTCGTCCATGCCGACCAGCTTGCAGCGTTGGCGGATTTCTTCATAGGCGTTGGCGGTCAGGGCGATGATTGGCGTGCGGGGTTTGCCTTGTTGCTGCTCCCACGCACGGATGGCCCGGGTAGCGGCAAAGCCGTCGAGCACTGGCATCAGGCAGTCCATCAGAATCAGGTCGAAATCTTCCCGTTGCACAGCGTCTACGCCGAGTTGACCGTTGTTGGCAAAGCTCAGGCGCAGGCCGAAGGTCGTGAGCATCGCCTTGAGCACGGCTTGGTTGATGGCTGTGTCCTCGATAACCAGCAGGTGTCCGTGCAATTGGTGTTGCCGACGCTCAAGGCTGGGCTTACTGATAGCGACCTGCTCGCCATTAAACAGCCGTTGCACGGCCTGACGTAATTGGGACTGAGCCAGTGGCCGGTAGAGGCAATGGGCGTCGTCAGCCTGTTCGCTGTTCGCGGACTGATCGCACAGCCACAGGCGCAGGGAGCTGGCGCTCAACGGTAGGGTGTCTCTAAAGCACTCACACACCAGTAGCAAATCATGCGCCGGCAGCGCTTGCGTAAGGTCGCAGCGCTGTTCCACGCGACAGCCCAGCGGGCTTAGCGCGGCTTGGACGATGGCTAGGTTAAGAGGCTGTGGATCGAGTAACAGCAGTCGCTTGTCGAGCTGCGGCAAAGCCTGCATGTTGCTGGCCGCTGGTGTGCTGGGCAACGTGAGGCTGAGGCTGAAGCAACTGCCCTGCTGCGGTTGGCTGCTCAGGCTGATTGCGCCACCCATCAGGTGCAACAGTTTATGGCTAATCGACAAGCCCAGGCCGCTGCCACCAAAGGAGCGCGTCGTGGACGAGTCGGCTTGGGTAAAGGGCTTGAATAGCTTGGCTTGCTGCTCGGGCGTCATGCCGATGCCTGTGTCTTGGATGTGCAGGCAATAGTCAGTGTTCCCGTCAGGTGCCTGGCAGGCACTGAGGTGCAGATGAACATAGCCCTGGTGAGTGAACTTGATGGCATTGTTGAGCAGGTTGAGGATGATCTGGCGCAGGCGTAATGGGTCGGCTGTCACCTGAAGCGGCACGTCGGGATCAATCAGCAGCAGGAGTTGCAGTGACTTTTTCTGCGCCTGGGGCTGCAGGAGTTTGAGGGCATCAATCAGGATCTCTTCCCAATTGCAGGGCACCTGCTCAAGACGTAGCATGCCAGCCTCAATTTTGGACAGGTCGAGGATGTCGTTGAGCAAACTCATCAGCAGTTCGGCGGAGACTTGCAGGGTGTTCACCAACTCCTGTTGCGGGTGGGTCAGGGCGGTGTCGGCCAGAACTTGCGCCATGCCGATCACGCCATTCATCGGCGTGCGAATCTCGTGGCTCATGGTGGCCAGAAATTCGCTTTTGGCGCGGTTGGCATCTTCAGCCTCGCTGCGCGCAATCTCCAGCCCCCATTCGTACTGTTTGCGCGCGGAGATATCGCGCAGCATCCCAACAAAGGCTTTTTGCCCGCCGATCTGCAAGGGTGATACCGACAGTTCCAAGGCAAACTCTTCGCCGTTCTGACGCAGGCCGAAGAGGTCGCGAGTCTTGTTGATGATGCGTGGCGCATGCAGGTCGGAATGACGCAGGTAACCGTCATGGGCCTGGCGAAAACGCAGCGGCAGAAGCATATCGACTTTGTGCCCGAGCATCTCGATGGCCTGGTAACCAAACAGTTGCTCGGCGGCCGGGTTGGCGCTGCTGATGGTGCCGTCGGCAGTCAGGGTGATGATCCCCTCGCTGCTGTTGCTGATGATGGCCCGCGACAGCTCTTCACTTTTGCGCAGTTGTTCGGCCGCATCGATCACGTGCTGGTGGTGGTTGAGTTCGCGTTGCAGTTGGCGCCGCAGGGTGCTGGCAAGCACGCCGAATTCGCCAGGTTGGATTTTTTCCAGGTTACTCAGCACGGCTTTTGAGTCGCTGGAGGAGATGCTCTGCAGCAAGGTATTCATCGGCTGCAGAACCAAGTGGCGCAGCAGCAGGGCCAGAGCACCGAGCATCAGTGCGGTGGTGAGCATCAGCCAGGTGGTTTGCTGAATAATTTCGCGTTTGAGTTGCTGGCGGGTGTCACGCACGTCCAGTTCTACGTAAATAGCCGCTTGCGTGTTGGTCTGCTCGGTCAATTGAGTGTTCATCAGGCGCAGCATAGTCATAGTGCTGGCCAGCTTCATGATGTTTAACAATCCTGTTGTTGCGTAGCACATCGCTGAGTATGGGCTTTGCTTCATGCGCAACGCTGATGTCGGTCAGTCGCTGGCTGTATTGCTCGGCGCGGGTGCTGGCGATGATAGTGGGTGGCTCACCCGCCACGATCAGCAGTGATTTGACCCCGCGCTCACCACCCAGTGACATCACCACTCGACGCAGGTCACTGACTCGGCTGACGGTCTCTGCGCTTATTTGCATGCTGCTGAGAATGATCTGGGCGCGCTCCTCCAAACGTTTCTGTAACTGGCTTTCACCGCTGCGCCAGGACAGCAGCAAGATGATCACGCCAGAGGCGAGCCAGATCAGGCTTAGCGGCAACATTATTTGCTGGGAAAGTGAGTGGCGCCTGCGCATAGGTCAGTCCATAACCAAGGTGGTCAAATCGATCGCTTGCTTGATCTCGCCGTTGGCCAATAAGAGGCTTTGTGCACTCTGCAGCGCCTTGAACAGGTGCGGATTTCGGTGAACGTGACCGCTCATTTCGCTAACAACGTGACCGGTGCCTCCACCCGATTGCGCGGGTTTTAAATTCTAACCGCATCGGTCACGATGCGGCTTCTTCCTCTGTGTTTTTCCGCCGCAGCGACTCACCTTTCATCACGATTCGGTAGGCGTTGTGCACCAGGCGATCAAGCAACGCGTCGGCCAGCGTGGGGTCGTTGATCCAGCCG
>CAMCJM010000233.1 GCA_945874835.1 Pseudomonas synxantha | reverse complement strand
TTCGGCAAACTGAAGCATTACCGGCGGATTGCTACGCGTTTTGAGAAAAAGGCCAGTCATTTCAAGTCTATGCTGGCCTTCGCTGCAACCCTGTTGTGGCTCCGCTGATACGTCAACAGAACCTAGGCGATGCACCAGTATTTCCAGGGCAGCCCCGCGCATTTTGCCGGTATAGGGCCCGTACATGTCCTTCTGATAGGCAATGCCGGCAATGCTGTCCCAGGGGCTGTGGTACAGCTCGCCTTATACATCAAAATAAACCTCACGGGTACGCCGGTTAAATAAAATCGGCAAGGGCAGAGGTTTGCGGATTTCCCAGAGAAAAGGGATAACGACCAGAGGAATGCACACCATTAAGCCGCCATAAACCCCATCCCAGCCCCGGCCAGACGCAAAAATAATCATTGACCCAATCGCTCCCCACCAAGCAATACCAGTCAATAGCCCGTAGAACTGTTCCTCACTCGTGTTCAACGTCAGGTAGTGTTCGGTTTGCTCGTCGGTGTCGAACATTTCACAGGGCTTTTCTCCTGTGGGCTTGTCTGAACTCAGCGGCACGTGGGGCACTTGGCCGCCCAGTTTGTTGCACAGGGCGGCAAGCAGTGTTTGCACGCTCATAAGGGTCAACTCACCTCGATTTCAATGGGCGGCAGGTACAGACCATCGATAGGTTGATAAATCAATCTGCCCTTTACTCCAGCCAATTCGGAGCCTTCACTCAGATGGTAGGCGCGGCGCAAGCGCAGGCTGCCATCGGGCTCTGGCGGCAAACGGCTGCCAGTATCGGGGTCAAAGGGAATGGGTTCATCTTCGGCCCAGGCCAGAGGCTTACAAATGCCTTGGGGTTTAAAGTCCAGGATGCTTGCGCTCTCCAGCACCCAGTCTTCCTGGCCATCAAAACTGAGCATGCCTTGGCGGTATTGATGCTGCCCCGGCAAACGCAGGTACAAGCGCACCTCACTGCGCCACTCAGTATTCCACTGAGCGCCTCGGGGGTTTATATCTTGCCAGCGCTCCAGGGTCATTGTTACCGGTTTCACCACGCGGTAATACTCAAGCATTGTGCTGTTATGGGTCTTGGCCCAGGGTTGTGGGTAGTTGCCAAAGCGCGTGCCTTTTACCCAGGCTGCCACTGGGCTGTCTTTGGTATAAAGGCTGGCCAACGCCAAGCCGCACAAGGTAATGGCCAATGCCAAGACCTTGGTTTGCAGGGTTGGTGCCACGGCCACGCCCTGGGCAACCGCAACAGCATTACCCAGTAGCGCCGCCGCCTGCGCCGCCCGATAGGCTTGCAGCAACTTTAGCGATACTCGCGCCAATGCGGCAGAGCCGACAGCTTGTCCTGCGCTTACGAGGGCGTGGTCGTAGTCATTGGCCTGAAAAGACTCCAGTGCCTGCACACCAAAGTAAACCGTATCAATACTGGCCGTAATGCCTTGCGCTAAGCTCGTCGCCGCCCCAAGGCCAAGCGCCTCAACTAGCAGCGCATGCGCACTAGCTGAGGTGCTTCCCGTAGTTTTGACTGCGGCGAACCAATTTACTTCAGCTACTTTTTGCCGGACTGCGGAATATGCAGTAGCAAGACCAACCAATGCTGACCCGACGGCTGCGTAGTTCTTAAATGAATCATCTTCCGCCCATACCTCTCTGACCCATACTAAATTGACCCCTGCCACCACAAAAATCAGTGTTTTCAGCGGCGCCTTCTCCAGCATCTCGTCAATGCTCGGCAGTCTCGTCACCTCTGGCTTCTGAATAGGTGGCAAATTCGCTGGTTTTGCCCCACTTCCGGGTGGCACGTTACTGCCGTAACCGGGTTGAGGGTGTGCTGGGGCGGGGACAGGTACCACGCGGAAAAACGGCTGCGCACTGCTCACCCCCGTAGCAATAGGGGTGAGTTTAAAGCCGGCACGCTTTTGGTGGTCAGCGGCTCGCTGCCCATAACGCGGCTGACCCATAAACCAACTTCCCGTGCGCTGGCTTGATCCACCGTTATTCGCTGGTTACTGCGGGCTAAAGCACTGACTAGATACAGCATGGACGCATCATCCGCTTGCTGCATCAGCCGGTTTAATCCGCCACCGACAGCAGGTGCAACAGCTGCGGAAAATGCCTCCATGGCCTGGGCGGGTTTATGGGCTAGTAGTTTTTCCACGCTTTGGTTGAGCGCCAGGCTAAGCGCTATTGCACGCGCCAGCGCGGCGGTATCAGGCATGGCATCAGCGCTGCTTTCCACCACATGCAGCAGCAGCTTGATTTCGCCAGGGCTCAGGCGCTTGCCAACCCCGAGCAGCGTCCATAGCAACCAAGGGCTCCCAGCTTGGCCGCCGGGTGTTAGTGCCTGCTCAATGGCCTTGGCACCCAAGCTAGTCGCTGACGGCCCAAGGCAAGCCGCCGCGAAACTGGCCTCTAACCCTGAGCGGGCGATAGGCTGGTTAATATCGAAGTGGCCGCAGGCAGTATCAAGGCTCGCGGGCCCGAGGTCAGCCATGCTGGCTAACCAGTCAGCCCAGTGCGTGGCCAGCCTGCGTAGGTCATCCTCATAGGTCGCTTGCTCGCTTTCTTGCTCTTGCCAGGTAGCAACCAATTGGCGGTAACGGGTTATCCCAGGTAATTCGCCTTTCAGCTGTTTGTCGCTCTCGCTGAGGGACTTGAGCATGCCTGCGGTGGCCCAATCATCCGCCCGCTCCGCACGCCGCGCTGTAAACCCCTCCTGCCGCGCCCGAACCAGCCCGGCCAAATCAACCAACACGCCCCATGCATCATCGATGACGAGATAACTTTGTTGCTCACAGCGTTGCATATTGCCCAATAATTTGGGCCAGTAGGGGCGATGACGTGTGTCGGGGGCGCAGCTCCATTTGAAGCTTTCGCTGTGCATGTAGTCGCCGATTTTTTCGTGGATGCTTTTAGCCTGCCCCGAGAAGGGTGCCGCACCAGGGGTAAAGTTGCGCATGATGCGCTGACGCACATTGACCTTGGTCTTGGCCGCGAGAAATTGCTCATCACTCCACTGGCTGGGAGACCACACCAACATAGCCGGGGTGCCAGCGGACATTAACAAATAAGGTTTGCTGCTCGTATCGAGTGGCTTACCGCCACGGTTGGTTTCGCTAATAGCGGCCTTTACAACCCGATGCTCTGACAGTTGATTAAGCGAGGGTTGCCACAGGTAAAGCCAGCCATCGCGCAATAACCTTGGCATGTAACCCAGAGGCATAAAACTTATGTCGGGGTGCTGAGCGCCTAAAACCGGAAACTTGCCTGAAAGCGCCGGCAGCCCGTAGAGCTGCGCATCCAGCTCCGCATCTGGCCCTACCGCATAGCGCAGCGGGAGTACCGCGGCTAGTAATGGGCAACTGGCGGGGGTGGAATTGGCAGGTGTAGTTACGGCCTGGTTCATACGACCGCCTCCTTGGTGCTATCCATGTCTTGTGTCAGCGCTTCCAAGAGCGGCCAGTCCAAAGTGACCTGAGCTTGCAGGCCGTTCTCGCGGGGCGCACAGTCGAGTTCTGGGGTGTCATTGACCCATGCTTTTATCGGACCTTGCTCACTGCGCAGCCAAAGGCATGAGGCTCCATGCCAGAAGCCAGCTGGCCAGGTTGCACCGGACTTCCAGGCCAGGCGAAGCGGGCGCGCATCAGCGATACGTAACCAGAACTCGCGGCCATCCGGTGAATGGATGCGCAAGCGCCGTTGCAGGCTGGAGAACAGCTGATCGATAGGCAGGGTCGTTTCCAGCCATATGCCGTGTTGCAACTCCGCCACCCCGCCGGCCCAGTCACGCTGGAGCGCACTGCCTGACGGCGCATCCAGCAGAATCGGTCCGATATCCATCAGCGCTTCGTATGCTGTGCCTAGCAAGAGTGGGCGTGGCTGGTGCTCGGGGTAACTCTGATACAACCAGGGCAGGACATTCTCGACCGCGGCCCCATCTATCAGAATCGCGCCATTAGTGCTCATCTCGCCGCCTCCGCGTTTTTGGCCGCTTCACAAACCTCGCACACACCTTTGCTGGCATGACGAAAGAGCAGACCTTGTTTAGCCAAAGCCTCCAGCGGCACGCCGGGAACATCCGCATCCGCCGCCTTGACCTTACCTGGCCTAATCGGCGCAGCTCCCGAACCACTGCCCGGCCCGCCGCCGGAGTTGAATTTGATCACCGGCCCGACCAGAGTGATGCCGCTGGCGTCGAGTTTGATAAAGCTGCCGGCGGCTTTGAAGGTCAGTTCGCTGCCGGCTTCGAGGACGACTTTCTGGCCGCTGGACAGGTGGATCTCTTGGCCTGCGTTGATAAATTGGCTGGTGCCGATTTTGATGCCTGAATTCATAGAATAAGTGCAACGTTTGAAACGATAGGCAGAGGGCCAGCCACCGGTAGAATCCAGGCTCTCACACCAAAGGATT
>CAMCJM010000232.1 GCA_945874835.1 Pseudomonas synxantha | reverse complement strand
CACGTCGTGGAGTGCCTGTTCGGCAAACTGAAGCATTACCGGCGGATTGCTACGCGTTTTGAGAAAAAGGCCAGTCATTTCAAGTCTATGCTGGCCTTCGCTGCAACCCTGTTGTGGCTCCGCTGATACGTCAACAGAACCTAGGGTGTCGATGGCGTTTTCTAGGGTGAGGCGTACTTGCAGTTCGTTGGGCAGCGGTTGCAGCCAGCGGCACGCTGGCGCATGTTGGCAATCTCGAGGGGAATGCAACAGTTGGCAGCTTATTCCCGCCTTGCACAGGGCATCACGGGCGTTGTCAGCGGTCTGTGGATCGCTGCTGATCAGCTGCACAGAAATTGGTAAATCGAGCATGGTGTTCATCAGTCAAAACAGTAGGCGCATTATTTGTAAGTCTATTGATTCCATCTGCCGAATGCTCGTAACTTTTTGTCGCTTATCAGAAACAATGCTGTTGTCTTGTTCAGTTGCTACCGAGACTGATCTTGCTTGTGAATCTAGGCATCAAGCGTTTCGCACCCCTCGCTAGAGAATCCGCGCTACCATCGCCTGCGCACGTTCATCGCCGCGCTGTTCTCGAGTAAACGCGCAGGCGGTCAGGTGATCTGGGGTGCAGTGCATTCAGGTTGCGGCGCGCTGAATACGTCAGTTTCTCCTTTGGGTTGTATTACATGAGTTGCAGTATTTTTCGTGCGCTGTTCACCGCCATGATCTTCACGCTCAACAGCCCCATTCAGGCCAGTGAAGTACAGGTCGCGGTGGCGGCTAATTTCACCGCGCCTATGCAGGCCATTGCCCAGTCCTTTGAGCATCACAGCGGGCATCAGGTGGTTGCGGCCTACGGCGCGACTGGGCAGTTGTATGCGCAGATTCAACATGGCGCGCCCTTTGATGTATTCCTTAGCGCCGATGCCAGCACCCCAGCCAAGCTGGAGGCGCAAGGTCAGGGTGTTCGCGGTTCGCGCTTTACCTATGCCACTGGCCGTTTGGTGCTGTGGTCGGCCACGCCGGGTTACCTGGATGGCAGCGATGCTGCGCTCAAGGCCATGCGGTACAGGCACCTGGCGATTGCTGACGCGAAAACTGCACCTTATGGCCTGGCCGCCACTCAAGTGCTGGCTAAGTTCGGTTTGACCGAAGCGGTTCAGGGCAAGTTGGTCACCGGGCAGAGCATCGGCAAAGCGCTGCACTTTATCGCCACCGGCAATGCCGAATTGGGCTTTGTCGCGATGTCGCAGGTGTATCAGGAGGGTGTGTTGAAAAGCGGTTCGGCCTGGCTCGTGCCCGCCGCGTTGCACGCGCCGATCAGGCAGGATGCGTTGCTGCTCAAGAAGGGCGCTGACAACCCGGCCGCCGCTGCTTTTCTTCAGTACCTGAAAGGCGAACAGGCCGCGCAGATCATCCAGTCTTACGGCTATCAACTCTAAGAGGCAGCAGTGATGCCCCTGAGCAAAGCGGATTTTGCGGCGGTTTGGCTGACGCTTGAGTTGGCCTCGCTGACCACCTTGTTGCTGTTACTGATCGGTACGCCGATTGCCTGGTGGCTGGCGCGTACGGCGTCACGCTGGAAGCAACCGATTGGTGCCATCGTCGCCCTGCCCTTGGTGCTGCCGCCCACGGTGATCGGCTTCTACCTGCTGGTGAGCATGGGCCCGCAAGGCTTTATCGGCCAACTGACCGAGCGCCTGGGCCTGGGTACCCTGACCTTTACCTTCAGCGGGCTAGTGATCGGTTCGGTGTTCTATTCCCTGCCCTTTGTTGTGCAGCCCCTGCAGAACGCGTTTGAGGCGATTGGCCGTGCCCCGCTGGAGGCCGCCGCGACTCTGCGGGCCGGGCCGTGGGACACCTTTTTCAGCGTGGTATTGCCGCTGGCCAAGCCGGGGTTTATCACCGCGGCGATTCTTGGTTTTGCCCACACCGTGGGCGAATTCGGTGTGGTGCTGATGATCGGCGGCAACATCCCCGGAAAGACGCAAGTGGCTTCCGTGCAGATCTATAACCATGTGGAAACTATGCAATACGCTCAGGCTCATTGGTTGGCTGGTGGCATGGTGCTGTTTTCTTTTGTGGTGTTGTTGGCGCTGTACAGCCGGCGCAGCACCCTGCGGGTGTGGCAATGATCTGGCCATTTACGCGGCGTGTGCCGAGGTTGATTCACGCCAGCGGCAAGGGCGAAATACGCGCGCAGTTCAAGGTCGAGCATGCCGGTTTTACCCTGGATGTGGCCCTCGACCTGCCCGGCCGTGGCGTCAGCGCCCTGTTCGGCCATTCCGGCTCGGGCAAGACCAGTTGCTTGCGCTGTTTTGCCGGGTTGGATCAGCCGCGCGAGGGCTTTCTGCAGGTCAATGGCGAACTGTGGCAGGACAGCACCCAAGGCATTTTCGTCCCCGCCCACCAGCGTGCCGTGGGCTATGTGTTTCAGCACGCCAACTTGTTTGCGCACCTCTCGGTGCGCGGCAATCTGCTCTATGGATTCAAACGCATCCCGGCTGCACAACGCCGCGTCGCGCTGGAGCAGGCGGTGGAGCTGCTCGGTATCGGCCACCTGTTGGAGCGCATGCCGGGCCATTTGTCCGGCGGCGAGCAGCAGCGCGTCGGCATCGCCCGCGCCCTGCTGACCAGCCCGCGCCTGTTGCTGATGGATGAACCGCTGGCGTCCCTCGACCTCAAGCGCAAGCGGGAGGTGCTGCCCTATCTGGAGCGCCTGCATGCCGAATTGGAGATTCCAATTATCTACGTCAGCCATTCGCCGGATGAAGTGGCGCGCCTGGCCGATCACCTGGTGGTGCTCGACGAGGGCAAGGTCACGGCCAGCGGCCCGCTCAAGGAAACTCTGCTGCGCGCCGACCTGCCATTTGTCTTTGAAGACGACGCCGAAGCGGTCGTGGATGGCGTGGTCAGCGGTCATGATGCGGCCTACGGACTGCTCGCGCTGCACCTGCCCGGCAGCGCTATCACTCTGCAGCTGCCGCATGCGGCATTGCCGGTGGGCCAAGCGGTGCGGCTCAAAATCAAGGCGCGCGATGTCAGCCTGAGCCTGCAACCGGCTGAGCAGAGCAGCGTGCTCAATCTGCTGCCGGCGCGGGTGCTGGAGTGCATTCGCGTGGCCGAGCAGGCCCATGTGCTGGTGCGCGTGCAGGTGGGCGGCGAGCAACTGATGGCGCGCATCACCCGTTACTCGTTCGACCGCTTGAACATTCAGCCAGGGCTGTCGGTGTGGGCGCAGGTCAAGTCCATGTCGCTACTGAGCAGTAACTGAGCGACGGCAGGACATATTCAGTTGCAGGTGCATCGCGCTTTCCGACGAAATCACTCTTTAGGCTGCTTTCTTGCGTTCGTCGCTGCAGTACTCTTTTGCCGCGCTAACTCATAAGCTGACAGCGTTCAGCCATTGCTCACAAAAATAATAAGGAGCACACCCCGTCATGCGATTCACAGTGTCTCTACGCCCGTTTTTGCTCACATTGCTGGGCGTGTTAGCCAGCCTCTCACCGCTCAGCTATGCCGAAGCCATCTCGCCCCAAGAGCAGCTTCAGGTACATGCCAGCCGGGTTACCAGCACGTTGATGCTGTTACGCGGCGAGGGTTTCCAAAAGAAACATCAAGAGGCCCTGGAGTCTGATCTGGCCGCATTGGCGGCGTCGGTGCAGAGTCTGCCGCAGCGCAGCGACGAGTTGCGCAGTGCGCATCAGGAGTTGGTGGTGCAAATCCGCCGTGGCGTGGCCTTTGGTCCCAATGAAGATGACATGCCCTGGCGCTATCCCGAAGAGCTGAGCAAAGCGCTGCTCGGTGTACTGGAGCAAACCCGCAAGTTGTCCAGCCCGGATGACGGCGAATTGTCCGCCAAGCTGGAATACCTCTCGGTGCAGTACCTGAGCCGCTCATATTTCGGCAATTTTGAAACCGCACGTGAGCAGCCGGACACCTACCTCGGGCAGGACGAACGCAAAATTGTGCCTGCAGTCGACGCGCAACTGGCGGCACTGAATGCCAACGCCAACCCGCAAATCGGCAAGCTGAAAACCCGCTGGGATTACCTCAAAGCCGCGCTGGTCGACCTCAACAGCCAGAGCAGCGCCCTGGAGAGCGCCTCCGGCCGGCCGTTCGCCCCGACCACGGTGTATCGCCACACCCGTTCGTTGACCGATCAATGGATGGCGATGTACTGAGGCTTCAGCAACCCGGTCAGTAAGCGCGCGTAGCCCGGATATCTCCGGGCTTTTTGCCGCAGCAACGGGCTGTCAGCGTTGTAGCCCGGATGTAATCCGGTAAAGGTGCGCGAGCCGCATAACCGCTCGCGGATTACATCCGGCTACAGACCAACAGGCAGCCTCAGGCGCTAATGCCGATCAGTTAAGCCTCCCTGCTTGACCTTTGGCCGCAAGAAATCAAAATCCGATGCCTGTATTGGCATCGGATTTTTTATG
>CAMCJM010000231.1 GCA_945874835.1 Pseudomonas synxantha | reverse complement strand
CCAGCGCACTTGCTCCAAGGCTGCTGCGCACTGCGGTTCGGTTCCGAAATGCTTGAGAAATTCAGGCAGAGATAGACCGAGTTGGAACTGGATACGATTCATGGCCATGACGCTCACCTCAATACTGGTTATGCATACAGTATAGGGGGGGTGATTCAAGGGCCATGACATACCAGCTGATGATCGTTGCTAATCAGGACGTGTCTTGACCGCGCTCACGTCGCCACTGCAAGACAATCAGAATCAGCGTGGGGATGCCCAGCAGGGCGGTAATGATAAAGAACTGCTCATAGCCGAGGTTTTCCACCACCACACCGGAGTAGCCGCCGAGCAGGCGCGGCAACAGCAGCATAATGGAACTGAGCAGTGCGTACTGGGTGGCGGAGAACTGCAGGTTGGTCAAGCTCGACAGGTAGGCGACGAATGCCGCGGTAGCCAGGCCAGCGCTGAAGTTGTCCGCCGAGATGGTGAAGATCAGCATTTGCAGATCTGCGCCCATGCCGGCCAGCATCATAAACAGCAGGTTGGTCGCCGCTGCGGCCACGCCACCGATAAACAGGATCGGCATGATGCCGAAGCGCACGATCAGCAGGCCGCCGAAACCGGCGCCGAGCAGGGTCATGACCAGGCCGAACAGCTTGCTGACGCTGGCGATCTGATCCTTGGTAAAACCCTGGTCAATATAGAAAACGTTGGCCATCACGCCCATCACCGTATCCGACATGCGGTAGGTGGCGATCAACCCCAGCAGCAGGAATGCCTGCCAGCGGTAGCGCATCACGAAGTCGTTGATCGGCGTCAGCACCGGGGCCAGGCCACGGCGGCCCATGGTGGATAAGCACAGAGCCGTGAGGATGGTGTAGAGCAGGGCGCGCAGGAAGGCGCGGTCTTCCAGTAACAGGTCGAGCATGCTCGCCTGGCCATTCACCACGCTGGCAAAGTCGGTGTGATAAAACTGGGTAAACATGGCCGGCACCGAGACCAGCAGTACGATCAGTACCAGTACCGAGGCAATTTGGTGGCTAAAGCCATAGCGGGCAGCTGCCAGGCGGGTCTGCAGGGGCACGTCGGGTTCGCGCATCCACAGGCTGGTCAGCAGGCCCGGCAGCATCAGCAGGGCAAACAACAGGTAGGTGCCAGTCCAGGCACCATGCTGGTAAAGCTGCGAGGTGGAGCCAAAGCCTTCGGCGAAATACAGCGCGCCGGCCGTTGCCAGTAGCGCCGCGACTCGGTAGCCGGCCATATAACTGGCGGCCAGGGCGGCCTGGCGACTGTCATCGACGATTTCCAGGCGGTAGGCATCCACCGCGATATCCTGGGTGGCCGAGGCGAAGGCCACCAGTACGGCCAGGGAAATCAGCCAGGTCAGGTGGGTCTGCGGGTCAAACATCGCCATGCCGGCCAGGCCTATGGCGATCAGAATCTGTGACAGCACCAGCCAGGAGCGTCGCCGACCCAGCTTGCCCAGCACCGGCAGGCGCCATTGATCAAGCAGCGGCGACCACACCCATTTAAAGGCGTAGGCCAGGCCGATCAAACTGGCAAAGCCAATGGTCTCGCGGGCTACACCGGCTTCACGCAACCACACCGACAGGGTGGAAAATACCAGCATGTAGGGCAAGCCGGCGGCGAACCCAAGGAGCAGCAGCACCAATGTTGAGGGGCTGGAATAAGCGGCAATGGCATCGCGCCAGCTTTTACGGGGCATTGAAGGGGTATCAGCCTGAGTTTGACTTAATAAGGGGCGCACTCTACCCGCTGTGCTCCATGGGGCGCCAGCCATAGCGGGTCATATCCCCCCGATCGTTGTGCAGAAGGACACCTTCGTCACGCAGCCTTAGACGTTGCTCGCGGCCACTTGGGCTGTCAGCGGGCAGGCTGATACGTCCACCCGCCGCAATAACCCTATGCCAGGGCAGGATGCTGCCCTCGGGCAACTGGCTAAGTGAGCGGCCCACCCAGCGGGCAGCCCTGCCCAGCCCGGCGTATTGCGCCAGCTCGCCATAGCTGACCACGCAGCCGGCAGGCACGTGCGCCAAGGCGGTGAAGAGCGCCGTGCGCCGGTCAGCCTGACTTGCTGCCGACCGGGCTGTCGCGTCATGCTGCGCACCCTGTTCAGACCTGTTATTTGGCGCTTGCATCATGTGGCTACGTTCCCTGCTGTTATCACTCTTTTTCGTGCTGTGTGCGCCGGTTTTGGCCGATACGGTATGGCTCAACAACGGTGATCGGCTCAGTGGCGAGATCATCCTGCTCGACGGCGGCAAGCTGGCGTTGAAAACCAAGTACGCCGGCCAGGTGCTGATTGCGTGGCAGGATATCGACACCCTGCGTTCTGATAAACCGTTGCTGGTGCGCCGCGAGGGGTTCGACAGTGAACACAGCAACCAGTTGGAGGCGGCGGGCAAGGGCATGGTGCGGGTGGTTAATGCGACCACGCAGACGGTGCCTCTGGCCTCGATCACCCGCTTGATACCGCCGCGCATTCTGGTGCAGGACCGTGTTTGGGAGGGCAATCTGGACGCCAAGCTGGACATGAAGCGCGACAGCAGTGAAAGCGACGAATGGAAGCTTAAAGGCAATACGCGCATGGAGCATGGGCGCTGGCGACATGTGCTCAGCAGCGAGTTGGAGCGCAAAGTAAAAAACGACGTGAAAACGGCGGATAACTGGCAGTTGGAGTACGACCTTGAC
The DNA here is from genome assembly GCA_945874835.1 of Pseudomonas synxantha. Classification (GTDB taxonomy): domain Bacteria; phylum Pseudomonadota; class Gammaproteobacteria; order Pseudomonadales; family Pseudomonadaceae; genus Aquipseudomonas; species Aquipseudomonas synxantha_B. Next base: position 1,747 of record CAMCJM010000231.1, on the reverse strand, counting down.
CGCTTTATCAACGATCAATGGTTCTGGCGCGCCAGCGCCGGGCAGGATGAAGACGAGTTCACCTTCTTTAACCGGCAGCGCATCGTGGGTACCGGGCCTGGTTATCGCTTCTGGGACAACGAACTGGGGCGTTTTGACGTGATTGCTCAGTTCAACCGTACTGTGATATACAGCAGCGTGGGCGATGTAAGCTTTAACACCTATTCGCTGGAGTGGGACTACAAACGACTGCTCTGGGGCACGCGTTTGGAGCTTTACAGCACGGCTGAGTGGCAAATACCGCAGATCGAGATCGTCGATTACGTGCTCGACAGTGAAGTGGGCCTGCGCTATCGCCTCAATGACTGGGCACGGCTGTCGCTGTTATATGAGCTGGATATGGTGCGCGGCCTGGGGCAGAGCGTCAGCGAGCGACGTTATCTGTTGGGTGTGGGGGTAGGGTGGTAAACCGCTTGGAAAGGTGAACTCACACGCTTTCTGATGGTCTGTGCTTGCTCTGTGGGCCTGCGTACGGATAATGCGCGCCCTTTCTTTGTTCTCAGACAGACTCGCTCACCTCATGCGTTCACGACCCCTGCTGTGCCTGGCCCTGTGTGTGGCCGCTTCTTCGACACTGGCCGACACCGTTTGGCTTAAAAACGGCGATCGCCTCACCGGCAAAATCAAGTTTTACGACGGCGGCAAACTGCTGCTGGAAACCGACTACGGCGGTGCCATTGCCCTGGATTGGAAAAAAATCGCCACCCTCGAGAGCGATCAGGAACTGCTGATCAAGGAAAGCGCCATGCTGGGTGAGCGGGCCAAGGCGTTGCAACCTGCAGAATCCGGTAGGGGCACGCTGGCCAATGGCGACACCCCGAAAACGGTTGAGCTGGCCAGCATTGAGCAAATCCTCAAGCCAAAACCACTGGTTGAAGACCTGGTGTGGAAGGGCAATGTCGATGCCTCGCTCGACTACAAGCGGGCTGAGCGCGACACCGATGATTATGACGTCAGTCTCAAGACCCAGGCGCGGCATGGCCTGTGGCGGCACAGCGGCAGTGCCGAATTCAACCGTGAGTTTCAGAACGACGTCGAAACCACCAACAACTGGTCCAGCGAATACGCCCTCGACCGTTTCCTCACCGAGCATTGGTTCTGGCAGGCCCGGTTGGAGTACAAACGCGACCAAATCGAAGACCTGCGCCGCCAGCGCACCGTGGGTAGCGGTCCGGGTTATCAGTTCTGGGATAACGAACTGGGCGCGTTCTCGGTGGCGGGGTTGCTCAACCGCACCGACTATGAATACGCCAATGGCGAGAACGACAACTTCTATGCCATGAGCGCGAAGTGGGACTACAACCGCTACCTGATTGGCAAAAGTGTTGAAGTATTCAGCGACGGTGAAGTGGGTAAACCCCTGGCCAACGCTGCGGATTACACCCTCGATGCGGCCTTGGGGCTGCGTTACAAGCTGACCGACTGGGCGTCGCTGAACATGAAGGCGGAAAAAGACCTGGTCAGCGGCTCGGAAGGTGAGCTGGACGAAACCCGTTACAGCCTGGGTTTTGGCGTGGGCTGGTAAGGTCCGAGTCGCATAAAAAAGCCCCGCGTTTGCGGCAATGCTGTTCACTTAAGCGGAGCAGCTTTGCGGTCAACTGGGTAGCGGGTCTTGGACATCTTCACCGTCCTGGGTGTCGATGGCCTGGGCCGCTTTTTTATGAATAGCAGGCCGATACTGCCGCGTAAATCCGCCAACCGTCGGGGC
>CAMCJM010000230.1 GCA_945874835.1 Pseudomonas synxantha | reverse complement strand
AAGGTTTTTACACTAATCCGTGCAACCAACACCTATTCAGCTAAACTGGCCCGCGCAAAAAAAGCGCTGTAGAAAAGCCTGAAGAAAAATAGTAAAGACGTGAAACTGGAGCGGGAAACGAGACTCGAACTCGCGACCCCGACCTTGGCAAGGTCGTGCTCTACCAACTGAGCTATTCCCGCATGTCGTGTTGACGGGCGACATTCTATATCTTCAAGGCTGTTCGTCAACCCCTTGATTCAAAAAAGCTTATTTCTTTTTATCGGTGGTCTGCAGGTGTGGCCATGCGGCGAGCAAATACTGAGTCATAGACCACAGCGTGAGCACAGCGGCGATGATGAGCAAGCCGTAACCGAGTATGACCCAGGTGGTGAACGTTGGCGGGTTAGCTAGCAAAATCACCAGCGCGAGCATTTGTGCAGCTGTTTTCCATTTCGCCAAGTTGGATACGGCTACGTGTGCTCGTGCGCCCAACTCAGCCATCCATTCACGCAATGCAGATACAACAATCTCACGACCGATGATGATGGCTGCGGGGAGTGTCAGCCAAAGATTAGAGTGCTCTGCGGCCAGTAATACCAAGGCCATGGCCACCATTAATTTATCCGCAACGGGGTCAAGAAACGCGCCAAACGGTGTGCTCTGCTCCCAGCGTCGAGCCAGGTACCCATCAAGCCAATCGGTCGCTGCCGCCACTGAAAATACCGCGCTCGCCGCCCAGCAACTCCAGCTAAAGGGGAGGTAGAACAGCAAAACAAAAACGGGGATCAACAACACCCGGAGCATGGTAAGCAGGTTGGGGATATTCATCGACACAACTTGGCTGATCAGAAAGAGCCGCATTCTACTCGCTGTGCAGCGCTGCATAAATCAACTCAGCAAGCTTTTTACTGATGCCTGGCGCTTTGCCAATTTCTTCGATGCTGGCACGCGACAACTCCTGTAAGCCGCCAAAATGGTTCAGCAGCTCACGCCTACGCTTGGGGCCGACTCCTGCCACGTCTTCCAGCGTTGAGGTGCGACGTGTTTTGCCGCGTCGAGCGCGGTGACCGGTTATAGCAAAACGATGCGACTCATCACGTATTTGTTGAATGAGATGCAGGGCTGGTGATGTGCCGGGAAGCGTAAAATCATGCGCTGCATCATTCAGAAACAGCGTTTCCAGGCCCGGCTTACGCGTCGTGCCTTTGGCAACCCCGAGCAGTATCAAGTCGGGTACAGCCAGCTCTTGCAAAACAGCGCGAGCCATCGCCAGCTGACCTTTGCCGCCGTCCACCAGCAGGATGTCGGGTAGCTTACCCTCACCTTCTTTGATCTTACTGAAACGCCGAGTCAGCGCTTGGTGCATGGCAGCATAGTCGTCGCCGGGCACTACACCTTCGATATTGTAGCGGCGGTAATCTGACTTGATCGGGCCTTCCGGGCCGAACACCACGCAAGACGCAACGGTCGCCTCACCGCTTGAGTGGCTGATATCGAAGCACTCCAGGCGTTGTGGCACCTCATCCAGGTCGAGCGCCTGAGCCAGCGCATCGAAACGCGCCGCTACGTGTTGCCGGTTAGCTAAGCGCGCCATCAGGGCTTGCTCTGCATTGGTCACCGCTAACTGCTGCCAACGCGCTCGGTTACCACGCACGCGATAGCTGATACTTAAAGCCTTGCCACGCAATGCCTCAATGGCATCGATAAGGGTGGCAAAATCCTCATGCTGAGCATTAACAATCAACTCGCCGGGCAAATCGCGCTCTTGGCTGCTCAGGTAATACTGTTCCAGGAAGGCCAGCAACACGCTGCCAACATCTTCTTCAATCGCCACCTGCGGGAAGAAGTTCTTGCTACCCAGCACACGCCCGCCCCGCACGCTGATCAAATGCACGCACGCACCGCCGGGGTTGACCATGGCGGCGACCACGTCCACCTCACCGGTGCCGCCTTCCATACTTTGTTGATCCTGCACGCGGCGCAACAGAGATATTTGATCGCGCAAGGCGGCGGCACGTTCAAACTTAAGCGCCATTGCGGCCGCCTGCATGCCGCTAGAAAGCTCATCCGTCAGGGCGTTGCTGCGCCCCTCCAGAAACATCACAGAATGGCGAACATCGTCAGCATACTCGCCGGGTTCTACAAGCCCAACGCAGGGCGCCTTGCAGCGCTTGATCTGATATTGCAGGCAGGGGCGCGTACGGTTTTTGTAAAAACTGTCCTCACACTGCCGCACGAGAAAAGTTTTTTGCAGCAGATTCAGGCTTTCACGAATGGCTCCGGCGCTCGGATATGGCCCGAAGTAGCGACCTTTCGCTTTTTTAGCGCCGCGATGAATGCTCAGGCGCGGGAAATCCCCATCGGAGAGGAACACATAAGGGTATGACTTATCATCGCGTAGCAGGATGTTGTAAGGCGGCCGCCATTCTTTGATCAGCGTTTGCTCAAGCAGCAACGCCTCAGTTTCGTTGGCGGTAATGGTGGTTTCGATCTGGGCAATTCGCGCAACCAAGGCCGAGGTCTTCGGAGCCAAGCCTGTCTGCCGAAAATAGCTGGCCAAGCGTTTTTTGAGATTCTTGGCCTTGCCCACGTATAACAGCTTGGCGTCAATATCGAACATGCGGTAGACGCCAGGTCGACCGCTGCATGTAGATAGAAACGCGCTGGAATCAAAGGCTGCGCTGTTATCTTCAGCTGCTGGCATCAATCATGCCGTGGCGCACGGCCAGAAGTGCCAATTCAACATCACTGGTGATGGTGAGCTTTTCGAAAATGCGATAGCGGTAGGTGTTCACTGTCTTAGGTGAAAGACACAGCTTATCGGAGATCGCCTGTACTTTTTGACAGCCAGCGATCATCAGCGCGATCTGAATCTCCCGCTCTGAAAGCAGGTCAAACGGCGAGTTGCTGCTTTGCGGTTGAAACGACTTGAGGGCCAGTTGCTGTGCAATCTGCGGGCTGATGTAGCGCTGTCCTTTGAAGACCAAACGAATCGCCTGGACCATTTCTTCAAGCGCCGCGCCTTTGGTCAGATAACCCGCCGCACCAGCCTGTAGGAGACGCGTGGGGAACGGGTCTTCTTCGCACACGGTAACTGCCACGACCTTAATGTCCGGATGACTGCGAATCAGTTTGCGCGTGGCTTCAAGACCGCCAATGCCGGGCATTTTGATGTCCATAAGGACAACATCGGGCTTTAATTCGCGGGCTTTTTTAAGAGACTCTTCGCCGGAATCGGCTTGGCCTACAACATGCAGGCCCTCGATGTCGGCCAGCATGCGGGTGATGCCTGTGCGAACCAGGTCGTGGTCATCAACAACGAGTACCCTGATCAAGCGTCACCCCGGTTTGCGTCAGCTGCTGTCAATAGCAGACTTGGTGGGAAAGCAGGAATTAGGTTCAATCCCAGCTTGGCGCATAACCGTCACATTGCAAGCGTCAATAAACTGCTTGCAATGTGACGGCCAGAGGAATTTTGCGGAAGCGGTGAGATTCGAACTCACGGTACTGCCGACATGCTCTATTGCCCATTAAAATCAAGGCTTTCAGCCCCGGTTAGGGCGCGCAGTGTACACGCTCGGGGTACTCAGGTGAAGCACCTGCTGAGCGGTTCAGCGCCCTTTCCTTGCGAGGTTAATACTCATTGAAATCCTCTTCATATGTGTGAGCCTCACGCCTAGCCTCATCTAGCTCATCTTCAGTATGGAGGCCGAAAAATTCAGCAGCGGTGTAAACAGTCGTAGCTGTAAATGCATCGCCAAGGGCACAGGCGGATAGCTTCGAAAGCCCACTAATTCTGAGACCGCAAGCAATGCATTCGAACGCAGAGGGCAGCATGGTTTGCTTTTGAACGACCTCGTCATCGACTACTGCGCTTGTCACTGTTCCAGCGGGGTTGCCACTCACTAGGCCTGTACTTTTGCACGCTGGGCAATTGACCCTGTGTCCAGCCTGACGTGTTGCCCATGCTGTTGACTGTAACAGGGCGCTCTCTCGTTCAGGGGCGCTTTTGCTTTGCCATACAGTGGCGTGAGCCTGAATCTCTTGTTTGACTGCTCGGGCGGCAGCATCGCTCAGGGATTCAATCATTGACTGCGCAGTTGCATGGTCTGCCACGAAGTCTTTTAATTCTCTCCCCATCAATTCAAGCAGTATTTTTGAAGCCAAGTAAAATCGTGAAAGCCACTCAGATGTGCCTAAAGCACTGAAAACCATTTCGCCAGTATGCAACTCAGCATTTCGCCGCCCCACATGAAGCGAGCAAAACCCTTTAATTTCATCTGTAAAGCTGGGTGCCAATTCTCCGATCCGATTAAAAACTTCAGCAGTAGAAATCGAGACTGGATTAAATTTTGTGCTGGTGGCTTCTTCCCCGAAAGCATACATGAGGTTTCGCCAGTTCTTTGAGTCAGCAAGTAAAGCGGGCCTGAATTCATAGAATAAGTGCAACGTTTGAAACGATAGGCAGAG
>CAMCJM010000229.1 GCA_945874835.1 Pseudomonas synxantha | reverse complement strand
TCGACCGCATCACTCACCACTGCGACATCCTCGAAACCGGCAACGACTCATTCCGCTTCAAGCAACGCAAAAAGGCGGTGAAAAGCACCTGAGCAACTGGAAACTTTTGGACGCTGTTGCCTGGAAAGTTTTGGATGCTGATTGACACCACGGGTGCTGGCTGATGGCCTTAGCCGCGAAGCTTCGGCTGAATATCGCGCTAAGGAATGGCTGGCGTTTGATGGTCTGCTGCAACCTCTGATTCGCCAGGCGTCACTAATGGGCGCTGGTCTTGCATGGCCAGATAAGCCTGTAGCTTGGCCATCTGATCGTTTTTCAGTTGAATCAGGCGCTGCAGTTTGTCGAGTTGACTCTGCAGGTCGGCGATACGGCTTTTCAGCTCATCGTTTTCACGATTGGTTGCGTCGAGGTTTTCTTGTGTGATCGCCAGCTGATCAAGCAGGGCTTTGTTGGCGGCGCTGCCTTTATCGCTGCCGGCGCCCGCTTTGTGGCTGCCTATTGCAACGAGTTCTAGGTTGTCGCGGCGTTCAATGTTGGCCGGCACTGTTGCTGCGCTGCTGCGCTTGCTGGCATCCAGTTGACGGACGCTGGCGGCAATACTGCGGCTTTCACGCCAGGCTGCGGTCTGCTCGTTAAACCGAGCGAGAGCGGCGCTGTGCGTGCTGCTGTTGATTTGTTGTGCATCGGGCAGGCGCAGCACTTGGCCGCTTTTCATGCGGTTAACGTTGTTATCGATAAAGGCATGCGGGTTGAGCGTCTGAATCGCCAGCATGGCCTGATGCACGCTGCCACCCGCACGCGTGCGGTTGGCGATGTCCCAGAGGTTGTCGTTGGCGACGGTTCTGTACTCATTGCCTTCTAGTGGCGTGGTGGCTGGCGCTGTCGGCTGAGTCGCCACTGCAGCAGGGGTTGCGGCAGGCAGCTTTGCGCGTTCTAAAGAAGCGGCTGCGGTTACCGGCTGTTGTACCGCAGCAGGGATAACGGTTTGCGCGGTATAGAGAGGCGGGTCCAGCAGCAGCGTGTATTCACGCTGCAAACGACCATTCGGCCAGAGCACCTGCACCAGGAAGTTCAGATAAGGTTCGCGCATCGGCTTTTTCGAGGTCACCCGGATAACGCTTTTGCCATTGGGCTTGAGCACTGGGGTAAATGTCAGGTCTGTCAGGAAGAACTGCCGATCAATCCCAGCTTTATTGAATGCTTCTGGGGAGGCTAAGGTCGGGATCACTTCATTGGCGTCCAGATCACGGCCTTCCAGCAGCTCAATCTCAGCCACCAATGGCTGATTGAGCGCTGACTGTAGCCTCACCTCACCCAGCCCTAGCGCATGGGCCATGCCGGATGACAGCGCCGAAGCAGCTGCGATTGCCAGCACCAATTTACGAGCCCGAGTCATAACGTTATCCCTTGTTTTATCTGTTTCTTGATTAGCGAGAGGGGCTGGAAAGTTGCTGCCGTATGCCCGCGGAGGTGAGCGCACTCAGCAATCAACTCGGCCAAGTATAGGCCGCCTCTAAAGAGCAGGGGATTTTATGGAGTAGCGTCGATTAATTGTGTTGATCAGCTTGCAAATCTCTAAATGCTCTCGGGGCGAATGGCGGTCAACAGCTGCCATTCGTCGGGCGGGCTGCATCAGTCGTTAGCTTGGATTGGCTTAGGGTGGGATAGAGGCTGCGCAGGCGGGCTTTAGCGCCTTTAGGGTTTGCTAGCAGCCTCGTGCTTGAGGCTTAGCTGTTTTGGGCGTCTTTGCGGCATTGCGTCTGCAGGGCGGCCCAGCCTTCGGTGCCGAGGTTTTCCAGGGTCTGAATATTGGCTTCGAAGATCGCTTCCGGGTCGGGGAAGGCCGCTACGGCGCGGTCGATGCTGGCTTCGCGCAGCAGATGCAAGGTCGGGTAGGGCGAGCGGTTGGTGGCGTTGCCCATATCTGTTGGTGCGGTGTCGGCGAACTGGAACTGCGGGTGGAAGCTGGCCACCCGCAGAATGCCGCTGTAGCCGAGTTCATCGAGGGTGTCATCGACGACGGCGAGAAAGTCATTGAAGTCGAGAAAGTCGCCAAGGGCGGCGGGGTGGATCAGCAGGGTGGTGTCGGTTTCGCTTGGCGCGCAGTTGGCGAGTGCATGTAGCTCGTCGATCAAGGCGCTGAGCAGTTCTTCCGGCTCGGCGCTGGCGCACACCACATAGCGCACTTGTCCTTTGACTTGCACGGCTTTGGCGAATGGGCAGAGGTTCAGGCCGATCACCGCACGATCAACCCAGGCGCGGGTTTCAGCAATGGCGTGGGCGGCGCTGGGGTGGTGGCGCTGGACATAGGGCAATACTCGGGTTGGCGTGGTGTGAAGTTTAGCGTCAATAACGACGGCAGGGTTCGAGGGAGGCTTGCCCGCGTTTAGCCGCTGTTGCGTTGCGGGTTGGCAGCGCGGCGCAGCGGGCTGCATTGGCTGGCATTGAAGCCGCCGACATAGGGGTTGCCATGGCCCATCACACAGCCGACCTGCTGGTTGCGCCAGCGCACCCATTCAGTCACCGGGTACTGACGGCTCCAGGCTTCGTAGGTGCGGCGGTCGAGCTTGGACAAGCGCAGTTGGTAGCGCTCGGCCATGTACAGGTAGATGCGCGCCGAAGGGCCGCGTGCATGCGCCGGCGGCATGGCGGTTTTGGCTTTGAAGTTGACCACCATCGGGCAGGCACCGTATTGCGTGGGCGTGTCGCTGAGCATACCGAGGGCGTAGTTGGAGCGATCACCGTTCACTTCGCCGATGCTTGGCACCAGATTGTGCAGGTCGGCTTCTGCTGCTTTGAAACTGGCATCGTTGCGCGCGCAGTTCTTGCGCCCGCCGTTTTGCCAGCACTGGCGTTGATGGCCGATCACCCAGGCCGGCACCACATGCTCCCATTCCACACGCTGGGCGCGGCGCAATTGCTTGCGCGGGCTGAAGCCGCAGCTGGGTAGATCGACCCGGTTGCCGCTGTAGGCGCACTGGCAATAAAAGGTGCTGGGACGTTCGGCATACAGGCGCCAGGCGATTTTCTTGGCAGCGGTGAAGGTTTTTGGCGCTTCGGCGAAGGCGGGTAGGGCAAGCAGCAGGGCCAACAGGACAAGCAAGCGCAACATGTAAGGCTCGGCAGGCAAAAAGGCTGCGGATCATACAGGCATAAACGCTCTGGAACGGGCTTTTGCTGGGATTTAAATCAGGCTGTTCTGGGTGGCTTTTGCAGTTGCAGTGCAGCCTGAGGTTAAAGCCTTAGGTCACTGATTGTGCTGAAAAAGCTGCCGTTGGACCGAAATACTGGCTAGACGGGATTTTGTTGCTAGCGTTACCTCATCACTGTGCGGCGGGCGGGCTCTTTTGATGAGCATTTGGCAGCTTTGGCAATGGCAGGTAACCGGTCTCTTCGCTAAGGGCGGCAGCGCCTATGGCTGTGTACGGATCACGCTGCTGATTGGCGGCATCCTGCTGCTCGCCACGGGGTGCGCAACCCGGCAGGATCATCAAACCATCGTCAGCAACCAAAGCCCGATCAAACCCACCGAGTTCTTCCAGAGTCATGCCGACCGCATGGCGACGTTGGGTATGCGCAATAACCTCAATAGCCTGTACCGCCTGATGGACAAGCTCTACCTGCGCAACCCGCGTGAATGGCGGAAAACCGGCCTGGCTGATGTGGAATCCGCCAAGCGCGCGGTACACCGTGCCATCGAGTTGGACCAACCGTTGCCGCAACTGGGCGGGCGTACCGATGTTGCGGCGCTGAGTTATGCACTGAGTGCCGAGTACCAGGGCGATCGCGTGGGCGCGTTTATCTATTCGCTGGCGAGTATGCTGATCACTGCCCATGGCGGGCGCACCGAGTACTACCTGAGCGACACGCTGGACCCGCAGTTTATCCATAACGCCGCACGTAATTTCGAAAAGGCCAGCTGGATGCTCGCCCAGCGTACGGATGCCGGCGGCAAGCCCTGGCTATTGTCCAACGAGATTTCCGCCGAGGGGCATAACCTCAGCTATGCCGTGGAGTTCGGCAAGATAGTCGCGCGTCTGGATCTGCTCACCGATGTGCTGGATGAGCGCTATCGGCGCATGGGCGTGAGTTATGCCCAAGGGTTGTTGTTTATGAACTTCCTACCGGTGCAGTAAGGCCGTCTTCGTCCTTTCTCAGTAGCTTTCTTCCAAGCGTTTATTGCTCTGCGCATTGGCCGCTTCGATCTGCTGTTTCAGCTGCTCGGTCTGCTGTTGCATTCGTGCCGCCTGCCCAGCTTGCAGGCTGGCGGTTGCGGCGGTTTCACCGAGGCCGCAGGCGCTCAGGGCTAGGGTGGTCGAGAGCAGTAATAACGCAAGGGCGACGTGCATGCTGGCTCCTAGGTTCTGTTGACGTAAGCCACCGGCTAGAATCTGGCTTTTGCCATGACCGACAGAAGCCAGTTAAGCGATACCGAGTGGGCTCATATACAAAGCCTGCTGAGTGCCACAAAGGGGATACGGCTACTGAACGCACCCAGTT
>CAMCJM010000228.1 GCA_945874835.1 Pseudomonas synxantha | reverse complement strand
ACAACTGGGTGCGTTCAGTAGCCGTATCCCCTTTGTGGCACTCAGCAGGCTTTGTATATGAGCCCACTCGGTATCGCTTAACTGGCTTCTGTCGGTCATGGCAAAAGCCAGATTCTAGCCGGTGGCTTACGTCAACAGAACCTAGCACCGAGGGGTAAACACCAGCATTCACCACACGCGCCACGCCCAGCGGCAAAATCGGCCATTCATATGCGGGCTGAGTTCAAGGGCGAACAACTTAACCGCACTACTTATTAGTCTGGACTCGGCTGAGCGCACCCTTAAGCCTGTTGCCGAGAAACGCCAACAGACGCTAAGCCACCACCTGATTGCGGCCAAAGGCCTTGGCTTCGTAAAGGGCACGGTCAGCGTGTTCATACAGCTTGGCCAGTGCATCGAACTGATCCGGCTGAATACAGGCCACGCCGATCGACATGGTCAGCACGCTGGCGGTTTTCGATCCGGCATGTTCGATCTTGAGGTTTTCCAGCGCCAGACGCAGCGCCTCGGCACGTTGCAGCGCCTCTTGATCATTGATGTCGTAAAGCAATACGGCAAACTCTTCGCCCCCCAGGCGCACCGCCATGTCCAAGGGCCGACGGGCCGCCTCATGCAGGACGCTGCCCACGCGCTGCAAAACGTTGTCGCCAGCCTGATGGCCGTAATGATCGTTGTACGCTTTAAAGTGGTCGATATCGCAGAGCAGCAAGGCCAGGCTGCACTTTTCGCGCTGGGCCTGACGGCAAAGTCGCTCGAATTGGCGATTGAAACTGCGCCGATTGTGCAGCCCGGTAAGGCTGTCGTGATCCGCCAATACACGCATCAGTCGGCTGATCAGAAAGTGCTCGCGGGACTTGAACTCCAACAGGTAGCAGCCAACGGCCCCCATCAGATTGCCAAACAACAAAAACAAAGTGTTGTTGATCAAGCGTGTAATGGGCAGTTGGGCCACAAACAGCTCCACCGCGATATAAACCAATAACACCAACAGCGAGCAAACCAAGGCTTCCAGTAGACGCAACCCCGCCAGGAAGTAAGCCGCCATGCACACAAGCAGAAGGCCTTCATAGGGATAGTTGGGGTCAATTCGATGAGCGATGCCCACCACCAAAGAGGCCGCCGCGCCGAGGGCGAGCAAACTGACCAAGGTCAGCGGTTGCAATAAATGCGTGTGCTTAGCCTGTATCAGCAACACGCCAAACACACACAGCAGCAGCAAGACAGCGAGACGGATGGCCAGCACCCACCAGACCTCTGGTCCACTGATCAATACAAAATCAAAAACAGCGAAAGCCAACCAAACCAGTATGCCGACCACAAGGGCAATGCGTTTGAGTTCAAAGGTGTCATCGCGCAGGTAGTCGCGGTACTCCTGCTCCAGTGGGCGCGAGAAACGCAGCAGGCGAAAGCCCAGGGCCAGTTGATCTGCATAAGGACTAGGGCGGACATCGTCGAGCCACGCGGGGGAGAGGGGCACAGAAACCTCTAAAGCAGAATGGCTGACTAAACCTTAGCCCCTGAAAAGCAGCGCCACAAGGACAGCCCGAAGGCTTTTACCTGCAGCGTTCTGCATCTCAGGTCTCAAATTCCGCCTGCAGCGCGGCGCGCACGCAATGCAGCACACCCAACTCAACACGTCCGGCAAACTGCTCGCCAATCGCGGCCACTGCCGGCAATTCACCCTCGCCATCGAGGAAAGCATCCTGAATTTCCGCCAGTAAGGTCTCAGGCAGATCAAGCGCGTGCTCCAGGCTCAATTGCTGCTGGGCGATGGCTTCAGCCAGCATGCCGTAGACGTTTTTTTCGCTGCATTTAAGCTGCGCGGCTATTTGCGCAGGCGTCATGCCGGCACGCGCCAGGCTGACCAACTCGTGGCGCAAATCAAGGACAGCACGCGGCGTTTCATCGGCGCCGCCGAGTACGCTCAGGAAGACCTCGCCGTAACGCTCCAGCTTACGCGCACCCACCCCACTGACCCGTGCCATCTCTGCCAGGGTACTGGGTTTGCTGCGCAGCATTTCCAGCAAGGTGGCATCGGGGAAGATCACATAAGGCGGCACCCCATGCTCTTCCGCTAGCTTGCGCCGCAAAGCGCGCAGCGCTTCCCACTGGCTGCGTTCCTCGCCACGCACCAACTGGCTGGCGGCACTGCTGGAGGCTTTGGCGCTTTGTTGCGGTTTGAGGTCGCGGCGCAGTTGCAAACTCACTTCGCCTTTAAGCAAAGGCCGACAACTGTCGGCCAAGCGCAGGCCGCCAAAACCCTCTAGGTCAACGTCAGCCAACCCGCGCGCCACTAACTGGCGAAACAACGAGCGCCATTCACCTTCATTCAGGGCCTTGCCGATACCGAACACAGCCAGATGCTGATGCCCCACCGCGCGAATCTTGTCGTTGTCACGACCCAGCAGCACATCCACCAAATGCCCCACGCCATAGCGCTGACCCGTGCGATAAATGGCCGAAAGCGCCTGGCGCGCAGGCTCGGTGGCATCCCAGGTTTGCACACCGTCAATGCAGTTGTCGCAGTGCCCGCAGGGCTGCGGCATGTCTTCGTCGAAATAGGCGAGCAACGCCTGCCGCCGGCAGCGGGTTTCCTCACACAGCGCCAGCATGGCATCGAGCTTGTGCTGCTCAACGCGCTTGTGTCGCTCGTCACCTTCGGAGTTGTTGAGCATCTGCTTGAGGAAAATCACATCCTGCAGACCATAGGCCATCCAAGCATCTGCTGGCAGGCCATCACGCCCTGCCCGCCCGGTTTCCTGATAGTAAGCTTCCAGCGACTTGGGCAAATCGAGGTGCGCCACAAAACGTACGTTGGGCTTATCAATGCCCATGCCGAAGGCGATGGTCGCGACCATGATCAGCCCTTCCTCATTGAGGAAGCGCTTTTGGTGATATGCCCGCAACTCATTGGCTAACCCGGCGTGGTAAGGCAACGCCGGGAAACCTTGCTCACTGAGAAACGCCGCCACTTCTTCAACTTTCTTGCGCGACAGGCAATAGACAATGCCGGCATCACCTTTGCGCGCGCCAAGAAAACTCAGCAACTGCTTGCGCGGCTGCTCCTTGGGCACGATGCGATAAAAGATGTTCGGCCGGTCGAAACTCGACAGAAAGCGCTCGGCATTCTGCAAGTGCAGACGCTGAACGATTTCCTCGCGGGTACGCATGTCCGCTGTGGCGGTCAGGGCAATACGCGGGACATTGGGAAACAACTCAGCCAGTTGGCCCAGTTGCAGGTATTCCGGACGGAAATCATGCCCCCACTGCGACACGCAATGCGCCTCGTCGATGGCAAACAGGGCAATCTCGAGGCTCTGCAGAAAACTCAGCATGCGCGGCTGCACCAGCCGTTCGGGGGCCAGGTAGAGCATCTTGATTTCGCCGCGCTTGATCCGCTCGGCAATCTCGCGTTGCGCGTCGGCACTCAAGGTGGAGTTCAGCGCTGCAACCGCCACGCCGAGTTCATCGAGGGTGGCCACTTGGTCATCCATCAACGCAATCAGCGGTGAAACCACCACCGCCAAGCCATCACGCAGCAATGCCGGGACTTGGAAGCACAGCGACTTGCCGCCACCGGTGGGCATCAGCACCAGGGCATCACCGCCATTGGCCACGCGCTCGATAATGGCACCCTGACGACCACGAAAGCTGTCGTAACCGAATACGTCTTTGAGGATGCGCTGCGCGTGCTCGAGCATGAAAGGTCTCCGAAACAGGCTGAGCATTATACGCAAGTGCTGCCTGCACACGCGCCGCAGTTACACCGTTTGATCCGATTTTCACCCAGCATTAAATGCCACAGGCTGCTAAAATCCAGCCTCGTTTACTCCTTTCAAGGTAGCCCCCCGATGTCCTTCGCCGAGCAACTCTCCCGCCTGCAAGCCTTCCTCGATGCCGATGAGCTGCATGAAGAGGCACTGGACTATATAGCCGCGCACGGCTACCTGACCGCCCTGTCGATCTGCCCTGAGCAGGTGCCAGAACGCGAATGGATTGATGCGCTGTTCTCCGAGCCGCCGCACTACCGCAGTGATGCCGAACGCGAAGAGATCGAAGCCACCCTGATTCAGCTGCAAAGCCATATCGCTCGCCAACTGGCCAGCGATGACGAACCCGACGTGCCGTGCGACCTCGACCTAGGCGATGAGCCGGATGATTCCGACCTGCGCGGCTGGTGCATCGGCTTTATGGAAGGCGTATTCCTACGCGAAGCGGTGTGGTTTGACGACGCTGAAGATGAAGTCAGCGAACTGCTGCTGCCGATCATGGTGGCGTCCGGCCTGTTCGATGAGCAGCCCGAGTTTGCCGAAATCGCCCGTGATCGCGACTTGGTAGACAGCATGGTTGATCAGATCCCGGAACTGCTGACCGCGCTGTTTCTGCTGTGCAATGCCCCGGAAGAAAAACCCGCCCTGCTGAAACCCCGCCACCACTAGGTTCTGTTGACGTATCAGCGGAGCCACAACAGGGTTGCAGCGAAGGCCAGCATAGACTTGAAATGACTGGCCTTTTTCTCAAAACGCG
>CAMCJM010000227.1 GCA_945874835.1 Pseudomonas synxantha | reverse complement strand
AACCGCCGTTGTCGCGCCAGTTACGCGGCCCAAGATCGAAGTGCCGCGCCTTGCCCCTCAAGGGCGCATGGCCAAGGCAGAGCCCGTGGCCACTGACGCCGATGAGCCGCCAGTGGCGGTCGTCGTGCCCATTGCGCCGCCGCGCTTTGCCCTGCAATTGCTCCGCGCCGGTGCCTGCGCGGTACTGGTCGAACTGCCGACCGGTGAGCCGCTGCAAGGGCGCGATCCGGCTTACCTGCTGCTCAAGGATTTGCTGCGCGCCGCCGACCTGCCAGACAGCCCGCAGCTGATCGGCGAGCCGGTGCGCTGGCCGCTGCTGGCGCGCGGGCAGATCGAGCAAGGCCCGCAAGCCGCATTGGATTATGTGCAGAGTTTTGTTGGCGCGCGGCTGGAAGAACAAGAGCCGTGCCGTTGCCTGTGGTTGGTCGGTTTGCCCGCTATCCGGTTTGCCGCCGACGCCACGGCCGATGCCTATAACCGCGAGCTGCAGATTGAAGGCTTGGGCGCGGCCTGGGCGCTGCCTGGCCTGGAGTTGCTGATGGATGAGCCCGAGCGCAAGCGCGAGCTGTGGCAGGCCATGCGACGCGTTCGCCAGCGCTGGTTGGCCGACGCGTGATTACACCTTTATCCGGCCGCTTGGCCGAGTTTTCTCCTGCTTGCCGAGTCCACCTGAATGAGTGATGCAATCAGCTTCCGTCCGATGACGGCAGCGGATATCGATACGGTGTTAAAAATTGAATACGCCGCCTTCAGTCATCCCTGGACGCGCGGCATCTTCACCGACAGCCTGACCGCCTATAACTGCTGGGTGATGCTGGAGGGCGAGCAGCAAGTCGGCCACGGCGTCATCCAGATCATCATGGACGAAGCCCACCTGCTCAATATCACCGTCAAGATCGAAAGCCAGGGGCGTGGCTTGGGCCTGAAACTGCTTGAGCACCTGATGCAGCAAGCGCAAGCGCAGGGTGCCAACGACTGTTTTCTTGAGGTGCGTGCCAGCAACCAGGTGGCGTACCGCTTGTACGAGCGCTATGGCTTCAATGAAGTGGGCCGTCGACGTGATTACTACCCGGCTGTTGGCGGGCGCGAAGATGCCTTGGTGATGGTCTGCCCGCTGTTTGACTAACGTCACCCCATCGCCTGCCGATTGTCTGGGCGGGGCTTTCGCCGCGATTGGCTTTAACGCCTTAGCGTACCGTGCCCCTCGCATCAGGGGCTGACTCGATTGGCTACCTTTAGCGACGCCATTCACCGCTGACCTCACGCAGGGCTTGCCGCATACTGGCGCGCGCTGCTTTAGCTGCAGCGGTATTCGGTCAATTGCCCTAAGGATTTGTCATGCGCCTGTCTGCTTCGTTGCTCGCGGTGTTCTGCCTGTTCACCGCCCCTCAGGCCTTCAGTGCCGAACGCAGCTTTACCATCCTGCACACCAATGATTGGCAATCTCGCCTGCTCGGCTTTGGCCCCAACAACGAATACACCCCGGCCACCACGGGTGATGACGATACCGTCGGCGGTGTCGCGCGCTTGGCCACCTTGCTGGAGCGGCGTCGTGCGGCGGCCGGTGAGCAACCTGTGTTGCTGCTCGATGGCGGCGATTTCAGCATGGGCACGCTGTTTCATACCGTCACGCGGGAAACCGGCGGCGAGCTGCGCTTGATGACCGAGCTGGGCTACGACGCGGCGACACTGGGCAATCACGAGTTCGATTTTCGCCCAGCCGGATTGGCCGCCATGATCAGCGCCGCACACCGCATCAAAGGCGATGCGCTGATGCCACTGTTGTCGAGCAACCTGGGGTTTGACCCGCAGCGCACGGAAGATGACAGCCTGCAAGCCCACTACGAAGCCGGGCGCATTGCACCGTACAAGCTGATCGACAAGGGCGGCATCCGCTTCGGCCTGTTCGGCTTGCTGGGCAATAACGCGGTTGCTGTTAGCCCGATGATCAAACCGGCGCTGTTTGCTGACCCGGTTGTGACGGCCAAAGCCATGGTCGCCAAGCTGCGTGAGGAGGGCGCTGAGGTGGTGATCCTGCTCTCGCACATGGGTGTGGTGAAGCAGGACGATGGCAGCTGGCGCGGTGAAGAGGTTGAGCTGGTTGAGCAGGTGCCGGGCATCGATATCGTGGTCGGTGGCCATTCGCACACCGCTCTGGCGCAGCCGGTGCTGGTTAACGGGCGCACGCCGGTGATGCAAGCCGGTTCGGAAATTCAGCACCTGGGCGAGCTGCGCATGCGTCTGGGCGAAGACGGCACACCGCAGGTGGTTGACTATCAACTGCACCCGATCAACGACCAGATCGCCGGTGATGCGGCCGTCACCGCCAAAGTCGAAGACTTTAAGCAGGTGGTCAGCGAACAAATGCTGGCACCCAAAGGCTATGCCTTCGACCAGCCGCTGGCCAAGCTCGACAAGACCCTCACCCGTGCCTATGACGACCCGATTCTCGGCAATCTGGTTACCGATGCCTTGCGTCAGGCCACCGCCAGCGATGTCTCTTTTACCGGCAACGGCACCATCCGCGACAACCTGATCATGGGGCGGCATGGCGTGCAGGCGGTGTCTGATCTGTTCCGCATCGCCCCGCTGGGGATCGGTGAGCTGGATGATGCGCCGGGTTACCCGCTGATCAAGGTGTATGTCAGCGGCCAAGAGCTGAAAAACCTGCTGGAGGTGCTGTTGCTGGCGTACCAGTTGCGCGAGAGCAAAAGCTATTACCCGCGCGTGTCCGGCCTGCGGTTTAGCTACAACCCCTGGCGTGTGCCGTTTGATCGGGTCAGCCGGATTGAACTGGGCGACCCGCTCAAGGGTTACACCCCGCTGGACTTGGCCGATACACGCCTCTACAGCATCGGCGCGACCAGCTACGTGGGCAGCTTCACCTGGCTGGTCAGCGACTTGACCAAAGGCCTGCTCAGCGTGCAACCCAAGGATGCGCAGGGTCAGCCCCTGACGCAGCTCAAGGCCGCGATCATTGATACAGACCCTGAGCAACCCGGCGTGCAGGAATACAAGGAGTGGCAAGGTCTACTCGACCACATTCGCAGCCTGCCTGATCTGGATGGCGACGGCCTGGCCGATATCCCCACACAAGGCGCGGCGGCCGAGTCGCGTATGTTGCGCGCCGCCAGCCTGCATCCGGCGGACCTGTTCCGCTATGCCGGCCCGCTGCAGTGGGGCTTGAGCCTCGTGCTGTTGAGTGGTGTGTTGCTGATTGTCTGGTTGCTGCGTCGTCGGTCTTTACGCCGACATTAAAAACAACACAGGGGGAACCGGCGCGGCATTCCAGTGCTGCGCCCTAATGAGGTGCGCGCCGCGCTTGTCAAAGCCGCGCCGGGCTCCTATGGTGCGCGTCAAGACGCTGAACAGGGCCGTGGCGTCGCTTCACTTACGCAAGCAGGGCAGCGAATGCACCCATACCCAACACAAACCAGCACCCTCGACCAGTCCGCGCACTCAGCAGGCCGCCGCGGTTGCCAATGCCGATGACTCATTCCGAGCGTTACGCCCTGGCCGGTCTGTTGTTAGCCACTCTGTGTTGGTCCGGCAATGCCCTGGTCGCCCGCGCAGTGGTGGGCGAGATGCCGCCGTTTACCCTGTCTTTCTGGCGCTGGTGTGTGGCCCTGCTGCTGCTCTTGCCCTTCGTGGTCAAGCCGTTGTGGCAGCACCGCGCCGCCCTGCGTGCCGCCGGTTGGCGCTTGCTGGTGCTGGCCGCCATCGGCATCGCCGGTTACAACAGCCTGCTCTATGCCGCCGCGCAAACCACCGCCGCCATCAACATCACCCTGGTTAACACCTGCCTGCCGCTGATGACCTTTATCGGTGCAGGCCTGTTATTGGGCGAATGGCCACAACCGCGCGCCTGGTGGGGCATGGGCGTGGCAGCGCTGGGGCTGCTGGTGCTGATCAGCCAAGGCAGTTGGGCTCGCTTGGCGGATCTCGCCTTTAATCGGGGGGACTTGATCATGCTACTGGCCGTAGCGGACTGGGCCTTGTATTCCCAGCTGCTGCGCCGTTGGGCCAGCCACCTGTTGCCGATCCCGCCACTGGCGCTGCTCGGCATGCTGATGCTGTTGGGCGTGCCGCTGATTCTGCCGTTCTACCTTTACGAGCTGGCGCAGGGCGCGCACTTCTCCCTAACCTCGAGCAACCTCGCCGCCATCGGCTACACCGCGCTGTTCGCCTCACTGCTGGCTTATCTGGCTTGGAACCACGCCATCCGCGTCCTTGGCGCAGCCAAAGCGGCGCTCTCCAACTACCTGATGCCGGTTTTTACCGCACTGCTCGGCTGGCTGCTGCTGGGTGAAACCCTGCAAAACTACCACTGGTTGGGTGCCAGCCTAATCTTTGTCGGCCTGCTGCTGGGCACTCAGCGAGCGAGTCTGCGCGCTAAGGAAACACTGATTTATTCGCCCGCCCTTGCCCAGGCGGCGGCCTGCTTTTGAGATAATCGCAACCATTGGGCCAGGATGAGATTTCAACCGATGCAAGCAAGCTTTTCCGAGCTGGAGTACGCCGCCAAGAAGAAGCAGACGCG
>CAMCJM010000226.1 GCA_945874835.1 Pseudomonas synxantha | reverse complement strand
GCCACGTCGTGGAGTGCCTGTTCGGCAAACTGAAGCATTACCGGCGGATTGCTACGCGTTTTGAGAAAAAGGCCAGTCATTTCAAGTCTATGCTGGCCTTCGCTGCAACCCTGTTGTGGCTCCGCTGATACGTCAACAGAACCTAGGTATTCCTTGCCGTAGAGCTTTTTCAGTTTGATCACGTCGAACAGTTGGCAGAGGGATTCGTCTTTGTCGCTGATCAGTTCGAAGGGGAAGGCTTGCTTGCACTTGAAGTTTTCGTGGGACTTCATGCCGTCGCGCGACACGCCAAAAATGACGCTGTTGGCGGCTTGGAATGCTGCGTAATGGTCACGAAAGCCTTGGCCTTCAGTGGTGCAACCGGGCGTACTGTCTTTAGGGTAAAAATAGATGACCACCTGCTGGCCCTTGAGGGCAGACAATTGCACGGTCTGGCCGCTGGTGGCGTCTGCTTTAAAGTCTGCAATCGGGGTGTCGAGTGCTACGGCCATAACAGGTTCCTCTGCAGTTGTGCTCGATACGTCGACGCTGGCTCGTCGACGTTGTAGGGGGCAAGTTCCATTAACGAATGCACATGAACTGCGCGCTCGGCATGGGCGGTAGGTTCAGCAGGTTAGGGAGTCTGCGGACGCCAAGGTTCAATCAACGCATCCAGATTGAGCGCGTCGGCAAAGTCCAAAAACTGATCACGCAGCCAGCTGATTTGCGTTCCGGCGGGCAGCGTTACCGTCAGCGTGGCGTTAAGCATGGTGCCGCCGGTTTGCGGAGCCAGGTAGGTGTCGCAGGTGAGGTTTTCCAGTTCGACATGGTGGTCGATAAAAAACTGGCACAGCTCATTAAGAATGTCAGGGCGATAGGCGGAGCTGACATAAGCCACATAAGGCAGCGCCTGCGGACGGGTTTCTGAGGCGCTGCTGCGAATCACGTTCACCGAAAAGCTGTGCTTTTTCGCCAGCGCGGGCAGGCTTGACTCCAGGCGTGCAAGCGCATCCCAGCTGCCGGATATCTGCAGCACCAGGGCGCTGAACTCACCATGACGGCTCAGGCGGGTGCTGACGACCGCGCAGCGATTTTCGTGGCTGGTACGGCAAAGCACGTTAGTCAACTCCATGGCGTTAGGGCCAAGGGCGCTGATCAGAAGAAATTGTTCGCGAACTGAGGGGGTGGACATGCAGCCTTCCTAAACAAGATGCGATCGGTGTAAAGCCATATAACCGACCAAAGCCGGAAGGGTAGCGAAAAGCACCGTCAAGGGGAATGCCGTCAGCTGCGCGAGGTCGGGAATGTCAGGTCTTGGGTCAATTTTAATGGCCCGCGCATCGATCTGCCGCCAGTGCGAGTCATCTATTGCCAGCGCGCATGATTAAACGGCAATGAGCCAAGGCTGTTCGCTTGTGCAAGGCAGGTGGCCCCAGTACCATTACGGCTCTCTTTTTCCAGCAGGGGCGGTTGCATGATTGCGGGCAGTATGGTGGCACTGGTTACGCCCATGGATGCACAAGGTGGTCTTGATTGGGGCAGCCTGAGCAAGCTGGTGGATTTCCACCTGCAAGAGGGCACCAATGCCATCGTCGCAGTCGGCACGACCGGTGAATCGGCCACGCTTGATGTGGCAGAGCACATTGATGTGATCAAGCGCATTGTCGATCAGGTGGCTGGGCGAATCCCGGTTATCGCTGGTACGGGCGGCAACTCCACGCGTGAGTCGGTTGAACTCACCCGCGCGGCCAAAGCCGTTGGCGCTGATGCCTGTCTGCTGGTTACGCCTTATTACAACAAACCCACCCAGGAAGGCTTGTACCTGCACTTCCGCCATATCGCCGAGTCGGTGGCCATCCCGCAGATTCTCTACAACGTGCCGGGCCGTACGGTCTGCGACATGCTGCCTGAGACCGTTGAGCGCCTGTCCAAAATCGACAACATCATCGGTATTAAAGAAGCGACCGGCGACCTGCAGCGCGCTCAGGAAGTGCTGGATCGAGTAAGCAAAGATTTTCTGGTGTATTCCGGTGACGACGCCACGGCCGTTGAACTGATGCTGATGGGTGGCAAAGGTAATATTTCGGTAACCGCTAACGTCGCCCCGCGTGCCATGAGCGACCTGTGCGCTGCCGCCATGCGCGGTGAGGCCGCGATTGCCCGTGCGATCAACGATCGCCTGATGCCGCTGCACAAATCGCTGTTTATCGAATCCAACCCCATTCCGGTGAAGTGGGCGCTGCATGAAATGGGCATGATGCCTGATGGCATTCGACTGCCGTTGACCTGGCTCAGCCCGCGTTGCCACGAACCGCTGCGTCAGGCCCTGCGCCAGTGCGGCGTATTGGTTTAATTGAGGAATTACCCCGCATGAAGCGACTCACCGGACTCTCCACGCTGGCCCTGATTATCGCTGGCACCAGCGGTTGTGGCTGGATCTATGGCGAAAACGGCTATTTCCGTGACCGCGGCAGCGATTACCTCGAGGCCCGTCAGACAGCCCCGATGCAAATACCTGCCAACGTCAATGCCAAACGCATTGATCCGTTGCTGCCTGTGCCGCAACAAGTGGCCACCACCACTGATGCCGGTGAATTTAGCGTGCCGCGTCCGCAGGCTCTCGCCTTGGCCAGTGACACCAGCGACTTCAGCCTGCAGAAAAGCGGCGACTCGCGCTGGGTTGTTGCTCAGCGCGTACCGGCGCAAGTGTGGCCCGTCGCGCGTCAGTTCTTCGCCGATAATGGCTTTGAGATTGCTGAAGAGCGGCCGCAAACAGGTGAGTTCAGCACCTCTTGGCAGCGTTTCGACGCGCTGTCCGATTCAATGGCGCGTCGCCTGAGCAGCCGTGTTTCGGGTGTAAACCCCGATGCGCAAGCGCGCGTGCGTGTTCGTATCGAGCCAGGCGTGCAGCGCAACACCAGCGAGATCTTTATCGTCAGCGCTGAGCGTCCAGCGGGTAGCACCGCCGATGTCGCCTTCACCAACCGCAGCAGCAACCCAGGCCTGGATGCTGCGCTGTTAGATGAAATGCTGGTGACGCTGGCGCGCAGCGCTGAGCAAGGCGACTCAGTCTCCCTGCTGGCGGCCCGTGATTATGACGCGCCGAACCGTGTCAGCTTGTCGGAGGACGGCAACGGTAATCCGGTGTTGAGCCTGGGCGCTGATTTCGATCGCGCCTGGTCTGGTGTAGGTCGCTCTTTGGAAATGGCTGATGTGCGCATCGACGACATCAATCGCAGCCTGGGTGTGTATTACATCAACTTGGCCGAGCGTGCACAAAAGCCCGAAGATAAGCCGGGTTTCTTCGGTCGCGTGTTTGGCAGTGCGCCCAGCAAAGAAGAGATCGATGCGCGCGCCGAGCGTTATCAGGTTCGCCTCACCGCAGTGGGTGAGAGCGTACAAATCACAGTGGAAAAAGACCTCAACACCATTGCGCCAGCCGATTTGGCGCGCAAGGTGCTGGACCTGATCCAGGAAAACCTTGGCTGACAGCAAGTTGCTGCAGCGGCACTACCAATAGGCGAAACCCGGTGGGTTTCGCCTGTTTTGTTTACCAAAGGCGGAAATTCCGACATGAGCACAGCCACCACCCTGAGCCTGAAGAAAATCTATTCGGGCAAAGTCCGTGATCTTTACGAGATCGACGACAAACGCATGCTGATGGTCGCCACCGACCGCCTTTCGGCCTTCGACGTGATTCTCAACGAGCCGATCCCGGACAAAGGCAAGATCCTTACCGCCATCTCCAACTTCTGGTTCGATAAGCTCAAGGATCTGGTGCCCAATCACTTCACCGGCGACACCGTCGAAGACATCGTACCTGCCGCCGAATTGCCTCTGGTGGAAGGCCGCGCTGTGGTGGCCAAGCGCCTCAAGCCGGTTGCAGTTGAAGCCATTGTGCGTGGCTACATTGTGGGCTCGGGCTGGAAGGAGTATCAGAAGAGCGGCACGGTTTGCGGCATTCAATTGCCAGTTGGCCTAAAAGAAGCGGCCAAACTGCCGCAGCCGATCTTCACCCCCTCGACTAAGGCCGCCGTAGGCGACCACGACGAGAACATCAGTTTCGAGCAGTGCGAAGCAATCATTGGTGCAGAACTGGCAGCCAAGGTGCGTGACACCGCCATCGCCCTCTACAGCGCCGCGGTTGAATACGCCGCTACACGCGGCATCATCATCGCCGACACCAAATTTGAGTTTGGCCTTGATGAGAACGGCACACTGACCTTGATGGATGAGGCCTTAACGCCTGACTCCAGCCGCTTCTGGCCGGCTGATAGTTATGTGGAAGGCAGCAACCCGCCGAGCTTCGACAAGCAATTTGTGCGCGATTGGCTGGAGTCCACCGGCTGGAACAAAGAGCCGCCGGCCCCAGCAGTGCCCGCCGACGTGGCACAGAAAACCGCTGACAAGTACCGTGAAGCCCTGACGCGCTTAACCGTCTAGCAGCCTGTCGGACTTGAGTCCCGCAGACCGATAGAGCACTGGCTTTTCCGGAAATCAGGCATTTTTTGCCAATTTACCCGGATTTATGCCTGTTTTTTGCTCAATTTCTGATTTGCGGGCGTAATACGGCCATGCGCTTCAAGT
>CAMCJM010000225.1 GCA_945874835.1 Pseudomonas synxantha | reverse complement strand
TGCCGCCGCCGAATTTCGGCAATGATGTCCATCGATAACACCCCAGATTCTCCGGCCAAAAGACCGAATGGTTGCACACACCGGGGTGGAAACTATTGGACGCTGTTTACCCCGGGAATCTGGAAAGTTTTCCACGCTGTTTCACAGATGAGGCAGGTGGTGGCAAGAAAGCTGCGCATTTGACGTCCTCCGTGACGATCTCTTTGAATGGTAGACGAGATGCTAATGTTGGCCAGGCGTGCCTTTTGCGCGGTCGCTTTCGTCGGACAGTGGTATGTAAATGTCTGCTTAGCTGTGTCTTGTAAGTGCTTGACTGCGGGCTTTTTGTCACATGCAAAGTATCTTGGCGGTGTTATCATTCGCGGCGTCAGCCCCGCCGGGGCTTGTGGATTACCACCATGGACTTACCCAGTAGTTATTCTGAATCTCGATTGTGCAATCACGTATTGACTGATTGACCCTCTTTGGCGTGCGCCGCCGCTGGGGGTGGAGCGCGCTATGACTGAAGTAGAAGCAAAAAAGCCGCAAGAAAGCCTGCAGGTTCGCCTTGCTCAGGTGGTTGAGTTGTTGCACCGGCATAAAGTGGTGGAAAACCTGACGCATCGTCAGGAAGGGCTCAATCACGGCCGGGTTGAAAACCTTGTGCATCGGCAAAACCTTGCCGAATTACAGCGCAAGCTCGACGAACTGCACTCGGCAGACGTGGCGCATATTCTTGAAGCGTTGCCGCTGGACGATCGTCTGACGGTTTGGCAGTTGGTCAAGGCTGAGCGCGACGGCGATATCCTTCTGGAAGTTTCGGACGCTGTGCGTGAAACGCTGCTGGCGGACATGGATGACCATGAGATTCTCGCAGCCGCCAAGGAGATGGATGCCGACGAGCTGGCGGATCTCGCCTCTGAGCTGCCCCGAGATGTCGTGCATGAGTTGATGGAGACGCTCGATGCGCAGCAGCGCGAGCGTGTTCGCTCAGCGCTCTCGTATGAGGATGATCAGGTCGGTGCGCTGATGGACTTCGAGATGGTCACCATCCGCGAAGACGTCAGTCTTGAAGTCGTGTTGCGCTATCTGCGCCGCTTAAAAGAGTTGCCTGGTCACACTGACAAGCTGTTTGTGGTCGATTACGACGGCGTCCTTAAGGGTGTATTGCCAATCAAGCGTTTGCTGGTCAATGACCCTGACAAGCAAGTCAGCGAGGTCATGGCCACCGACCCCGTGAGTTTTCATCCCGATGAAGATGCTTATGATGCCGCCCAAGCGTTTGAGCGTTATGACCTGATTTCATCGCCGGTGGTGGACAAGAACGGCAAACTAATTGGCCGTCTGACTATTGATGAGATGGTCGATTTGATCCGTGAGGAGAGCGAAAGCGAAGTCCTCAATATGGCCGGTTTGCGTGAAGAAGAAGACATCTTCGCATCGGTATGGAAATCCCTGCGCAACCGCTGGGCTTGGTTGGCGGTCAACCTGGTGACGGCGTTTATGGCTTCGCGGGTCATTGGATTGTTTGAGGATTCCATCGAAAAGCTGGTCGCGTTGGCTGCGCTCATGCCGATTGTCGCGGGCATCGGTGGTAATTCGGGTAATCAAACCATCACCATGATCGTGCGCGCGATGGCGTTGGATCAAGTGGGTACAGGCAATACGTCACGCCTGATTCGCAAGGAATTGGGCGTGGGATTGGTCAACGGTATCGTCTGGGGTGGCGTGATTGGCGTGGTTGCCTACCTGCTTTATGACAGCTGGTCGCTGGGCGTGGTGATGACCGCTGCCATGACGCTGAATCTCTTGCTGGCAGCGCTGATGGGGGTGCTGATACCCATGACGCTGGTGCGGTTGGGGCGTGATCCGGCTATGGGCGCCAGTGTGATGATTACAGCGGTCACTGACAGTGGCGGTTTCTTCATTTTCCTTGGTCTGGCCAGCCTATTCCTGCTCTGAGCGGCTTGGCGTGTTGCTTACATAAAATGTCTCATTGATAGCGTTTTGTTTGCGTCATGCGCGTTTTTCACGCTAATGTTCGCCAGCTTTGCCCGGGCCATAGCCTGGGCGCTCCACTCTAATAATTAACTCAACTCGCATCGAGCGAGTCATGGAGCCGATATGACCCCCGGTGAACTCCTGCTTGAGGGTTTCGAGTTGATGCTTTTCGGCATCGGCTTCGTCTTTCTTTTCCTTGTTCTGTTGGTGGGCGTGATCCGCGTTATGTCGCGTGTGATCGAGTCCTTCGCGCCGCCAGCACCTCATGTAGCCAGCCCGTCTTTTGTGGTCAGTGCCAAACCGGTCTGCGATGAGCCGGATGCCAACACGTTGACTGCTATTCAACTCGCCATTCACCAGCACCGCGCCCGTCGTGGTTGATCAGGTTCTAAAGGGAGCTTCTGTATGACCGCCGTTAAACAAGCGCTCGGTATCACGGATGTGGTGCTGCGTGATGCTCACCAGTCGATTCTGGCCACTCGCGTGCGCCTGGAAGACATGTTGCCCATCGCCCCCAAGCTTGATCAGGTCGGTTTCTGGTCGGTGGAGTCCTGGGGTGGTGCAACGTTTGATGCGTGTATTCGTTATTTGGGTGAAGACCCATGGCACCGCATCCGCGAGCTGAAAAAAGCCATGCCCAACACCCGTCAGCAAATGCTGCTGCGTGGGCAAAACCTGCTGGGCTATCGCCATTACGCCGATGATGTGGTGGAAAAATTTGTTGAGCGCGCCGCGTTCAATGGTGTTGATGTGTTCCGCGTATTTGACGCAATGAACGATCCGCGCAATCTGCAAACTGCCCTCAAAGCCGTCAAGCAGTTGGGCAAACATGCGCAGGGTACTATTTCCTACACCACCAGCCCGGTGCATACCCTGCAGATGTGGGTTGATCTTGCCAAGCAGATCGAAGACATGGGCGCCGATTCGGTCGCGATCAAGGACATGGCCGGTATTCTGACGCCCTATACAGCGTTCGAGTTGGTCACGCGCCTGAAGGCGACCCTGTCTATCCCTGTTCATATGCAGTGCCATGCCACGGCTGGGCTGTCGTCTGTGGCCATCCTCAAGGCGGCGGAAGCCGGCATCGACAATGTCGACACCGCCATTTCCTCGTTGTCGATGACTTACGGCCACTCGCCAACCGAGTCTGTGGTGGCCATGTTCCAGGGTACCGAACGCGATACCGGACTGGATCTGGAGTTGCTCGAAGAAATCGCCGCCTACTTCCGTGAAGTGCGGAAGAAATACGCCAAGTTCGAAGGCAGCCTCAAGGGTGTCGACTCGCGCATTCTGGTCGCTCAAGTGCCGGGCGGCATGCTGACTAATATGGAAGGCCAGCTTAAAGAGCAGGGTGCTCAAGACAAGTTCGACGAAGTGCTGGCAGAAATCCCACGCGTGCGCGAAGACCTTGGTTTTATCCCGCTGGTAACGCCGACATCGCAGATTGTAGGCACTCAGGCGGTGATTAACGTGCTGACTGGCGAGCGCTACAAATCGATCACCAAGGAAACTGCCGGCGTATTGAAAGGTGAGTATGGCGCAGCGCCGGCACCGTTCAATACCGCGTTGCAAGCGCGTGTGCTGAATGGGGCGGAGGCCATTACCTGTCGCCCTGCTGATCTGCTTGAGCCCGAGATGGACAAGCTGACGGCAGAGCTGAAGGGGATTGCGCAAGAGAAGGGCATCAAACTCGCCGTCGATGAAATCGATGACGTATTGACCTATGCACTGTTCCCGCAGATTGGCCTGAAGTTTCTGCAGAATCGCGGTAACGCAGCGGCCTTCGAGCCGATGCCGACTGGAAAAGAAACCCTTGTTCGTGAAGCCGGCAAACCCGAGATTTACACCGTTGAAGTGGCTGGTAAATCTTATGTGGTACAGGTCAATGAGGGTGGTGATATCGCCGGCCTCAAGGCTGTCGGTGGCGCAAGTTCCACTGCGGCGACAGTCGCAGCGCCGGTTGCTGCGGGCGAGTCGCAGAATGCTCCGCTGGCCGGCAACATCTTTAAAGTGCTGGTGCAGCCGGGCCACGCGGTAGAAGAGGGGCAGTTGGTCATCATCCTTGAAGCCATGAAGATGGAAACCGAGATTCGTGCGTTCAAGGCCGGCACCGTTGCTGCGGTCAACGTCAAGGTGGGTGACGCGGTGGCAGTGGGCGACAGCCTGCTGACCATCGGTTAAGGGAGCGCAGTAATGGAAAAGCTCCTCAAGCTTTGGCAGAGCACGGGCCTGTACCACATTGAAGTGGGCCAGGTGTTTATGATCGCGGTGTGCATGCTGCTGATCTATCTGGCGATTAAGAAAGGCTTCGAGCCACTGCTGCTGATACCAATCGGTTTTGGTGGTTTGCTGGCCAACATCCCAGTTGCCAATATGGCGGAGGGCTCGGGCTTTCTGCACATGATTTATGAAGTTGGTCTGCCGACCAGCGTCTTTCCCTTGCTGATTTTCCTTGGTGTGGGGGCGATGACGGATTTTGGGCCGATGTTGGCCAATCCGAAAACGTTGTTGCTGGGCGCGGCTGCCCAATTTGGTATTTTTGGCACGCTTCTGGGGGCGCTTGCCATCACCGCACTCGGCATTCCTGGCCTTGAGTTCACCATTAAAGAAGCTGCCTCTATCGCCATTATTGGTGGTGCTGATGGTCCAACTTCAATCTTTGTGA
>CAMCJM010000224.1 GCA_945874835.1 Pseudomonas synxantha | reverse complement strand
CGCCCGGTGCCACACAAGCGCAGTCGTTGTCTGGCACACGGTAGCCATTGCTCATGAAGTAGGCGTCGTGCCCAGCGAACTCATGATCGATAACCTCTATTTCGGCCAGGTGTTTTACCCAGTAGGTGCCAAAATAGCCCGGCACAATGAGCTTCAGCGGATAGCCATTAAGAAACGGCAAGTCCTCCCCGTTCATGCTCCACGCCAACATCGGCTCAGGGCTTAACGCGTGCTCGATATCCAGCGCCTTGCAAAAGTCAGGGGTGCTACCCATGACGGGCTTATCCAGCCCATTAAAAGTGACCTGTTTAGCGCCGGGCAGAACCCCTGCCTTGGCCAATACGGTTTTCAACGCAACCCCGGTCCAGCGCGCATTACCCATCGCGCCGTTACCTAATTGCGCACCGAAAACCCGTGGCGATGAGTAGCCTCGACTATTGCCAGAACACTGGTTCACCGCGACGACTTCAAGCGGCTCTGCCAACGCTTTGAGCTCAGCAAGGGACAAACTCAAGACGCTATTAACCTGCCCCTTGACCGTAAGACGATAGGTCGTCGGATCAATCGAGGTAGGAAAATCGGCAAGGTGATAGCGCACAAAAAAAGCATCGTTGGGGGTAATCACGCTTTCATTAAAGACGGCAAAGGGGGTTTCCAGATGGGGTGGCCGGGAATGCACCAGAATCATCTCGCGCTTGCCTGGGTAACGCACCTGCGGTCGAGGACCGGCTGCGAAGGTAATGCCTTCATCCGTGTCAGTCGCGGCAAGTCCGCGCAGCGGCGATACAGCAAGGGAGACCAGCCCAGCAGTGCGCATAAAGTGACGACGGGTAACGATATTTTTATGACGGTCATCATGCATAAATAACGTCTCCTTGACGGGCTAGATGGTGGTGCGCGGGGCATCACAAGTAAAATGTAATCTCATTTGACCGGTTTGCCACTGACGCCCGTCAGTGGCGGCACATGCACTATCGCCCTAACGAGGCAATGCACGGGGAGACAAACAAGTTGCCACGATAGGCGCCGACCAAGGTTTTGCTCGCCACGATCAGCCACAACAGCACCAGCATCAACACCAAACCAGTGCCCAACCAGGCAAAGAACTGCATGTGCAACATCGCGCACCCAACTTCAACGTGACCAGAGCGTACACCCCCAGCGGGAAGGTATATCCCCACCAGCCAAGGTTGAATGGGATGCCTTCTTTGGCGTAACGCAGGGTGATAAAGATCGCCAGCAGCATCCACCACAAACCCAAACCCCAGAACAGAATGCCGCTAATCAGGCCCAGCCCTTGCGCCACCACACCAATACTGGCCATGCCCTGCGCAGCAAAAATCGCCGGTGCATCCGCGCCCATCAGCAACATGCCCAGCGCCCCGGTGCTAATTGGCCCGAGGGACAACCAACTGGATGCGGCCATGTTCTCGTGCGGCAATTTGTGCAGCGCCATGCGTAGCAGCAAAATCACCAACACGCTCAGCGCCACTGGCACCGAGTAAGCCCACAACACATAGCTGGTAATCAGCATCATAAATTGCGCGCTGGCATCGGTCAGGTGCGGCGCCAACAAGCCACCGCTGGCGGCAACCACTTCGGCGGCCACCACCGGCAACAACCACACGGCGGTCATGTGGTCGATGCTATGGGCTTGCCGAGTAAACATCATAAAAGGGATGAGTACACCGCACGCCAGCGCCATGGCCACATCCAGCCACCACAGTGCTTCGGCCAGAGGTATAACCCCCACGCCCCAGCGCGGCAGACCAAACACAATAAATCCGTTAATGATGGTCGCCAGCCCCATCGGGATGGTGCCAAAAAACATCGAGACGATGGAGTGATCGAATATCTGTTTGGCTTCGTCAAAAAACAGTATCCAGCGCCCGGCATACAAGACGCTGAACAGCACAAACAGGCCAATATTGAACAGCCACAACGCCTCCGCCACGCGGTGTACCCCGGGAATGGCAAAGGGTAACTGCGCCAGAGCCAAGGCCAAGATACCGGTGCCCATGGTGGCGGCAAACCAGTTGGGGGTGAATTGCCTTATTACCTCACGCGGGCTGCTTAAGGCCGAAAACGGCCGTGCGCCCCTGGCGATGGCGGCAAATTTGTTTTCGCTCATAAGCTTCTCCTGCATAGCGCGTTGGTTAGTCTGCTCTTAGCTTGGGTGAATGTCGGTGATTTTAAAAACAGATAATCCCGAAGGCCCTTATCTGTATTTTCGATAAAAAAATAAAAATCCAATTATTTTATCGATAAATTTATCAACGGCAGCAGAGCCAACCGCGCCAATGAGCAGCTCGCGGACACGGGATGACGCATAAAAGGCTATATACCGGGGTTGAGCACCCGCCAATGATCCGGCTTGCCTTTCAAGGTGCCGAACAGGTGCTCGATACGCCCGTTCTGCCAAGGGCAGCCAAGGTCGCTGAACTGCTGACGAATACCGGCCAGACGCAACGCCGCTCGGAATACCTTGCCGGTAAACACGCGCTCGTATCGCTACGAATGGCCTGCGGCTTACCGAAGCGGCCGATGGCCAGAAACAGATAGCCGAGCAGCGTCCAGCCGAGGCAACGACTAACGTCTCTCGCTGAGGGCTTAACTCAGTAGCTCAGCCCCTCATCCTGCTCGAGATGGAGGGAAGGCAAAAGCCTTACTGATCAGCACGGGCCTGCTAAAGCGGCGCTTATTCGGCCTTTTGCAACTCGCTCACCCCATACTGGCTTCCCTGCTTGTCCGCGACAAACTGCACCTTATCGCCCACTTTGAGCCCGTCCAGTTGCTCCGGTTTGCGCACCTGAAAGACCATGCTCATCGGCGGCATGCCGATATTGGCGATGGGCCCGTGACGCAGGGTGATTTTCTGCTTGGCGGTATCGATCTTGCGCACCTCACCTTGGCTCATGCTGGCGTTGGCCTGCGCCGCCTCGTGGCCCTTATGGCCGCTGTGTTCATCGCTGGCCTGTACGCTAAATGCCAAGCTGCCCAGCAGGCAGGCAATCAGTAGTTGCTTCATGGTCTTGCTCCTCAAGTCAGGCGACCCGGCGGCCGCCCTGATCATTTATCAGCCCGCAAAAATTGCGCTGCCGCATTACCCCGGACCGCACAGGCTGATCCGGGTTTGCACACTTGCGTCAGTTCGCTATAACCCGCACCTTGCCGAGCATTCCCGCCTGGTAGTGACCGGCGATCAGGCAGGCGAAATCGAAATCGCCCGCGCGGTTGAAGGTCCAGATAATCTCGCCGGTCTGGCCAGGGGCGACGTGGGCCATATACGGCTCGTCATGCTCCATACCGGGGAACTTGACCATCAGCGCCGCGTGCTTATCCAGATCGTCCTGGGTGCCGATGACGAATTCATGCATCACCTGACCGTTATTACGGTGGACCAGGCGAATGGTCTCGCCCTGCTTGACCTCAAGAAGGTCGGGGCTAAAGCGCATCTGGTCGCTCATGGCTATTTCGATGGTGCGGCTGACTTGTTCACGGTCACCGGCAATACCCCAGGGTTTCTGCTCTTTGACTACGGCAGCGCTGTGCTGCGCACTGTGTTGTTCGCTATGGGCCAGCACAGAGCCGCTGGCCAATAAAGCAAGCAAGGTCAGTGCTAGGGGCAAACGATTTATCTGATTCATGTATTCATCTCCTCACTCATCAATGGCCGGCATGGCCGCTGGGTTTACGCACGTGCACTTCAACCGTTTCAGCAGGGGGCTGTTTGAGCGGCATCGACTGCCCGCCGGCCTCGCTTGAACGCGCCGGTTTGGCCAACGCTCCTTGCCATTCATAGGCCACAGTGCCGGCCGGGTGCTTGAACCAGCCAGGGTCGCGGTAATCGCCGAGCGCTTGATCCTTGCGCACCTTGAGCACGGTAAACATGCCGCCCATTTCCACGGAGCCGAAGGGGCCGTCGCCGGTCATCATCGGCGCGGTGTTGTCCGGCAAGGGCATCTGCATTTCCGCCATATCGGCCATGCCGCGTTCGCCCATGACCATGTAATCGGGGATCAACTGGCTGATCTTGCGGGTCATGTCGCGGTGATCAACGCCAATCAGGGTCGGTACGTCATGGCCCATGGCGTTCATGGTGTGGTGGCTCTTGTGGCAGTGGAAAGCCCAGTCGCCCTCCTCGTCGGCGAGGAATTCGACCTGGCGCATCTGCCCCACCGCGATATCCGTCGTCACCTCCGACCAACGCGAGCCCACGGGTGTCGGCCCGCCGTCGGTGCCGGTGACCTCAAACTCGTGACCATGCAAATGGATTGGGTGGTTAGTCATGGTCAGGTTGCCGACGCGGAGGCGCACCTTGTCGTTATGCCGCACTACCAAGGGGTCGATGCCGGGGAAGATGCGGCTGTTGAAGGTCCACAGGTTGAAGTCGAGCATGGTCATGATCTTCGGCGTGGCCGCCCCCGGCTCGATGTCATAGGCGTTAAGCAGAAAGCAGAAGTCGCGATCCACTTCGCTGATCAGCGGGTGATGCGCCTTAGGTTCTGTTGACGTAAGCCACCGGCTAGAATCTGGCTTTTGCCATGACCGACAGAAGCCAGTTAAGCGATACCGAGTGGGCTCATATACAAAGCCTGCTGAGTGCCACAAAGGGGATACGGCTACTGAACGCACCCAGTTGTCGA
>CAMCJM010000223.1 GCA_945874835.1 Pseudomonas synxantha | reverse complement strand
GACCGGCCATTTCGGTAAGTCGTGACCGCCTGTTTCGGAGCAGGCTGGAAATCGGTCACGTTGATAGCGAAATGAGCGGTCACGCGTTAGCGAAATGGCCGGTCACGATCTACCGAAACAGCCGGTCACGGTGGGCCGAAATACGCAGCAAAGGGTGCGAGCAACCCCATGCACAACACCGGCAGCGCGGTGGTCAGGCTGATCAAGCCTCGGCTCAGCGACAACTCAAGCGCAATGCGCTCAATCAAGGGTGCCAGGGAGGTAATGCCCGGCCGCAAATTGATCGCTGCCAGCACCAGGGCCAGTAACAGCAGGGCCCGAGGGAAAGGTTTCACAGGTTACTCATCCGTTTCGCGGCAGTAGAAATGCCCATTTGCGGCGCTCGACCCTAACGTCAGCACCCTTAGCAGGCAAGCACAGTCGCGGCTTAAATCAACATAGCAGCCCATCTGGCCCATCGTGCTGATCCAGAAAAAACGAGGGCAGGGAAACCCAAAGGTTTATCCCTGCCCTGTCGTCAGTGACCTGACGCCCCGTCAATCAACGGCATCAGACTCAAAACAGCAGGCCTATTTAGTGCGCGGGGCACGCATCTTATTGGCCATGCTGGTCATTTCGTCATAGAGCAGTTGCGGATTCTTTTGCTTCAAGGCGCAGGCCATGCGGCCCTGCTCATGCGGCAGAATCATAAATTCGCCTTTGCCGATTTCCTGATAGATGTAATCGGCAATGTCTGCAGCACTGATCGGCGAGCTTTCCAGCAGTTTGCCCACGGCAGCTTTCATTGCAGGCGTTGGGCCACGGAAGGAGTCCAGCAGATTGGTCTGGAAGAACGACGGGCAGACCACATGCACGCCGACTTCCTGCATCTTCAACTCGATCAGCAGGCTCTCTGACAGCGCAACCACACCGGCTTTGGCCACGTTGTAGTTGCTCATCGCCGGGCCCTGCATCAAGGCGGCCATGGAGGCGATGTTGACGATTTTGCCTTTGCTTTTTTCCAGCAGCGGCAGGAATGCCTTGCAACCTTTAACCACGCCCATCAGGTTGATGGCGATTTGCCAATCCCAATCTTCCAGGGATAGATCATTGAAAAACCCACCCGACGCGACACCCGCGTTGTTGACGATGATGTCCACGCCGCCGAGTTTCTCTTCGCAAGCCTGAGCCAGCGCCGTGAGTTGGCTGTAGTCACGCACATCACAGCGCTGGGTAAAACCATCACCACCAGCCTCGCGCACCAGCTCCAGGGTCTCTGCCAGGCCAGGCTCGTTGACATCGGAGAGCGCCAACTGCCAACCCTCACGCGCCCAACGCAACGCGATTTCACGCCCCAAACCCGAACCTGCGCCAGTGATCATCATGCGATTTTGCATACGTAAGCTGCCTTTGCTGCTGTGAGTAATGGGGGCCAGTGTAGCCGGGGAATTGACGCAACCAGCTCACCATCATTCATCTGAATAAGAGTGCCTAAGCTGCCGTCAAAAACGCCGCCAACACCGCCTCAGCAGACCGGCATAAATCAACAGATTCAAACCCAGCACAAACAACCCCAGGGCGATTTGAATCTGCGGCGTTAATCCAGCCGGATAGAGAATCGGCAATACATAGTGCTCGATAAAACCACCGCTATAACCCGCCTCACCTGCCGCCATGCGCAAGTGCTGCTCCAGCGGCGTCAACGGGCATGGCCAGCGCATCAACTCAACCAAAACGCCCCAGCCAGCGGCTGGCAAATGCAGCACAAGCAACCACGGCCAGCGCCACACCAGCAAACCACCCAGCAGCGCAAACACAATAAACAGCAGATGCACCACCACAACGGCATCCGCCGCCAACGCTAACCCCAACATACAACACCTCACGCCAGCCAACTCGTGCAGGCAACATAGCCAAGCAACCGCACAAACCCAAACAGCAGAAAGCAAAAAGGCCGGTTCATCACCGGCCTCACGATTATTAAGTAACTGCCTGGGTTAGTTGATGCTGAGCTTGTCGCGGTTCTTCGCAAGCGTCGCTTCACCAATCCCCTTTACCTCAAGCAACTCATCCACCGAAGCAAAATCACCATGTTCGGAACGGTACGCCACAATGGCCTGCGCCTTGACTTCACCGATGCCCAGCAACTCACGTTGCAGCGTGGCCGCATCAGCCGTATTGAGATTGATTTTGCTAATTGGCGAAACTTCAGCGGTCTGCACCGCATCACCCGAGGGGGATTTAACTTCAGCGGCCGAGGCCATAAAAGACAGTGAAGTGAGAAGAGCAAACAGCAGAGCAGCGATCTGAGCTTTGAACATGATGTGCGTCCTTACGTTAGTTTTAGGTCCAGCGTGGGACTTCCCTCTCCACGCTTTCTCAAAACTAGACGCTGCCCAGCACCTGTCAAATCGCAACTTAAAAATGCTGCTTTACAGACCTTGGTACAGACAAAAACGCTGCACAAAAACACGCACCGTCACACAGGCTCGCAAGAATTACTTGGGGTCAATCCTGCGCTGCTGATAGATCAAATCGACAATCTCACCTTCTGGCTTGTAGCCACTCACAATCTCACGCAACAACTGGCGCACACGGTCGTAATCATCACGCTCAACCGCCGCCAGCAAATCCGCCAGCACCACCTTGAAAGCCTCCCAAGACAAATGCTCTTCGCTGGCGCGCATGATCATCGGATGCTCGGTAGGGCTAACGTTATCGCCGATCAGCAGTTCTTCATAAAGCTTCTCACCAGGGCGCAATCCGGTGAACTCGATAGCAATATCGCCCTGTGGACTCTTCGATGAGCGAACACTTAGACCACTAAGATGGATCATCTTTTCCGCCAGCTCAGCAATTTTCACCGGATCGCCCATATCCAGCACGAACACATCTCCGCCTTCACCCATGGCGCCGGCCTGGATGACCAACTGGGCGGCCTCCGGAATGGTCATAAAGTAGCGCGTGATATTGGGATGAGTGACCGTAACCGGGCCGCCACGGCGGATCTGTTCATGGAATAGCGGAATCACCGAGCCGGATGAGCCCAACACGTTGCCGAAACGCACCATGGTAAAGCGCGTGTTATTCAGCTGCCGTACCCCAGAATTATCGGCAAACAACTGCGGAGCAGATTCCGCACTCAAGGCCTGCAACACCATCTCGGCCAAGCGCTTGGTACTGCCCATTACATTGGTCGGCCGCACCGCTTTATCAGTGGAGATCAATACAAAGTTGCTAACACCGGCACGGATAACTGCCTGAGCCGTATTCAGCGTGCCCATCAGATTATTCAGCACACCCTCAGCAATATTGTGCTCCACCATCGGTACATGCTTGTAAGCCGCCGCGTGATAAACCGTATTAACCTTCCAGGTATTCATCACATCAAACAACCTTTCGGCATTGCGGATCGAACCCAAAATGGGCACCAACCGCAGCGGCAACGACTCACGTTTGATACGTGCTTCGAGTTCGCTGTGAATGCTGTAGAGATTAAATTCGCTGTGCTCAAACAGCAGCAGCGTGCGCACACCGCTCGAGACGATCTGCCGGCAAAGCTCAGAACCGATAGAGCCACCCGCCCCGGTGACCATAACGATCTGATTACGGATACAGCGCTGAAATAGATCTTGCTGGGGCGGGACGGCATCACGACCGAGCAAATCAGCAATATCGACCTCCTGCACATCCTCAACTTTTACTCGGCCACTGGCCAGGTCCATAAAACCCGGAATACTGCGCACATGCAGGGGGAACAACTCTAAAGCCTCGAGAATCTCACGCCGACGCGCACGGGAAGCTGAGGGCATGGCCAACAAGATTTCATCGGCACCCGTTTCATCAATCATCTGCTGGATATGCTTCGGGCTGAAGACGCGGAGCCCGGCAATTGAACGATTGGCAATGCCGGCATCATCATCGATAAAAGCCACAGGTCGCATCACGCGGCCGAGCCGAAGCGCTGCAAGCAACTGATTACCGGCTGCGCCTGCGCCGTAGATCGCAACTTTCGGTAAGCCGTCATCGCGCCCCTGCAGGCGATAGGGCTTATCTGACGAATACCAATCACCCATAAAATACTGGCGCATCATCAGGCGTAAGCCACCAATCATGACCAAGCTCAGCCACCAGTAGTTGAGCACGATAGAACGGGGGATAAGCTTAGGTGCACCCTCATACCAGTAAACCGCTAACGCCAAAATCAACGCAGCTACTGACACGGCCTTGACAATTGCTACCAAGGCATCATTGCCGAAATAGCGCATCACCGCCCGATACATGTCAAAGCGGACAAATAAAGGAATAGCAATCAACGGGGCCAGAACAAACAGCCACGCGTGCCCAGCAAAGGGTTCGACAAATGTTGCATCACCAAGACGTACTACAAATGCCAGCCACAGCGCAGCCCATAGCAGCACTACATCCACAGCCACCTGAATCAGTCGCTTTTGCCGGCGTGGCAAGCTGACCAAACGGCTGCGCAACTTTTCGGCAAGTCTCAACACAACAAACACCTCAATCCTTAGAGCCTGAAAACAGGCGAAGTGAAGCCCCCTCCGCCGGATAAAAACCTGGCGGTTGCAGGAGCCGAGTGCAACACGGTTATTGAATTGAGGCGGGTGCATCATGTTGCATCGCCATCGCTTTTCCCATCACCTCTGTCATTACTTCAATCGGGCACTTCCAGTTGAAGCGCTTGCGTGGGCGAATGTTCAGCTCGTA
>CAMCJM010000222.1 GCA_945874835.1 Pseudomonas synxantha | reverse complement strand
GAGGCGCAGTTGTTTGCGCTGTTCGGCATGGCCAATCTGGTGTTGGCGCGCCGGCGATTGTTGGTCGTTTGCGCCCAAGGTGCGTCCTGATGGGCCAAAGAGCCCCGGAAACGGGCCAAATGCGCGGAAAAATCCGTGCGATGCACAGGGGTTGCCTCGAATTGACTGATTAACGAGCCTTGGCTTTTTGAAAAATCGGTTACGCAGCGCTCTGGGCTAGAAAACATGATTTATTCAGCGTTTCCCTAACGCAAAGCTCCGGGGTATACAGTCATGCAGGCTCATAGGTTCACGCTTGTGCTATCGCCCGTAGGCGTTTTAATCGACCATGGAGGCTGTTTTTTAAGGAGTGGTGCATGCGCGCAACGTGGGACATTTTCTGCAGCGTGGTGGATAACTACGGCGATATCGGGGTGACTTGGCGGCTGGCGCGTCAGTTGGTAGCTGAGCATGGGCTGGCCGTGCGGCTCTGGTTGGATGACATGCCGGCATTCGTTCGCCTATGCCCGCAAGCTGATCCGCAACGACCAACGCAAAAACAGCAGGGCGTTGAGGTGCGACACTGGCCCGTGGATTGGTTGCCGGTAGAGCCTGCTGACGTGGTGATTGAGGCTTTTGCCTGTCAGTTGCCCCAGTCATACATCACGGCCATGGCCGCGCGTGAACAGAAGGTGCTGTGGCTCAACTTGGAATACCTCAGTGCTGAGGCATGGGTGGCGGGCTGCCACGCCTTGCCTTCCTTGCAAGCAGGTGGGTTGTCGAAGTTTTTCTTCTTTCCAGGCTTTACCGCAGGCACCGGCGGTTTGTTGCGTGAGCGTGACTTGATCGCGCAGCGTCAGGCGTTTCAAACGGATGCACAGGCGCGTCATGCGTTCTTGCGTAGTGTTGGGGTGAGCCTGCCGGCGGGGGCGCGTCTGATCTCGCTGTTTGCCTACGAGAACACAGCACTGGCCAGTTGGTTGGACGCATTGGCTTCGTCCGACCAGGCGACTCTATTGCTGGTGCCCGAAGGCCGTATCCTCAATGATCTGCACGCTTGGCTGGATGGCCCAGCCTTGCAAGTTGGTGCTGTGCGCCAGCGAGGTCAGTTGCATATTCAGGTGCTGCCGTTTCTCTCCCAGGAGCAGTACGACCAGTTGTTGTGGAGTTGTGATTTCAATGCCGTGCGCGGAGAAGATTCCTTCGTGCGTGCGCAATGGGCCGGGCGGCCTCTGCTTTGGCATATTTATCAGCAAGCCGATGACGCGCATCTGGAGAAGCTCGACGCGTTTCTGGCGATTTACCAAGCGGGTTTGTCCGAGGGTGCGCAAGCTGCGTTGGTCAACCTTTGGCATGCCTGGAATCAGGGCGGGTCAGTGGCTCAAAGCTGGAATCAGCTGCTGCAACATGGGCCTGAACTGTCTGCTCATGCAGACGCGTGGGCTCTGCAACAGGCATCTCAGGTTGATCTTGCCGCGGCTCTGGTGCAGTTTTACTTAAATTGGCTATGATACGCGGCCAAGAATTCTGTCACTCCATCCAAATCCGGATATTCGTATGAAAACCGCACAAGAAATGAAGCCTAACAGCGTGGCGCTGATCGACGGGCACCCATGGCTGATCCAAAAGGCCGAATTCACCAAGTCCGGCCGTAACAGCGCCATCGTTAAGATGAAGCTGAAGAACCTGATCAACGGCTCCAAGACTGAAACCGTTTACAAAGCCGACGACAAAATGGAACCGGTTATCCTTGAGCGCAAGGAAGTAAACCTGTCCTACATCAGCGGCGATGACTACGTGTTCATGGACCCGGAGTTCAACTCTTACGAGCTGCGCGCCGAAGACCTGGAAAGCGTTCTGCCCTTCATCGAAGAAGGCATGAACGACGTTTGCGAAGCGGTGTTCTTCGAAGGCAAAGTAATCTCCGTTGACCTGCCGACCACCATCGTGCGTCAGCTGGCCTACACCGAAGGTTCTGCCCGTGGCGACACCAGCGGCAAGGTGATGAAGCCTGCCAAGCTGAGCAACGGCACTGAAGTGAAAGTGGCTGATTTCTGCGAAATCGGTGACTGGATCGAAATCGACACCCGTACCGGCGAGTACAAATCCCGCGCTAAAGCACCGGCCTAAGGCTGGCGTTAACCGCGAGTTAAAAAAGCCCGACCTTCGCGTCGGGCTTTTTTTCGCCTGGTGTTTGGCTTCAGCCCCGTTGCAGGTCGTTGTGCAAGGCCAAGTCCCAGGGGGCAATGGGGCCGAAACGCGCTTTGAGGAACTCCAGCAACAAACGGCTGCGTGAATCGGTTTCTCGCTCCAGGCGCAGGGCGTAAATACCGCTCGGCTCGGGGGCGGGCAGGCCGTTATCACAGAACAGCGGCAACAGTTCACCGCGTACCAGGTATTCGCTGATCAACCAGGTGGGTAAATGAGCGATGCCCAGCCCAGCCAGGGCGCTGAACAGCAGAGCTTCAGCGTTATTGGCGGTCATGCGCAGGCGTTTGGGGCGGCACAGTTGCAGTTTGCCCTGTTGCTCAAAGCGCCAGGCATAAGGCGGTGCCAGGCTGTCCCAGTCCAAACCGTCGTGCTCCAGTAATTCGTCCGGACTGCGTGGCACGCCGCGACGAGCCAGGTACTCGGGGCTGGCGCAAACGACACGAACCATGGGTGATAACGCGGTGGCAACCAAGCGCGTGTCGGCCAACGGGCCAATGCGCAGCACCACATCAACCTCACCTAAATGACTGCCCTGCAGGTCAACGAAACTGTCGATCAAGCGCAGCTGCACGTCCAAACCCGGATAGGCGACTAGAAACGCCGCGATCGCTGGTGCCAGATGACGGCGACCGAAAGGCGCGGGTGCATCGACGCGGATAAGCCCTTCAGGTGCGCTGCTAAGCGACACGGCCTCGGCGCGGGCCAGGTGCAGTTCAGTCAAAATGCGCTTGGCCCGTTCAGCAAACGCCAACCCGGCAGAGGTGGCGCGCACGGCGTGGGTGCTGCGACTAAACAGCGTGCTGCCGAGCGAGCGTTCCAGTGCATAAATGCGCCGGGCGACTGCCGAGGGCGTCAGCGGATGGCGACGGGCCGCTGCTGAGAAGCTTCCGGTTTCCAGTACATCGAGAAACAGGCTGAGCTGATCGGTCAGGTTGTCAGGGTTCATGCAGGTTCTCTGTTGTGCAAAAAATGCAAAGCCATTGTGCGCGGCTGTGCGTTTCGCTACCAGTGAGAACCCATTAGGCTGCGCGGCTTATCTAGGGAGTGCGCAGATGCTGTTGCTTGATCTTGCTGTGAATCTGCTGCTTGGCCTTGTTTTAGGCACGCTGGGTGGTCTGTTCGGGATTGGTGGTGGGCTAATTGCCATTCCGGCACTGGGTGTGCTGTTTGGGCTGGATCAGCAGTTGGCCCAAGGCACGGCGCTGGTGATGGTGGTGCCCAATGTGCTGTTGGCATTGTGGCGTTATCACCAGCGCAACCGCATTCAGTGGCAGCACGCCCTGGCGCTGGCCGTGCCCAGTTTGGGGTTTGCGCTGCTGGGTGCCGCCTGGGCCATGACGTTGGACGCTGAGCGCATGCGTCTGGCGTTTGTGGTTTTTCTGCTGCTATTGGCGGCTTATAACCTTTCCCGGCTGTTCAATCTGCCGCTGCAGCCAGCCGCTGGTATGCGTCACCCCTGGCCCTGGTTGAGCGTGCTGGGCAGCGCTGCTGGTTTGTTGGGTGGCCTGTTTGGTGTGGGCGGTGCGGTGCTGGCAACGCCGCTGCTCACCACGGTGTTTGGCACCAGTCAGGTGGTGGCGCAAGGCTTGTCCCTGGCATTGGCTGCACCGAGTACGGCCATTACCCTGGCGACCTATGCCGCACATAATCATGTCAACTGGCTGCTAGGTGCGCCCTTGGCGCTGGGTGGTCTACTCAGTATCAGTTGGGGCGTGAAGTGCGCTCACGCCCTTCCAGAGCGATTGCTACGCGGGCTGTTTGTCGGTTTTATGCTGCTTTGCGCCGTATTGCTTGCGCTTAAGCTCTGAAGCCTTCGACGATTTGTTCGGCCAGGGTTTCGGTGACCTTGGTTTGCGTGCTGCTGTTACGCAGCAGCACGATGCTGGCGGAGGGCAGGGCTGGCATGCCTTCGGCCTCGCCAATAATCTGCAAGTCCGTAGTGATCAGGCTTTGCAGTTGGGCAGTAATCGCCAGACCAGCGCTGACCGCCGCCATAATCGCCGACAGGCTGGGGCTGGTGTAGGCAATGCGAAAGTTGCGCCCTAGCGCTTCCAGGCCATTGCTGGCCCAAGAGCGGCAGAAACACTGTGAGTTGAACATCGCCAGGGGCAGCGTTTCCAGCTCATGCAGATTGGCGTTGCGCGCTTGTGCCCACATCAGATGTTCCTGACGCAACAATTGACCAATCTCGGTGCCTGGCTCGCGGGTGACGATGGTCAGATCGAGGTCCTGACGCTGCAGCAGTTGGAAGGATGGTTCGCAGTGCAGCTCGACCTGCACAAGGGGGTAGGACTGGGCGAAGCGCACCAGAATGCCCTGCATAAAGCGCATCACATAGTCGTCCGGGGTGCCGATACGCACGGTGCCGACCATGTGTGGCTCGCGCATGCTGTTCATCACCTCGGCGTGCAGTTTGAGGATGCGCCTCGCATAGCTCAGCAGTAGCTGACCTTCGGCAGTGAGGCTGAACTGGCGCCCGTCGCGCAAAAACAACGGGCGCTGCATCACATCTTCTTCCAGGCGCTTCATT
>CAMCJM010000221.1 GCA_945874835.1 Pseudomonas synxantha | reverse complement strand
CGTCGTGGAGTGCCTGTTCGGCAAACTGAAGCATTACCGGCGGATTGCTACGCGTTTTGAGAAAAAGGCCAGTCATTTCAAGTCTATGCTGGCCTTCGCTGCAACCCTGTTGTGGCTCCGCTGATACGTCAACAGAACCTAGCGAAATGGCCGGTCACGATCTACCGAAACAGCCGGTCACGGTGGGCCGAAATACGAAGCAGGATATTGGGCATCTGCACGGCAATGCGGTCGCCGGGCTGCAGATCGGTGTGTTTTTGCAGGTAACCGGCGAAAGCGCCCGA
This sequence comes from Pseudomonas synxantha, assembly GCA_945874835.1. Taxonomy (GTDB): domain Bacteria; phylum Pseudomonadota; class Gammaproteobacteria; order Pseudomonadales; family Pseudomonadaceae; genus Aquipseudomonas; species Aquipseudomonas synxantha_B. The sequence continues at coordinate 4,453 of CAMCJM010000221.1, read as the reverse complement.
GAGGCGATCCAGCTCGGCATAGGTCAGGGTTACTCCCAGGTTGGTAAAGGCTGGTCGATCTGCAAATTTTTTGCACGAGCGTTCGAACACTTCCACTACAGATTTGTAGGCCCCCAGATCAATCTCATTGGGTACGCCGGCCGGGCGCTTGTCGCGCCAGAAATCAGGTTGCATTATTTTTATCCCCTTGCCCTGAATTGATGCAAACCGCCAAAAAGCTGATTCCGCAAAACACTCCACTCAGGCCACGTTAATAAGCGAAGAATCAAGATGCTGCGCGTGCGGCCCCTTATTTGCTTAACCATGACCTGCGCAACTGTTTGCGAACACCCTGATGACGGAGTTGACGGGAAAGTAACAGTTAACTCGAGGTCGGCAAATAGCCTGGCCTCGTCATTGATGCACTGAATCTCATGGCTCCGTGTGGAACTATCCGCACGTTACACCTATAACCAATCGGCACGTTCCTACGACTAACTGCCATGCGCCTTGTACGACTCGCCTTGCTCATTATGTTTCCGTTTATGTGCCACGCACAGAGCGACGCCCAACCGCGCCTGACCACACTGCAATACCCACCTGACAGTTCTGAACATTTAAGCGGTGGCGGCAGCCTGGTTGAACTGACCCGACGCGCCTTTGCCGTTGAAGGACATGAAGTGCAAATCGACTTTATCCCCAGTAAGGACGGCGAGCCGGATTGGCGCAGCATATTCGAACGAAGCCTCGGCATACTGCAGCGTTCCGGCGAATATCAGCAGATAATTCGGCGCTATCAACGCTAAACCAGCGCAGACTTTGCGCAGCGCTGTGTCGAGTGCACAATGCCCACCATCTGCAGGTTCAAGGTACTCGCCATGCTCCATCAAGCCTTCTGGTTCCCCAGCAGCGATGCTGCACCGCTTTACGTCAACCGCTGGTACAGCGAACAAGCACCCAAAGCCTTGCTGATGATTGCCCACGGCATGGCCGAACACAGCGGCCGTTACGCGCGTTTTGCCGAGGCACTGGTGGCTCAGGGCATTGAAGTGTATGCCCACGACCAGCGCGGCCACGGCAAGACGGCTGAGCACGGCATTCTGGGCCACTATGCTGACAATCAGGGTTGGACGCGAGTCGTCAACGACCTAGCCTGCCTCAATCATCACATGCGCCAGACCCATCCTCAGGTGCCGATATTCCTGCTGGGTCACAGCATGGGCAGTTACATCAGCCAGGCCTACCTGATGCACCACAGTTGCAGCCTGCAAGGGGCGATCCTTTCCGGCTCCAACTACCAACCGGTCGCGCTGTACCGTGCCGGACAATGGTTGGCGCGCTTGGAGCGCTGGCGTCAAGGCCCACTGGGGCGCAGTGCCCTGCTGGAATTCGTCTCCTTTGGCTCCTTCAACAAGGCGTTCAAACCCAACCGCACCCCCTTCGACTGGCTGAGCCGCGACCCCGATGAGGTTGACCGCTACATCAATGACCCACTCTGTGGTTTCCGCTGCAGCAATCAATTGTGGATTGACCTGCTCGGCGGCCTGCAACAAATCACCCCGCTGGAAAGCCTGGCGCAAATTGATATCAGCCTACCGCTGTTGGTGATTGGCGGCGCCTGTGACCCGGTGAGTGATGGCCACCGTCAGCAAGACCTGGCCAACGCTTTGAGCGCCGCCGGCAATCAGCAGGTGCAGGTCAAGATTTACCCCGGTGCGCGCCACGAACTGCTCAACGAGAGCAATCGTGACGAAGTGACCACCTACATCATCGACTGGCTGCAACAGGCTCTCAGCCAACCGCGCCAGCGCCACCTACAGAGCCAAGAGAGCCACCCATGACGCAAAGCAGCAACACACCCTACGACGTCCTTGAAGTCGGCCAAACCGCCAACTACAGCAAAACGGTCAGCGAGCGCGATGTGCAACTGTTCGCAGAAGTCTCCGGCGACCATAACCCGGTGCATTTGGATGCCGCTTACGCAGCCGAGACCATGTTCAAGGAGCGCATCGCCCATGGCATGTTCAGCGGTGCATTGATCAGCGCCGCCGTGGCCTGCGAGCTGCCTGGGCCGGGCACCATTTACCTGGGTCAGAGCATGCGCTTCACCGCGCTGGTAAAACTTGGCGACACGCTCACCGTTCGCCTGGAAGTGCTGGAAAAACTGCCGAAATTCCGCGTGCGCATGGCCACCCGCGTGTTCAATCAGAACGACGAACTGGTGGTGGACGGCGAAGCGGAAATCCTCGCTCCACGCAAAGCACAGACCGTTGAACTGACCCAACTGCCACCGATCACGGTCGGCTGAATCCACCCAACACACGCACCGCTGCTATCGCGGCGGTGTGTTCAAACGCACTTATATTGACAGCCGAGCTCACTGGTTCGGCGCTTCTGGAGATATTCATGTCCCTGTATCACGCATCCGTCCCGGTCTTTACCCGCCAACTGAACAACCTGTCGACCATCCTCGGCATCGCCGCCGCCCACGCCGAAGAGAAAAAGATCGAGCAAAGTGTTTTTCTCAATGCCCGACTGGCACCGGATATGTTCCCGCTGGTGCGTCAGGTGCAGATTGCCTGCGACGGTGCCAAGGCCGGTGCGGCGCTATTGGCCAGCGTAGAAGCGCCAAGCCAGGCTGACGACGAAACCAGCTTTGCCGAACTGCAAGCGCATATCGCCAGCACCTTAAGCTTTCTCGCCAGCCTGGATGCGGCGCAGATCGACGCCAGCGCCGAACGCACCGTGACGCTCAAGCGCCGTGACAAAGAAACCCATTTCCAGGGCCAAGCCTTCCTGCTGGATCACGTGCTGCCGAACTTCTATTTCCACTACACCACCGCCTACGCCATCCTGCGCCACAACGGCGTGGCCATCGGTAAGCGTGACTTCCTCGGTACCCGCTAAACCCGGATTAGCAGCTCACAGCCGCACCCACCGCCCATCCTCGCGATGGGCTTCAAGGTGCGGCAACACCGCCGCCAACAAAGGTTCTTTGAAGGCATCCTGGAAACGATGCGCCAGGCCGGGGATCAGTTTCAGTTCACTGCCTTTGATGTGCGCCGCCACATGCACGCCGTGCATAGCCGGCAACAACGGATCGGCGGTGCCATGCACCACCAACGTCGGCACCTGCAAACGGTTGAGCAATTCAACCCGGCTTGGCTCAGCCAAAATCGCCAGCAGTTGACGCTGCACCCCTTCCGGGTTGAACGCACGGTCGTAAGCGACCTGTGCCTGATGCAGCAATAAGTCCCGATCATCACTAACCGCCGGGCTGCCCAGCGCCGCCAGCAAGTCCGCCTGTTGCTCCAACGCCACCGCACGGTTAGGCGCTTCACGCTTAGCCAACAACGCCAGCAAATCGCTGCTCGGCGCAGGTAAACCCTGGGCGCTGGAACTGGTCATCACCAATGTCAGGCTTTGTACCCGCTCAGGCGCAAGATCAGCCATGTGCTGCGCAATCATCCCGCCCATGCTCGCGCCCAACACATGGACACGCTCAATGTTCAGGGCATCTAGCAGCGCTAAGGCATCACCGGCCATATCCCGCAGGCCATAGGGCGCGGTTACCGTCAGGCCAACGCGATAACGCAGCGCTTCATAGGTCAGGTTGATTGTCGGCGGTATACCGGCCCACGCGCTCAGCCCGACATCGCGATTATCGAAACGAATGACCCGAAAGCCCTGCTGACACAGACGCTCAACCACCTCATCAGGCCAGTGGATCAACTGTCCACCCAACCCCATGACCAGCAGCAGCGCCGGATCACTGTCCCTGCCGATGCTTTGATACGCCAATCGCACATCACCCACATCAGCCGTCTGCGTTGGCACCTGCACATTGCACTGTTGCGCGGCAAATGCCGGCAGGCCGCACAGCAGTGCGACAAGAAGAATCAATCCACGCATACCCTTACACCCCGGCTGGGACAGCAGAGCGCAGCCCCCCATTAAGGCGTGAGTGTGATGATCTTTGTGCGAGCGCACTGCCACACAAAGGTGACAGTTTAATGAAGGGGGACGAGCGGTCTGCTCAGCCGCCTGGCCACCCTATGGGCATGCAAGGACGCCAGGTGCTGCAATAGACCCAGCGGCTAAAGCCACTAACCCAGCAGAGATCGCGTGGGAGGGGCTTTAGCCGCGACAGACTATTGATCAGGCCAGCTCAGTACGCAGCTGCCGGGCGGCCGCCACCATGTTCACTAGCGCCGCTTCCGTCTCGGGCCAGGCGCGGGTCTTCAGGCCGCAGTCCGGGTTGACCCACAGCCGTTCGACCGGGATGCGCTGCGCGGCCTTGCGCAGCAGCTTGGCCATTTCACGGCTGTCCGGTACGCGTGGCGAGTGAATGTCGTACACGCCCGGGCCGATGTCGTTGGGGTAGTCGAAGGCTTCAAAGGCCTGTAGCAACTCCATGTCCGAACGCGACGTTTCGATGGTGATCACGTCGGCATCCATGGCGGCGATGGAAGCG
>CAMCJM010000220.1 GCA_945874835.1 Pseudomonas synxantha | reverse complement strand
AAAGGTGAGTCGCTGCGGCGGAAAAACACAGAGGAAGAAGCCGCATCGTGACCGATGCGGTTAGAATTTAAACCCCGCGCAATCGGGTGGAGGCACCGGTCACGTTGTTAGCGAAATGAGCGGTCACGTTCACCGAAATCCGCAGTCAGTCAAGTCGGCTACATGGTGCTGGGCCTGGCGCTGGCCACACCACTGGCCCTGGCAGGCGCGGTGTTCTACCTGATCCACCACATTGTGGTGAAGGCCAACCTGTTCTTTATCGGCGGTGTGGCAGCACGAATCTGCGGCTCTGAGCGCCTGGCGGACATGGGCGGGCTGTATCACCGTATGCCTTGGTTGGCGCTGCTTTTCGCCATCCCGGCACTCTCGCTGGCGGGTATTCCGCCATTGTCCGGCTTCTGGGCCAAGTTTCTGTTGGTCAAGGCCAGTCTAGATGCTGCCGCTTGGTGGGCCGCCGGGATCGCCCTGCTTACCGGAGTCTTTACCCTGCTATCGATGAACAAAATCTGGAACGAGGCCTTTCTCAAGGCTCACCCCAAGGGCGAAGCGGCCTTGCAAACACCAATGCCCATGCGTGCCGCCTGGGTAGGCATGGCTGGTCTGGCTGGTCTGGCTGTGCTTACCGTGCTGATCGGCCTCGCGGCCGGCCCGTTGATTGATTACGCCATTGCGGCGGCCGAGCAACTGAGCAACCCGCAAGCCTATTTACAACCGTTACGCGCAGCGGGAGGTCAATGATGTTTTTTATGGCTCATCTGCTGGCCAGCGTCCTGTTGGCCTGGGGGCTGCAAATGGCACCGCTGAGCGGCGGCCTGCTGGTGTTTGGCGCGTTATACCTGCTGGCGCGCCTGATTGGGCTGGCCTGGCCAAGCTTGGCCCGCTATGCCCGCTGCCTGGAATTGGGCGTGCTGTTTTGCCTGTGGTTTAGCGGGCAAATTCTGCTGGCGACTTACCATGTTGCCGGTTTAGTCCTGGCCCGCCGAATCGAGGTATCGCCAACAGTGCTGGCGTACCCCGTGGCAAGGCGTAATGCCCGTCACGCCACCCTGCTTGGCGTATTACTGACCCTAACGCCTGGCACCCTGGCCTTGGAATACGACGAGCAGCACGGCCTGCTGTATATCCATGCCCTGGACGTTCATCAGCGCGAAGACGTAACCCTGCTCCTCAGCCAACTGGAGCGTCGCTTGCTCGCCTGGCTGGATGCCAGCAAACCGCATGGAGAACAGCCATGACATTTCATCTAGCGGCAGCCGAATGGGTGTTGCCCCTGGCTGCCGGTTTACTGGCTCTGAGCGGGCTGATCATTCTCTGGCGTTTGCTGCGCGGCCCGAGCCGGGCAGATCGAGCGGTGGCGATTGATGCCCTGACACTGCTGGCCGTCGCTGGCATAGCCCTGAGCTGCCTGATCAGTGCTCAGGCGGTGTTCCTCGACGTGGCCATCATGCTGGCGCTGGTGTCATTTCTCGGCACCGCCGCCTTCGCCTTTTTATTCGACGATGCCCACTGCACGCCGCCACCCAAGCAGGAGAACCGTCATGAATAGTCTGCAGAGTTGGCTGGCTTCCGCATTGATACTCGCCGGCGCGTTGATTTCACTCCTCGGCGCTATCGGTGTACTGCGCCTGCCGGACAGTTACAGCCGCATGCATGCCGCTAGCAAGGCCGGCGTCTTGGGCGCCGTGCTGCTGTTGATCGCAGTGGCTGTGGCCAGCGCTGGCGAGCTGATCATTGAAGCCCTGCTAGGCATACTGATTTTGCTGGCCAGCGCACCCTTGGCGGCGCATGCAATTGCCCGTGCCGCGCACCGAGCAGGGGTTAAACCGCTAGTAGGTGCGCTGGGCGACGAACTGGCACGGCACACGAACAACCCCGACAAAACGCTCGACTGATTTCAGCTGATTTCCCGGCGAAACGGCGGCAGGGTATTGAGGATCGACTTGCCATAACGCTGAGTGACAACCCGGCGATCGAGCAAGGTGATGATGCCGCGATCGGCCTCGGTGCGCAGTAAACGGCCGCAGGCCTGAACAAGGCGCAAGGACGCATCCGGCACGGCAATTTCCATAAACGGATTGCCGCCACGGGCTTCGATCCACTCCGCCAATGCCGCTTCCACCGGGTCATCCGGCACCGCAAAGGGGATTTTCGCGATCACCACATGCTCGCAATAGGCCCCTGGCAGATCGACCCCTTCAGCAAAACTGGCCAAGCCAAACAACACGCTTTCCTCGCCGGAATCGACCCGCGCTTTATGTTTGTTTAGGGTTTCCTGTTTGGACAGGTTGCCCTGGATAAACACGCGCTTGCGCCAATCGCGCTCAAGGCCTTCGAACACGTCCTGCATTTGCTTGCGCGAGGAGAACAGCACCAGGGTGCCGCGCGAGCCTTCAACCAGGCCGGGCAAGTCGCGGATAATCGCAGCCGTATGGGCCACCGCATCACGCGGATCGGCATTCAGATTGGGCACCCGCAGCACACCGGCGTCGGCGTGATGGAACGGGCTCGGCACTACAGTGGTAACAGCCACTTTCGGCAAACCGGCGCGCATGCGATAGCGATCAAACGTGCCCAGCGCGGTCAGGGTTGCCGAGGTTACCAGCGCGCCGTAAGCAACATTCCAGAGGTTACGCCGCAAGGTTTCTGCGGCTAAGATCGGGCTGGCATTGACCTCGATATCGAACAATGCGCCGCTTTCGGCCAGGGTCAACCAGCGCGCCATGGGCGGGTTGTCTTCAGGGTCTTCGGCGGTAAACGCCAGCCACAGCTCCCAGTTGCCCTTGGCCCGCGCCAGCAAGCTGCCGAACAGCGGGTACCACTCTTCGGCCTGGTGACTGGCTATACCGACAGCGCCCTCACCATCCATGGCCTCTTTGAGCTGCTCAGTCACGCCGGTGAACAGATCATTGAGCTTGGAAAAGCCCTTCTTCAATTCCAGACCCAGCTCGGTCAAGTGCGTCGGCACCACCCCGCCGACAAAGCGATGGCGCGGCCGCTCACGGCCCTGCATATCTTCGCCCGGTTTGAAGTCGGCCACCTGCTCGCAAGCGGCGAACATAAATTGCTGCTGGGTTTTCAGCTCCCGCGCCAGTTCCGGCACTTGCTCAATCAGTCGGCCTAGATCCCCCGGCAGTGGGTTCTGCGCCAGCAGTTTGGTCAGATTCTTGTCGATCTGGGTCAGCCAGTCGGCGGTAGAGCGCAAGCGGGTGAAGTGGGCGAAATGGCCGATGGCCTTGTCCGGCAGGTGATGGCCTTCGTCGAACACATAGAGGGTGTCGCGCGGGTCCGGCAGCACCGCCCCGCCACCCAGCGCCAGGTCAGCCAGGACCATGTCATGGTTGGTGACGATCACATCGACCTTGCCCATGCCTTCGCGCGCTTTATAAAACGCGCACTGCTGAAAATTGGGGCAATGGCGGTTGGTGCACTGGCTATGGTCGGTGGTCAGTTGCGACCAGCGCGCGTCTTCCAACTCTTCGGGCCAGCTGTCGCGGTCACCGTCCCATTTATTGCCCGCTAACTTTTCAATCATGCTGTTGAACAGCTTCTGACTCTGCTCATCCACATCAATCTTGAAACCTTCCTCCTCGAACAGCTGCGCCGTGGAACTCTGCGCTTGGCCTTCCTGCAGCAGGATGTCGAGCTTGGACAAGCACAGGTAGCGGCCGCGCCCCTTGGCCAAGGCGAAGCTGAAGTTTAGGCCGCTGTTACGCATCAGGTCCGGCAGATCCTTGTGCACGATCTGCTCTTGCAGGGCCACGGTGGCCGTGGCAATCACCAGTCGCTTGCCCGCCGCCTTGGCTGTAGGGATCGCCGCCAGGCTGTAAGCCACGGTTTTACCCGTACCGGTGCCGGCTTCAACCGCTACTACCGCAGGTTCGCCCAGGCGGCGTCCTTCGTCATCGGTATTGATGGCACCCAGCACCTTGGCAATTTCGGCAATCATCAGGCGCTGGCCATAGCGCGGCTTAAGCGATTTGGCTTCGAGAAAACGCGAATAGGCGCCCTGGATCTGGGACTTGAGTTCGGTACTGAGCATGGCTGTCGGCAAGAAAGGCTGGATAAATTTTCAGTGTTTGCAGTCGGCGGCTATCATAGCGCGCTAATCGATCGAGCGCTGAACCGCTTAAAACCTGTTTACGATCTCGCGAGCTAGAGCCATGCAAGGCAGAAACAGGCGAAAAAGCGGAGTGTACGAGTAGTACATGAGCATTTTGAGCGTGTTTCTAACGCAGCGGGGCCGCCGCGCAGCAAATCGTAAATAGGTTCTTAACCCACAGGAGTGCCTACATGACCCCTTACGCCTTCATCTACAGCCTGCACCTGCTTGCTGCCCTAGTCTGGGTAGGCGGCATGTTCTTCGCCTGGATGGTCTTGCGCCCGGCAGCCGCCACAGTACTGGAAGCACCAACCCGTCTGAAACTTTGGCTGGAAGTCTTCCCACGTTTTTTCTATTGGGTATGGGCTGCGGTAATTGTGCTGCCAGTCACCGGCGTAGGCATGCTGCAACTGAACTTTGGCGGTTTCGACGCTGCACCGCGCTATGTGAACACCATGATCGGGCTCTACATTGTTATGCTGGCGCTGTTTCTGCCTGAATTCAACTCATAAGTGCAACGCTCACCCCTGCATACACTTCGTACGGTGTCTTCCAGCCCAAGCGTTTGCGTGGTCGTAAATTGATCTTCGCAACGACCCGATTCACGCTTTCCACCGTCAGCGCACTGAAGTCACTGCCC
>CAMCJM010000219.1 GCA_945874835.1 Pseudomonas synxantha | reverse complement strand
GGTCTGGGCGCTTAGATACCGCAGGCGACACATCAACGGAACCAAGCTCGCTGACGCTGTTGGTCAGTAGGCAGGAACCGCCGTATACGGAACCGTATGTACGGTGGTGTGAGAGGACGGCGGGGGTGACCCCGCCTCCTACTCGATGCCGTAGATCGCGTCAGCGTGTGCCAAGCATCACGACACGCAGTAGCGAGTGGTGTTTAACCGGCCACCAGCACGCGAATGGCCTCCAGACGCAGCGCCGCTTTATCGAGCATGGACAGGCTTTGCTCGCGTTGCTTGCGCAGGGCGTTCAATTCGCTGTCACGCACGCTTGGGTTGACCGCTTGCAAGGCAATCAGTCGCGCCAACTCCTCTTCGGTTTCTGCCGCCAGACGGCGCTTGGCTTCGTCGACGCGTGCAGCGTGGCGCTCGGCGACCTTGCCTTCGCCAGCATTGATCAGCGGGCCAAGGCTGTCGCGTTGCGCTTGCACAAACTTGTTGGCGCTGGCGCGTGGCACGGTTTCCAACTGTTCGTTGAGTTTCTCAAACGAGACTTTGCTGGCCAGATCGTTGCCATTGGCGTCGAGCAGGCAGCGCAGCGCGATTGGCGGCAAATAGCGACCCAGTTGCAGGGCGCGCGGCGCCACTGCTTCGCTGACGTAGAGCAGTTCCAACAACACGGTGCCAGGCTTGAGCGCCTTGTTCTTGATCAGCGCAACGCCGGTGTTGCCCATCGAGCCTGAGCGCACCAGGTCCATGCCGCCTTGCACCATGGGGTGTTCCCAGGTGAGGAACTGCATGTCTTCACGGGCCAGGGCCAGGTCGCGGTCGTAGGTGATGGTCACGCCTTCGTCGTCACCGAGCGGGAAGCTGGCATCCAGCATTTTTTCGCTGGGGCGCAGAATCAAGGCGTTGTCGGAGTGGTCTTCGCTGTCGATGCCAAAGGCATCGAACAGTTGCTCCATGTAGATCGGCAGGGCGAACTGATCGTCTTGCTCAAAAATCGCCTCAACCAGTGCTTCGCCTTCGCCAGCGCCGCCGGAGTTGAGCTCCAGCAGGCGGTCGCGGCCGGCGTGCAGTTCACCTTCCAGGCGAATGCGCTCGGCTTTGGCTTCATCGACCAATGATTGCCACTCGCCGTCGTCGCCACTTTCCAGCAGCGCTAGCAGGCGGCTGCCGAACTGATGCTGCAAGGCGTTGCCGGTTGGGCAGGTGGCGAGGAAGGCATTCAGCGCCTGGTGATACCACTGGAACAGGCGCTCTTGCGGGCTGTTTTCCAGGTACGGCACGTGCAACTGGATGCGGTGCTTCTGGCCGATACGGTCAAGACGGCCGATGCGCTGTTCGAGCAAATCCGGGTGAGCTGGCAGGTCGAACAGCACCAAGTGATGGGCAAACTGGAAGTTACGACCTTCCGAGCCGATTTCCGAACAGACCAGTACCTGCGCGCCGAACTCTTCATCGGCGAAGTAGGCCGCCGCGCGGTCGCGTTCGAGAATGCTCATGCCTTCATGGAATACCGTGGCGGGGATGCCCTTGCGCACACGCAGGGCGTCTTCCAGATCCATGGCGGTTTCGGCGTGGGCGCAGATGACCAGCACTTTGAACTTTTTCAACATCTTCAGTGTGTCGACCAGCCACTCGACACGTGGGTCGAACTTCCACCAGCGTTGCTCGTCATCCACATCCGGCTGCGCCTGGTAGCTGACTTCGGGATACAGGTCAGCATGTTCGCCCAGCGGCAGCTCCATGTACTCGTCGGGGCTAGCCAGCGGGTAGGGGTGCAGTTCGCGATCAGGAAAGCCCTTGACCGCTGCGCGGGTGTTACGGAACAGCAGGCGGCCGGTGCCGTGGCGGTCGAGCAATTCACGCACCAAGCGCGCCGAAGCTTCGCTGTCGCCAGCATTGACGGCGGCCAGCAGCTCTTCGCCGCCTGCACCGAGGAAGTCATGAATGGTCTTGTGCGCCGCATCTGACAGGCGGCCTTGGTCGAGCAGTTCCTGCACGGCTTCGGCAATTGGCTTGTAATGCTCGCTTTCGGCGCGGAAGGCAGCCAGGTCGTGGAAACGGTTGGGGTCGAGCAAGCGCAAGCGGGCGAAGTGGCTGTCTTGGCCGAGCTGTTCCGGGGTGGCGGTGAGCAGCAGTACGCCTGGAATCACCCCAGCCAGTTGTTCAACCAGCGTGTATTCAGGGCTGGCGTGTTCCGGGTGCCAGACCAGATGGTGCGCTTCATCGACCACCATCAGGTCCCAGTCTGCGGCAAACAATGCGTCCTGGGCTTTTTCGTCTTCACACAGCCATTCCAGAGCGACCAGGGCCAACTGGCAGTCTTCAAACGGGTTGCTGGCGTCGCTTTCGATAAAGCGCTCTTCATCAAACAGCGCGACATCCAGGTTGAAACGCCGGCGCATTTCCACCAGCCATTGGTGCTGGAGGTTTTCCGGGACCAGAATCAGCACACGGCTGGCACGCCCGGAGAGCAGCTGGCGATGGATCACCAGACCCGCTTCGATGGTTTTGCCCAAACCCACTTCGTCGGCCAGCAATACGCGCGGGGCGATACGGTCAGCCACTTCGCAGGCGATATGCAGTTGGTGGGCAATCGGTTGCGCACGCACGCCGCCAAGGCCCCAGAGCGTGGATTGCAACTGGCGGCTGGTGTAATCGAGTGTGTGGTAGCGCAGTGAAAACCAGGGCAGCGGGTCGATCTGTCCAGCGAATAAACGGTCGCTGGCCAGGCGGAACTGGATAAAGTTCGACAGCTGAGTCTCGGGCAGGGTGACGCTTTCATGCTGCGCATTGAGGCCGTGGTAGACCAGCAAGCCGTCGATGTCATCGACTTCCTGTACGGTCATTTTCCAGCCTTCGAAGTGGGTGATTTCGTCACCCGGAGAGAAGCGCACGCGGGTCAGTGGCGCGTTGCGCATGGCGTACTGGCGGGTCTCGCCAGTGGCCGGGTAGAGCACGGTGAGCATGCGCCCGTCTTGCATCAGAACGGTACCCAAACCCAGCTCCGCTTCGCTGTCACTGATCCAGCGTTGCCCCGGTTCATACTGCGCCATGCTTGTCTCCTGCGTAAAAAAGCCGACTATGGTAACGGAACGCGCGGCTCAGGCCCAAGGCGCAATCGGCTATAGCGGCACTTTATGTAACTTTGATGCTCAAAAGTGTAGCGAGGCATTGTTCAAGTCGAGGCATGCCTGGCCGACAGACTGACCAAAGGAGGGTGATGCAGATGCTGCCGCCGATACCCCATAGCTTGGCCCCCGTGACGACTCAGCACGATGCGGTCAAGCCACGCCCGGAAATCCCTCCGGTCACCCCGGCTGCCGAAAGTTCGAAGGAGAGTGGCGTGAGTCTCGATAAGCGCCACCCGCAAGAAGCGCAAATGCTCTTGCGTGAGGAGCAGCGTCGGCGTCAGCGTCGCCACGGTTACAGCCCGGAAGAACTGGCCGAAGGCGAGGTGCATGAAGCTGATCAAGCGCTGCTCGACGAGTTGCCGCGCCAAGGCCTGTGGGTGGATGTGGAAGTGTGAGGCGTGCTCACGGCACACTGCGCGCAGAATCTTGATGAGTTGGAACTGTGGATCTATTCGCCGAAAGCCCTTTGCCGCTACCCAATGCCGACCTGCAGTTGCTGTCGCACTGGCTCCAGGCGTCGGTGGCTGATCAGTGGCTTGAGCAGCTGACGCAGCAAACGCCCTGGCAGCAGCCGCAGGTGCGTATTTACGGCCGGCAACTGGCGGTGCCACGTCTGGTGGCTTGGTATGGCGATGCCGATGCCAGCTACCGCTACTCAGGCTTGAGCCATCAACCGCTGCCTTGGACGCCGCTGCTGGCGCAGATTCGCGCGCAGGTGGAGCAGGCGGCGGGGCAGCCGCTTAACGGTGTGCTGCTCAACTATTACCGTGACGGTCAGGACTCCATGGGCTGGCACAGTGACGATGAAGCCGAGTTGGGCGCGAATCCGCTGATTGCCTCACTCAACCTGGGCGGTACGCGCCGCTTCGACCTGCGCCGCAAAGGCCATAACCGCATCGAGCATTCGCTGCATCTGCAACATGGATCGCTGCTGGTCATGCGCGGGCCAACCCAGCATCATTGGCAGCACCAAGTGGCGAAGACGCGCACACCCTGCGCGTCGCGCCTTAATCTGACCTTCCGTTTGATCAAGCCAAGCCCATGAGCCAAGACGACAAGCTGATTGATTTTGCCGCCGAGCGTGATAAGCGCATCCACGACCTGCACGATAAAAAGCTCAACGACATGCGTGATGCTTTTGCTCAGGCGTTCCCCATGCCCAAAGCCAAGAAGAAGCCCAAGGGCAAACCCAAGAAGCCTTGAGTCGTCGCTTCAATTAGCTGGTTTTTTGATCTGGATCAGTTAAGCGGCGCATGCGCTGTTCTCGGCTGGCTGGCTGTTGATCTGGATCAAGAGCGCTCAGGTCTGCCCTGCTAATTTGAAGCCATACCCACACAGGCTTCACGCAGGAGGCAACCATGTTTATCGATGTCGTAGTTCTCGCCGGTATCGGCACCGTCGGCCTGATGGTCGCCTTCTGCGCCGGGTTTGGTTATTTCATCTGGAAAGACGCGCAGAAGACCAAGAAGGTCTGAGTCTCCAGATAGCAGAGCACGCAAGGCAATTTGGGCGACTTCGGTCGCCCTTTTTTATGGTGCGCCAGGCATGGCGCGTAGCGCCGTGACTGGCGCTGTTCGGTTCACCGTGGTGGTGAGCTGGATGACTTGGAGGTGAAAGTCCTCTACACACCCGGCAAGGGGAAGTGTTAGCCAGAGGCAAGGGTGTCGCGGGTGA
>CAMCJM010000218.1 GCA_945874835.1 Pseudomonas synxantha | reverse complement strand
GTGACCGGCCATTTCGGTAAGTCGTGACCGCCTGTTTCGGAGCAGGCTGGAAATCGGTCACGCTGATAGCGAAATGAGCGGTCACGCGTTAGCGAAATGGCCGGTCACGATCTACCGAAACAGCCGGTCACGGTGGGCCGAAATACGCACGTGCATCCAGGCGCATGCCGAAGACACGTCATCCTGCAGTGCTAAAAGCTGTGCCAGCGATGTACGTATTCGTGTAACCGCTCGGAAAGCCTGAAAGTTTGATCCCTCAGCCGGCTGCAGGTAGACCTTTATACCTGCTTCATCTTTAACCAGTTGCCACGCCTGTGCCTGCACGGCAGCGCTTAAAAGCATGAAGCCCACCCCAACAACCCATGAGTTCATTCGCCTTACCTCGGCAGCGCAATTGTTGTCGATGCTCAATCATGAACCGATTGCTGTGCTGTGCTCCAACCAGCCCAGCAACCGAATGGCTTCAGCATTGCTCGTGCCGCACACATCAATATCGGCATGAAACAAAGAACACACCTCTGGCCGCTCTGGCAGGTCAAAAATCTTACACAGGTTATTGAGGTCTAACTGCACGCACCGCTCGCCGGCCGGCTTACCATTAGGCATGCCAGGTATTGGAGAGCTGATAGACGGTGCGATGCAGCAGGCACCGCAGCCAATACGGCAATTCATGTGAGTAACCTCAAGGCGGCAAAACGCACTCAATTTTACGAGGCGGTGTTGGGACATGATAGTTGGAGGGTTGCGATTAAAGCGTTAATTCGGCTTTAGGTCGCTGCAAGTGCATCCGAGGCTGCACGCCTTGAGCAGAAAATAATCATTTAAATGGCCAAAGCACCAAGCTGAACTCGTCGACGGGCCATGCTTCACGCTGAGCGTTTGGCCCAGGCTCCCAACCACATTAGCAACTCTGAACAGTCCATCGGCTTTGCGAAGAAATAGCCCTGCGCGTGCAGGCAGCCATGGCGCAGCATCCAGTCAGCCTGCTGCTGCGTCTCAACACCCTCTGCGATCACCTGCATACCTACACGTGATGCAATCTGAATAACCGCCTCAGCGATCATTTGTTGGTCATTCACCGCGCCTATCTCCATGACAAAGCTACGGTCAATTTTTAAGCGATCCGCCGGTAAAAGTTGCAAGTAACTCAGCGATGAGAAGCCTGTCCCGAAGTCATCAATGGCCACCTCGACCCCCATAGCCCGCAGCGCAGAAAGCTTTTCACACACGGTGTCGAAAGAGCGCATCGCCACCGACTCGGTGATTTCGACTTCAACCTGAGTGGGTAATACTCCGGTCATCTGCAGGTGCGAACTGAATCGCTCAATGAAATCGTGCTGTAACAATTGCGGCGCAGACACATTGACCGCCACACGAATATGCGGATAGCCCGCGTCAGCCAGTTTTTTGGCCGCCCGCAAAGACAGGCGCATGAGCAAATCACCCAAAGGCATGATGTAACCCGTGGCTTCGGCCAGCGGTATAAAACTGAGCGGCGCAACCATGCTGCCGTCAGCCTTACGCCATCGCGCCAGTGCTTCTACGCCGGTCACGCGCCCGGAGCGCATATCAATCTGCGGCTGCAACGCCACACTGATCTGCCCCGCTTCTACTGCATCACGCAGGGCCAATAACAAGCGATAAGCTTCGGCATGAGCACATTGCAGACCGGGATCATAGACGCTGTGTTGGTCCTGCCCCAGGTGCTTGGCCTGCTTGAGTGTTAATAATGCATCCTGCAACGCCACCCGAGCCGAACCATTGAAGTCATCCAGGTGCATGGTGACGCTACTTAGACTATTCACCTGACCCAGTTCGTATGGGCGCTTGTGCTTACGGAAAAGCCCCACTATATCTGCCGCACATACCTGCTTCTGCGGACCGAGAATGGCAAATACATCATCGCGCACGCGCGCCACGAACACCTCGCCACTAAAAGCGTCACGCAGTTTTTTTGCCACCAGCCCGAGAATGAAATCACCGTAGCCGGTGCCGAACGCAGTATTGGCACCCGAAAAGTTATCGATATCAATCAACACCAACACCTGCTTGGCTTTTGCAGGCGAGTGCAGTGTCACGTCCAGCGTGCGAATCAGGGCATTGCGGTTGGGGATTTTCAGCAGGTCATCCTGGTAGGCCATATTTTCCAGGCGACTAAACAACGCGACGTTAAACAAACCACGACTGATGCTGGTACTGAAAACGTTTAACAACTCCAGTTCCGTATCATCCAAACCACGCTCGCAGCGGATGTAACAGACGTAATCGGCATCGGCTTGCAGGCGTGGAAAAAACATCACCACGCCATTGGGCAAGCGCTGAGTAAGCTGAGAGGCAAAACACTGCTGCAGCGTTTTAACCACAGATAAATCATCAAGAGTGGACAGCGTTGTATTGAGGTAGCGACTAAACCGTCCACTGGCCCCGACCACATCGGCTTCTATGGGTGAACTGAGAGTCGTATCTTCACGCCGCATACACACCAGCGCGTCTACAGGCTGACTTATTAATTGAGCGATTTCAGTCAATATTCGGCCGGCCAATTCAGGCAGGTTTTTGCAGGTGAACAAGGTGTTACTTGACTCGACGATTCTCTGCAAGCCACGCCTTGCTTTGGCAACCGCTCGCAATTGCGCATAACCGCGCACGGCTGCGGCCAGAACAGTCAGCAGTCGCTCGGGGTTAAGCTCACTTTTTGCCCAATAGTCATTAATATCGTAATCGCGCATAACATCAGGCGCTGGCGAAACCCCGGGTTCACCCGTTAGCAAAACAACCCGCGTGTGGCTATTGTCGATTTGATCACGCAGGTATTTGATGAGCCGCAGGCCCGATTCTTCGGTCTCCATGACCACATCGAACATTACCAAGGCAATGTCCTTGTGGTTGGCCAGGAGTTTTTCGGCTTCGCTGCAACTGAACGCCTGAATCAGCTCGACACGACCGCCGAGCAGTTCGATATCCCTGAGCACAAAGGCTGTTGCACGCTGAAAGTCGCCATCATCATCAACCGCCAGCACCCGCCAGACATCTTCAGCAGCGGCATCAGGGGGCTGTTCTTCACTGAACGCAAATTGTCCGTCCATGAGTGTTGACCGAATGTCTGAGGAAGTGGAAAACCGACTCTTGACGGGTCTCGTGCTGAGTATAGTACTCGTAGAGTTAATGCCAGAGGCAACGCCACTCAACAGACAAATGGCACGTTGCTTCCGGTCATTTCCGGCCCTGCAGACGGGCTAACAGACTGGAGGTGTCCCAACGCCCGCCGCCCATGTTTTGCACATCGGCATAAAATTGATCGACCAGCGCCGTAACGGGCAACTGCGCACCGTTGCTCCGGGCCTCTGCGAGCAGAATCGACAAATCTTTGCGCATCCAATCCACGGCAAAGCCATGCTCAAACTCACCTGCCAGCATCGTTTTATGGCGATTTTCCATTTGCCAGGACTGCGCGGCGCCTTTGCTGATCACCTCCATCGCACCCTGCGCATCAAGCCCGGCACACTGGGCGAAATGCAGCGCTTCAGATAAGCCCTGCACAAGGCCGGCGATACAAATCTGATTAACCATTTTGGTCAGTTGGCCACTGCCGGCAGCCCCCATCAGCCGTGACATACGCGCGTACGCTTGGATAATCGGTTCGGCCTGGGCGTAAGTTTGCGCGTCACCGCCCACCATGATGGTCAATGCGCCGTTCTGAGCGCCGGCCTGGCCTCCGGAAACCGGCGCATCGAGAAAGCCCAGTCCCAGTGCAGTCGCATGTTCAGCCAGTTCACGCGCGACTTGCGCCGAGGCCGTGGTGTGGTCAACCAGTACTGCGCCTGGCTTCATCCCGGCCAAAGCGCCCTGCTCGCCCAGTACAACACTGCGCAAATCATCATCGTTGCCGACACAAACCATCACGAAGTCGGCGTCGCGGGCGGCTTCGCGTGGGTTTGGCGCATGACGGCCGGCAAACTCACGGGCCCATTGAGCGGCTTTGACGGTCGTACGGTTATACACACAGACCTCGTGCCCGGCCCGTGCCAGATGACCGGCCATTGGATAACCCATTACACCCAGGCCGATAAACGCCAGCTTTGCCATGCTCATACCTCGTCACTGAAACCGTTCTAGTCCACTGCCCTGCGCGCACGATAAGCGCGCATTTAAGGCCGTGCGCCAAGCATGACCGTCACCTGCTATCGATGCCAGCACAGCGCGCAAGCAAAACTGTTCTGAGTCTGATTAAACGCCTCTGCAAATGATTTAATCCCTACTCTCGACGAACTAGCAACAGGCCTTAATAAATAGCGGCTTTACCTGCGCCACATCAAAATCTCATACTCACGGCACGCAAAGGAGGGCTTATGCCGCATTGGTTAGTGATCGACCTGGAAGCCACGACAGATGAAGGTGGCTGGCCATTGGAAGAGATGGAAATCATCGAAATCGGTGCCACGTTGGTGAACGCGTCAGGTTACGAGGTCGAACATTTCCAGCGTTATGTTCGCCCCACTCGTCGCCCGCTGCTGACGAACTTCTGCCGTGAGCTAACCCACATCAACCAGGCGGATATTGATAGCGCTACGCCCTGGGCCAGCGTGTGGGCCCAGTTCGAACACTGGCTGAAGGCGCATCCAGCGCCACTGGCTGGCTGGGCAAGCTGGGGAGAATATGACCGGCGGCAAATCGAGCAGCAGGTTTCAGCCCTTGGCGTGGAGAATTACCTAGGTTCTGTTGACGTATCAGCGGAGCCACAACAGGGTTGCAGCGAAGGCCAGCATAGACTTGAAATGACTGGCCTTTTTCTCAAAACGCGTAGCAATCCGCCGGTAATGCTTCAGTTTGCCGAACAGGCACTCCACGACGTGG
>CAMCJM010000217.1 GCA_945874835.1 Pseudomonas synxantha | reverse complement strand
CAGTTTAGTCGTCACTTCCTGCACACCGCCCAGCATTTTCCGCGACTCGACCTGGGCCTGCGTCTTTTTATGCTGCTGGTAACCGGCTGCCTGCTGTCAGTACCGCTGATCGGTCTGCAGGCCTGGAATATTCTCGCCAGTCTCACCGTGCTGGCCGTGTCGCTGGTGTTGCTGCTCAGCGGCGCCTATGTCTGGCGCAAGGGGCTGCGCTACGGTTCCTATTACATCCTCGCCTGGGGCGTGCTGCTGGCCTCGTTTATCGTCGCCACGTCCGGCTCGCTGGGTGTCGAACTATTTGGCCTATACGGCGCTACAGTGGTCAAAATTGGCGTCACCATTGAGTTGATCACGCTGTCGATTGGCTTGGCTGATCGGATTAACCTGCTCAAAGAAGAAGGCTTCCAATCGCGCCGCGCAGCCGAGCAAGCAGGCATCGAGAATCAGGCTAAGAGTCGCTTCCTGGCCAAGATGAGCCATGAAATCCGCACCCCGCTCAATGGCGTGCTGGGCATGCTGCAGTTGCTCAAGGAAACCTCGCTGGATCGCAGCCAGCGATTCTATGTCGACACCATTTCCAGCTCCGGCAGCTCGCTGATGGCCGTGATCAACGACATCCTCGACTACGCGCGCATCGAGTCCGGCAAGCTCAACCTCGAAGACATCGAATTTGACCTTGAAGAGCTGATTTCCGAGACCCTCAGCCTGTTTACCGGCCAAGCGCTGGATAAACGCCTGCGCCTGTATGTAAGCCTGGAAAATGGCATACCCCGGCGCACCACCGGAGATCCAACCTGGCTCAAGCAAGTGCTGATGAACCTGCTCAGCAACGCGCTGAAATTCACCGCTGAAGGTCATGTGGCATTGAACGTCAGCCGCCGCAATGATTCGCAAGGCAATGCGCGCCTGATTTTTGCCATCAGCGACAGTGGCATCGGCATCAGTGATCAAGCGCTTAGCCAACTGTTTGAGTCCTTCGCCCAGGGCGATTCCAGCACCACCCGTCGCTACGGCGGCAGCGGTCTGGGTTTGGTCATCAGCAAGGAGTTGGTGGAAATGATGGGTGGCCGCATCGAAGTGCAAAGCACCCTGGGTCAAGGCACGCGCTTTGCCTTTGATGTGCCGCTAAAAGATGTTGCCATCGCTGCTGACCCGCTCTACGAACTGCTCAAGGGCCGCACGGCACTGCTCACCTCGCTTGATGGTCTGGGTCTCGATGCACTGAGCCGTACGCTTGGGCGCTGGGGCATGCGCACAGAGCGTTGCCAGAATCCGGAAACCCTGTACAGCTACCTGCAAGACTTCGCTTCACCGCCATTGCTGGTGCTCATGGCCCCATGGCCAGGCAGCATTCAGCACTGGTTTGATTCGCTGCAGCCCATGCTGCAACCTGGCCAGCGTATTTTGTTGCTCTGTGCGCCAGAACAATGCCGGCAACTGCCTAACCCGGAACATCTGCGTGTGCTGGGCTTACCACAACCGCTGGCCATCAACGCCCTTCGCGACACCTTGCTGGAGCTTTATACTGAGCCCCGCAGTGCCAACTTTGAACCCGCCGCACAGCCGCTCAGCTACACCACACGCTCACCGTGCATTCTGGTGGCCGAAGACAATCCGGTTAACCAGTTGGTGGTACAGGGCTTCCTTAAAAAGCGTGGCTATACCGTACGGCTTGTTACTAACGGCCTGGCCGCGCTGACCGAATATCAACGCGACCCGAGCGCTACACAGTTAATTCTGATGGACTGTGAAATGCCGGAAATGGACGGTTTTGAAGCCACCCGCCAGATCCGTCGCCTGGAGCGTGAACACAATCTTGCAGCCGTGCCCATTATCGCCCTCACCGCGCACATCCTCGATGAACATCGGCAGAACGGCGCGCAGGCGGGCATGAATGATTTCCTCGGCAAACCGCTGGACAGCAACAAGCTCTACAGCACACTGGAAAAGTACCTGCCACCCACGCAGTAACATGCATGGCCAACCAGCGCAGCGCGCGTTAGCATCGCCCCTGCGCTTTGGAGACCCTGCCGTGCTGATCCCCTATGACTTGCTGGAAGCTGACACCCTCACCCGCCTGATTGAAGACTTCGTCACCCGCGACGGCACTGATAACGGCGACGAGACGCCCTTACAGACGCGCATCGAACGGGTGCGCAAAGCCCTCAGCAAGCGCCAAGCTGTGATTGTATTTGATGCCGACAGCCAACAATGCCAGTTGGCCCTCAAGCGCGATGTGCCCAAGGAATGGCTCGATGCCCTTGAAGACGTCGACTGCTGAGAAAGAACTGCGCGTCAAATAACTAACGTCAATATGTTTCAGCAGCGCCGCTGTAAGCTGAACGCTACACTGCGTCTATTATTTCAATCATCCGAGTCCTACATGCCTCAGTCGTCGCCTATGAAGCATCAACGATCGCTGATCGCGGTGCTGCTGGTTTTGCTTAGCTGTGGCTTTTTGGCCACATCGTTGGTCAGTTATTACACCGCACTGAACTCAATCCGCGATGGCATCATCAACACCGAATTACCCCTCACCTCGGACAATGTCTACTCGGAAATCCAGAAAGACCTGGTTCGCCCCATCCTTATTTCGTCAATGATATCGCGCGAAACCTACGTACGCGACTGGGTGATTGCCGGTGAGCAGGATGCCGAACAGATCACCCGCTACCTGCGCGAAGTGCAGGAACATTACGACACGGTCACCAGCTTCTTCGTTTCCGAAAAAACCCACACCTATTACCAGGCCAAGGGCATTCTCAAACAGATTAAACACGATGATCCGCGCGACGCTTGGTATTACCGCGTACGCGACATGCAAGCGCCTTACGAGATCAACGTCGACGTCGACATGGCCAACGACGACCGTATGACCGTCTTCATCAACTACAAAGTGTTCGACTACGAGCAGCGTTTTATTGGCACGACCGGCGTCGGCCTTACCGTAGATGCAGTGGTCAAACTGATCGACACCTATCAACAGCGATACAACCGTAGCGTGTTTTTTGTCGACACCCATGGCCGCCTGGTTCTTACCGGTGCCGGCGGCGGCCCGATGGGCGCGCGGGTGGGGCAATCATTAAGTGAAATCGAGGGGCTGGAAGAGTTGCTGGCCAAACTGCCAAACCCGCAAAGCGGCGACTTCGAGTATCAGGAACATGGTCGTGATCACTTCCTTAATGTGCGCTTTATTCCCGAGCTGAACTGGTACCTGTTCGTAGACAAGCATGAAGACGGCGCGGTGGCTGGCATCCGCCAGTCGCTTTACCTGAATCTGCTGATCTGGCTGGTTGTTACCAGCACCGTAATCGCCTTGGTCAGCCTGGTGATGGCCCGTTACCAGCGGCGTATCAGTGCCCTGGCCACCACTGACCTGCTCACTCGCCTGCCCAACCGCCGAGGTTTTGATTTACTGGCCAATCAGGCTGTGCAGGAGGCGCGGCGCACTGCCAATCCGCTGTGCGCGCTGATGCTCGACCTGGATAACTTCAAACTGCTGAATGACAGTCACGGCCATATGGCCGGTGATGAAGTGCTACGCCACTTTGCCCGTACGCTGCAAAACACCGTGCGCAAATCCGACATTCTCTGCCGCTGGGGCGGTGAAGAGTTTATTCTGCTGCTCAAGGACACCTCACCTGAACAAGCCCGCGAGTTGGGCGAAAAAATTCGCCAGCTGACTGAGCAAAGCAGCATCCATTTCAACAACGCTGACCTGCGCATCACCACCAGCCTTGGTCTGGCAAAACTGCACGACGCAGAATCGCTTGAGCAACTAATTACCCGCGCCGACCGCGCCCTATACCGGGCAAAACAAAGCGGGCGCAACCGCCTGTGTGAAGAACCCCTGTGAGTGACACCACCCATTGCCCCAACTGCGGGCAGCTAAACCAGTGCGCGCAAGCGCAAGCAAGCACGCCCGTAGGCAACTGCTGGTGTTTTAACCTAGTAATTAACAACGAACGCCTGAGTGTTCTGCCAGCCGAGCAGCTCAACCGCAGTTGCTTATGCCCGCGCTGCGCGCAAGGCTTGCCTGAAGTAACAGTCGGCTAGTCATGCGCCTCGATCGTTTCCTCAGCAATTTGCCTCAATTCAATCGTCAGGCTGTAAAGCAGTTACTGGTCTGCGGGCATGTAGCCGTTGATGGCGAGGTGAAGCACGACGGCCTGCATGAGGTGACTCAATTCAGCCGCATCGAAGTTGACAATCAACTGCTACAAGCAGGCAAAGCTGCTCGCTATTTTATGCTGCACAAACCCATCGGCGTGGTCAGCGCCACCGTGCACGAGCAGCACCGCACCGTGCTCGACCTGTTGAATGAGCCGGACACGCCCGACCTGCACCTGGCCGGCCGCCTGGACTTGAACACCAGCGGCTTGCTGTTGATCACCAACGATGGCCAGTGGTCGCGCCACCTCACCGAGCCGCGTAGCCGTTTGGGCAAGGTCTACCGCGTTGAGACCGAACAGCCGATAACCGCTGAATACGTCGATGTCTTCGCCCGTGGCCTGTACTTCGCCTACGAAAACCTCACCACACTGCCTGCCGAACTGATCATCGAGAGCAGCCACAGCGCCCTGCTGACCTTGCACGAAGGTCGCTATCATCAGATTAAGCGCATGTTTGGCCACTTTCAGAACAAGGTCATCGGCCTGCACCGCTTGAGCATGGGCGCCATCCAACTCGACCCACTACTGGCCCCAGGCCAATACCGCCCGCTCAGTGCAGCCGAAGTAGGCAGTTGTTGGGGCTAGCTTGCTCATTGTGCGTATTTCGGCCCACCGTGACCGGCTGTTTCGGTAGATCGTGACCGGCCATTTCGCTAACGCGTGACCGCTCATTTCGCTATCAACGTGACCGATTTCCAGCCTGCTCCGAAACAGGCGGTCACGACTTACCGAAATGGCCGGTCA
>CAMCJM010000216.1 GCA_945874835.1 Pseudomonas synxantha | reverse complement strand
GACAACTGGGTGCGTTCAGTAGCCGTATCCCCTTTGTGGCACTCAGCAGGCTTTGTATATGAGCCCACTCGGTATCGCTTAACTGGCTTCTGTCGGTCATGGCAAAAGCCAGATTCTAGCCGGTGGCTTACGTCAACAGAACCTAGGAGGGTTAGGTGACCAGTTTGTAACAGGGCACATAAGTACTGTCGCCTGGC
This sequence comes from Pseudomonas synxantha, assembly GCA_945874835.1. Taxonomy (GTDB): domain Bacteria; phylum Pseudomonadota; class Gammaproteobacteria; order Pseudomonadales; family Pseudomonadaceae; genus Aquipseudomonas; species Aquipseudomonas synxantha_B. The sequence continues at coordinate 4,729 of CAMCJM010000216.1, read as the reverse complement.
AGTTTCATGCGGTGTTGGTCGACGAAGGCCTGCAGCAATTGATCAAGCTGCTGCATGATTTCAGGGTCGCCGCTGATGTGGTACGGGCCGTGTTGTTCGATCAAACGAATACCCTGATCCTTGACGTTACCGGCAACAATTCCGGAAAACGCACGGCGCAGATTGGCCGCCAGTTCATGCCCCGGTTGTGCGCGCGTGAGGTTCAGCGTAGCCATATTGCTGTGGGTCGGCTCAAACGGGTGCTGGAAGCTTTCGTCGATTTTCAGCAGCCAGTTGAAGTGGAAGGCGTCGTTGTGTTCGCGGCGGAACTGTTTGACCGCCTTGATGCCCTGCGCCATCTCGCGGGCTACTTGTTCCGGGTCGTTGAGGATGATGCTGTAGCGTTGTTGCGCGGCCTCGCCCAGGGTTGCACCGATAAAGGCATGCAGTTGCTTGAGGTACTGCTTGGCGCTGCTCGGCCCGGTGATGATCAGCGGGAAGGGCATGTGCTGGTTATCCGGGTGCATGAGGATGCCGAGCAGATACAACAACTCCTCTGCTGTGCCCGCGCCGCCGGGGAAGATGATCACGCCATGTCCCAGGCGGACGAAGGCTTCCAGGCGTTTTTCAATGTCCGGCAGAATCACCAGTTCATTGACGATGGGGTTGGGCGCTTCGGCGGCGATGATCCCCGGCTCGGTCAGGCCCAGGTAACGGCCTTGCACGTTGCGCTGTTTGGCGTGGGAGATGGTCGCCCCCTTCATCGGGCCTTTCATCACACCGGGGCCGCAGCCGGTGCAGATGTCCAATCCACGCAGGCCCAGTTCATGGCCGACCTTCTTGGTGTACTTGTATTCCTCGGTGCTGATCGAGTGACCGCCCCAGCACACCACGATTTTCGGCTCGACCCCGGCGCGCAGAGTGTGGGCGTTGCGCAGCAGGTGGAAGACGTAATCGGTGATGCCTTGCGAGCTGCTGAAATCGATGCGCTGATGCTCCAGCTCGCTTTGTGTGTAAACAATATCGCGCAAGGCGCTAAAGAGCATTTCACGGGTGCTGGCGATCATTTCGCCATCGACAAACGCATCAGCGGGGGCGTTGAACAGCTCAAGGCGAATGCCGCGATCCTGCTGCAGGATGCTGATTTCAAAGTCCGGGTAGGCTTCGAGAATGGTCTTGGCGTTGTCGCTGTGTGAGCCGGTGTTGAGGATTGCCAGGGCGCATTGGCGGAACAGGGCGTACACTCTGCCAGAGCCGGTTGCGCGCAGTTGTTGCACCTCGCGCTGGGAGAGGGTTTCCAGGCTGCCTTTGGGGGCAACCGATGCATTGATGGTTTTACGGCTGACCATTGAGTCACTCCATTGTGGTCTTAAGCTTCACGCTATGCAGGGTTGACCCTCTGGTCAAGTCAGATTCGCCAGCGTTTGGCTGCGGGGTGTGTCTGAGGCCGTGAGCACTGAGCGGGTCACAGGCTGAGACAAGAAGGTAGGCGGGCATGATGCGCGGGCATCATGGCCGTGAAGACCAGCCTCAGCGTGGCAGCTTGAGGTTGTTCCAGGTCGCCAGGCTCGGTTCAGCCTGGTTCATGCTGTAGAAGTGCAAACCCGGTGCGCCGCCTTGCAGCAGGCGCTCGCACATTTGCGTGATGACCTGCTCGCCATACGCCTGGATGCTGTCGGTATCGTCACCGTAGGCTTCCAGTTGCTTGCGCACCCAGCGCGGGATTTCCGCACCGCAGGCATCGGAGAAGCGCGCCAGCTTGCTGTAGTTGGTGATTGGCATGATGCCCGGCACCATCGGAATATCCACGCCCAGTTTTTGCACGCGGTCGACAAAGTAGAAGTAGCAGTCGGCGTTGAAAAAGTACTGGGTGATCGCACTGTCCGCGCCGGCTTTGGCCTTGCGTACGAAGTTGGCGATATCGTCTTCGAAGTTGCGTGCCTGTGGGTGCATTTCCGGGTAAGCGGCCACTTCGATATGGAAGTGATCGCCGGTTTCTTCACGGATAAAGTTGACCAGTTCGTTGGCGTAACGCAGTTCGCCACTGGCCATGCCCATACCCGAAGGCAGGTCACCGCGCAGAGCGACGATGCGCTTGATTCCGGCGTTCTTGTACAGGTTCAACAGCTCACGCAGCTCGGCTTTGCTGTCACCGACGCAGGACAGGTGTGGCGCAGCCGGGACCTTAATCTCGCCGTCGAGTTGCAGCACGGTGTTGAGCGTGCGATCACGGGTGGAGCCACCGGCACCGTAGGTGCAGGAGAAGAAATCGGGTTTGTAGGTTGCCAGTTGGCGCGCCACATTCATCAGTTTTTCATGCCCGGCATCGGTCTTCGTGGGGAAGAACTCGAAGCTGTAACGGCGTTCTTGGCTCATAGGGTTTCTAGCCTTGGAGACGTAGGGTGGATGGCGTTTTTCCATCCACCTTGCGGGAAGTCGGCGGTGGATAAGCCATGGGCTTATTCACCCTACGCATTAGTAGCGATAGGCTTCTGGCTTGAATGGGCCTTCAGCGTTAACACCGATGTAGTCGGCCTGGGTTTTGGTCAGGCGGGTGACAACACCACCGAAGCCTTTAACCATTTCCAGCGCCACTTCCTCGTCGAGTTTCTTCGGCAGCACTTCCACGGTCAGGCGCTCGGCTTTCTGCGCCGTGCTCAGTTCGGCGTACTTCTGGCCGAACAGGAAGATCTGCGCCAGCACCTGGTTGGCGAAGGAGCCGTCCATGATTCGGCTTGGGTGACCAGTGGCGTTGCCCAGGTTAACCAGGCGGCCTTCGGCCAGCAGAATCAGGTAGTCATCGTTGTGCGGATCGAAGCTGTCAGCCCCGGTGCGGTGGATCTTGTGCACCTGCGGCTTCACTTCTTCCCACGCCCAGTTTTTGCGCATGAAAGCGGTGTCGATTTCATTGTCGAAGTGGCCGATGTTGCACACTACAGCGCGCTTTTTCAGGGCGTTGAGCATGTTGGCATCGCAGACATTGACGTTACCGGTGGTGGTTACCAGCAGGTCGATCTTGCTCAGCAACTGTGCGTCAATGCTGGCGGCGGTGCCATCGTTAATGCCATCAATGAACGGCGAAACCACTTCGTAGCCGTCCATGCAGGCTTGCATGGCGCAGATCGGGTCCACTTCAGTCACGCGCACGATCATGCCTTCCTGACGCAGCGACTGTGCCGAGCCTTTGCCCACGTCGCCGTAGCCGATGACCAGCGCTTGTTTGCCGGACAGCAGGTGGTCAGTGCCGCGCTTGATCGCGTCGCTCAGGCTGTGACGGCAGCCGTACTTGTTGTCGTTCTTGCTCTTGGTCACCGAGTCGTTGACGTTGATCGCCGGGATTTTCAGCTCGCCCTTGGCCAGCATGTCCAGCAGGCGGTGCACGCCGGTGGTGGTTTCTTCGGTGACGCCGTGGATGCGCTCGAGCATCTGCGGGTATTTTTTATGCAGGATCTCGGTCAGGTCACCGCCGTCGTCGAGGATCATGTTGGCATCCCATGGCTGGCCATCTTTAAGGATGGTCTGCTCGATGCACCACTCGTACTCTTCTTCAGTCTCACCCTTCCAGGCGAAAACCGGGATGCCGGCAGCAGCGATGGCGGCAGCGGCTTGGTCCTGAGTCGAGAAGATGTTGCACGACGACCAGCGTACTTCGGCGCCCAGTGCAGTCAGGGTTTCGATCAGCACGGCAGTCTGGATGGTCATGTGGATGCAGCCGATGATCTTTGCGCCTTTAAGCGGCTGTGAGCCGGCATATTTGTGGCGCAGGCCCATCAGGGCTGGCATTTCAGATTCAGCGATGATGGTTTCGCGACGGCCCCAGGCAGCCAGGGACATGTCAGCGACTTTAAAATCGGTAAAAGTGGCGCTCATATAGCACTCCATTCGTTGTCTGCGAATGGGCGCCGTTGATGCGTATGGTTAACGCCCCATCCGAGCCTGACAAAGCCCTGTTTAACAGGGTTTGCTGCAGCGCCCCTCGGACAGGTGGCGGGAGCAACCGAAGCGGTGCCGATTGCATGAAGCGGGTGTGATTATAGCCATGCTAAAGATTTAGCCAAAGGCTTTCCGTCGTATCGTTTAAACGCGGTTGCCTCCACCGCGCAACTTGACTTGCTGAATCAGCGCATTGGCCACTTTATTGAGCGGCAGAATGTCTTCTGCCGCGCCCAGCAGCATCGCCTCGCGTGGCATGCCGTACACCACGCTACTGGCTTCGTCCTGAGCCGCGGTGTAGCCACCGGCCTCACGAATACTCTTCAGACCAAAGGCACCATCTTTGCCCATGCCGGTCAGCAAAACGGCGATTGCGTTTCGACCTGCCGAGTGCGCCACCGACTCAAACATGGGGTCAACGGCGGGGCGGTGGCGATGCACAGGCGGCCCCTCCGAGAGTCGCGTGATGTAATTGGCACCGCTGCGTTCAACCAACAAGTGATGATCACCAGGCGCTACAAACGCATGGCCGGGCAGAATGCGTTCACCGCCTTGGGCTTCGATTACGTGCAAGCGACTGATTCGATTCAGGCGTTCGGCGAATGTGCGGGTGAAACCGGGCGGCATGTGCTGCGTGATGACGATTCCCGGGCTGTCGGCGGGCATGTCTGTGAAACAGCGTGGAAAACTTTCCAGATTCCCGGGGTAAACAGCGTCCAATAGTTTCCACCCCGGTGTGTGCAACCATTCGGTCTTTTGGCCGGAGAATCTGGGGTGTTATCGATGGACATCATTGCCGAAATTCGGCGGCGGCACT
>CAMCJM010000215.1 GCA_945874835.1 Pseudomonas synxantha | reverse complement strand
TCAATCTGGTAACGTTGGGCCAGGGTCAGCTGCCGGTAATGCGTAGTCATCTGCGCTTGAATCCTTTGGTGTGAGAGCCTGGATTCTACCGGTGGCTGGCCCTCTGCCTATCGTTTCAAACGTTGCACTTATTCTATGAATTCAGGCCTTCAATGCGCCAACCCATCAGCTTTAAAACAGTGCGCCCCAGCCATTGCGCGGGCGGATTTGCAGGCAAGTAGTTAGCAGACATCTATACCTCGGGTCTTTCTTATTGTTGTTTCAATGCGCTTTTATGTTCTCGCGCAGCCAATCGCTGAGCGTCACTCAACGTTGGCAGCGCGGGCAATACACGCTGGCGCGCTGGCCCAATTTGACCTCGCGCAAGGTGCTGCCACAGGCTTTGCAAAACTCGCCGCCGCGCCCGTAGACAAACAGCTCTTGCTGGAAATAACCGGGCTGGCCATCACCACCGACGAAATCTCGCAAGGTGGTGCCACCGCGCTCGATGGCATGGGCCAGAATGCGTTTGATCTCCGCCGCCAGCTTTACATAGCGCGTGCGCGAGACGGAACCGGCCTCGCGACGGGGATCGATACCGGCGGCAAAGAGCGCTTCACTGGCGTAGATATTGCCCACCCCCACCACCACGGCGTTATCCATGATGAACGGCTTGATCGCCATGCTGCGGCCCCGCGAAAGCTGAAACAGGCGCTCACCATCGAACAGCTCGGTCAGCGGCTCCGGGCCCAGCTTGCTGAGCAATACGTGCTGCAGAGGGTCGCTACTCCAGAGCAGCGCGCCAAAGCGGCGAGGGTCGGTGTAGCGCAGCGCCATGCCCGACTCCAGTTCGATATCGACATGCTCATGCTTAGCGGCCGGCAAGCCGCACGCCACCAAACGCAAACTACCGGACATGCCAAGATGGCTGATCAGGGTGCCGGTTTCAGCTTTAATCAACAGATACTTGGCGCGCCGCTCAACGCACTCAATGCGTTGCCCGGAGAGGCGCACATCAAGGTCTTCAGGGATAGGCCAGCGCAAACGACGGTCGCGCACGATGACTCGGCTAACGCGCTGGCCTTCGAGATAAGGGGCAATACCGCGACGGGTGGTTTCTACTTCAGGAAGTTCTGGCATAGCGAGTGGTCAGCTGAGCAATCCAAGCGGGTGCCTACCTTAGCAGGAATACCCAAAGATCAACGAGACAGACGAGCTGACCGACTTAGCTCGCCCCTAAGTCGCGAATGCTCTCGCGCAGGTTCTCGAAGTCGTACTCGGACAAGCCGACATACTCCAGCACTAGCTGCTCGATGCTCTGCCACTCACGGTCTTCGTTCTGGTTGCCGAGAATGCGATGGGTATCGCAAATGTTCTCGGCCATTTTCAGAATCGCCAGCAAGGTTTTCAGCTGTGCGTCACGCCCCGAATCCTCAGTGAAGATGGCCAAGGCGTTGTGATGACTGGCGATTACTTCGCACAGGTGCAGCGGCAGATTCCACGATTTGGCAGTGTAATACCCCACCACGGCATGGTTGGTGTTGAGCAGCTCGTTCTCCGTGTCCACCACGCGGTATTGCCCGTTGGCATTGCCGTACGCTTGCTCAAGCACATCCATATAGTTGGGGAAGCGCTTAAGCATCAGCGGGATGCCGCAGTTGTGAAAAACTGCCCCAGGGTGTAGGCCTCATCCGGCGCACGGTAACCGATACGTTTGGCCAAGGTCAGGCAGGTCATGGCCACATCCTGCGCGGTGTCCCAGAAGCGGTTGAGGTTGACGATGGCTTCGTCAGTCAATTCGCCGCGAATCGACTGAGCATTGATCAGGTTGATCACGGTGTTGCAGCCCAGCAGATTGACCGCCTGCTGAATGGACGCGATGCGATTGGCCAGACCGAAGAAAGGTGAGTTAACCAACTTGAGCAGGGCGCCGGACAGGCCTGGATCCTGACCGATAAGCTTGGCGATGGCCTTCAGATCCGGGTCTGGCATCACCTGTTCCATCTGCAGATCGACCATGATCTGCGGCTGGGGCGGCACGCTGATGCCTTGCAGCACTTGCTGGATATATTCAGCCGAGAGTTCTTGGGACATGAGGACACAACCGATGCGTGAATTGCCGAGCAGTCTAGCTAATCCTGCGGCACTTCCACAGACGACTTTTGTAACCGCGCGACCTTGCCGAACCCGCTATAATTTCGCTCTTTTTTCGGAGTCCCCAGCATGTCCCTGCCCAGCCTGCGCCTGAAAGCCAACGCCGATCGACGCCTGCGCGCCGGCCACCTGTGGATTTACAGCAATGAAATCGATGTCGCCGTCACGCCCCTGGGCGGATTTGCCGCCGGCGATCAGGCGGTACTTGAAGCGGCTGGCGGCAAGCCACTCGGCATCGTCGCCATGAGCCCGAACAACCTGATCTGCGCCCGCCTGCTGTCACGTGACGTTAAACACGTGCTGGATAAATCCCTGCTGGTGCATCGTCTGAATGTTTGCCTGTCCCTGCGCGAGCGCCTGTTCGACAAGCCCTGCTACCGCCTGGTATACGGCGACTCCGACCTGCTGCCAGGTTTGGTGGTGGACCGCTTCTTCGACATTCTGGTGGTGCAACTGGCTTCCGCCACCATGGAGCGCAATAAAGAGGACGTCCTCGCCGCCCTGGTTCAGGTGTGCAAGCCCAGCGGCATTCTGCTCAAAAACGATTCTGCCGCGCGTGATGCCGAAGGCCTGGCGCGTTATGTGGAAACACCGTTCGGCGTGGTGCCAGAGTGGGTGGCGCTGGAAGAGAACGGGGTGAAGTTCGAAGCCCCGGTGATCGACGGGCAGAAAACCGGCTGGTTCTACGACCACCGCATGAATCGCGCGCGCATGGCGCCCTATGTGAAAGGCAAGCGCGTGTTGGACCTGTTCAGCTACATCGGCGGCTGGGGCGTACAGGCTGCCGCCTTCGGCGCCAGCGACGTGATGTGTGTAGACGCCTCCAGCTTTGCCCTCGACGGCGTGGAGCGCAACGCAGCACTGAACGGCCTGACCGATAAAGTTGCCTGCGTCGAAGGCGATGTGTTCGAAGCCCTCAAACAGCTCAAAGCGTCGGAAGAGCGCTTCGACGTGATCGTGGCCGACCCGCCTGCCTTTATTAAGCGCAAGAAAGACCATAAAAACGGTGAAGGCGCCTATCGCCGCCTGAATGAACAGGCCATGCGCCTGCTCAACAAAGACGGCATCCTGATCAGCGCCAGTTGCTCCATGCACCTGGAAGAAGACAACCTGCAGAACATCCTGCTGACCAGCGCACGTCATCTGGATCGCAACATGCAACTGCTTGAGCGCGGCGCGCAAGGCCCGGACCATCCCGTGCACCCGGCTATTGCTGAAACCCGTTACATCAAGAGCCTAACCGTGCGCCTGCTGCCCAACAGCTGACCCCCATGCACCTGCCGAGTGCACTCGGCAGGTGCATGCCGCCTTCTTCGCCCCCAAGTGTTACCCCGCGCCCCACTGTTTGAGCGCCAAACAGGCCTGCACTCGCCTGTAAAAGCTGAACGAGCCGTCAGGCCAAGGCTTCGCGCTGGCTGGCCTGTATATTGCTTTTAGTCTGTAAAGCAGGCTGATCCGCCACCATCGGAAACGAGATCAGCCAATAAAGCAGTCGAAGCAGGGCCACAAGCCGCTGTTTCGTTTCAGGCAATATGGGGAGGGGTATGGCTGACCTCGCTGGGGACAAACCGTTCCTGCAATTCACCAACGTCAAGAAGACTTACGACCACAAACACTTGGTGGTTAAAGACTTCAATCTGGATGTGGCCAAGGGCGAATTCATCACCCTGCTCGGCCCCTCCGGCTCCGGTAAAACCACCTGCCTGATGATGCTCGCCGGGTTCGAGGACGTGACCAGCGGCGAGATTCTGATCAACGGCCGCCCTGTCACAAGCATCGCGCCGTACCAGCGCAATATCGGCATGGTGTTCCAGCAGTACGCCTTGTTCCCGCACATGACCCTGCGCGAAAACCTCGCCTACCCACTGAAAATCCGCAAACAGCCCAAAGACGTGATTCGCGCCAAGGTCGATGAGTACCTGTCGCTGGTCGAATTGCTCGACTTCGGCAATCGCTTCCCCGGCCAATTGTCGGGCGGTCAGCGCCAGCTCGTGGCCCTTGCCCGCGCCCTGATCTTCGCCCCGGACATCGTGTTGATGGATGAACCGCTGGGCGCGCTGGACAAAAAACTGCGCGAACAAATGCAGTTCGAGATCAAGCGCCTGCACGAGCAACTCGGCTTCACTGTGATCTACGTGACCCACGACCAGACCGAAGCGCTGACCATGAGCGACCGCATTGCCGTGTTCAATAACGGCATCGTCCAGCAATGCGCGCCACCCCATGTGCTCTATGAGCGCCCAACCAACCTGTTTGTCGCGGACTTTATTGGTGAGAGCAACAAGCTCACCGGCGTAATTGAAAGCGTGGGCGATGAACATGTGCAGGTGCGCCTCGATGACGGCGGCCTGGTTCAGGTGCTCAAGGCCAACTGCACCGAGGTTGGCTAGCCGACCACAGTGTCCATCCGCCCGGAAAAACTCAGCTTCACCGAGCGCCTCGGCAACACCGGCAATCAGGTGATGGCGCGCTTTATCACGCGGCACTACGTCGGTGAATACATCCGCTACCACTTCGAAACCGCAGGCGGCAGCGAACTGGTGGTCAAGAACATGAATGACAGCAGCGCGCCGCAACTCAGCGCGCATCAAGAAGTCGCCCTGGCCTGGCTGCCGCAAGACAGCCAGGCGCTGGACTGCCCCGTCGTCAAGACACCCTGACCTTACAACCCGAAGAAGCAATGGAGCTTAGCAATGGCTAGCAGCCTGTCGGGCTTTCCTATGGTTTTCTGCGATGATAGCGGCCTGCCCTCAGCGAGACCCAGCATGAGCCGTTTCCGCCCAGTTGATCGCCACACCAGCTACCTGCTGCCGCCCTCCATCGAAGACTGGTTGCCGGACAATCAC
>CAMCJM010000214.1 GCA_945874835.1 Pseudomonas synxantha | reverse complement strand
ACTTGAAGCGCATGGCCGTATTACGCCCGCAAATCAGAAATTGAGCAAAAAACAGGCATAAATCCGGGTAAATTGGCAAAAAATGCCTGATTTCCGGAAAAGCCAATGCTCTATCTGTCTGCGGGACTCAAGTCCGACAGGCTGCTAGGAGGGCTCTATGGGGCTTGAGGATCGTGAGTGGCATCGTGAAGAGCTTCGCCAGCAGGGGCATAAACGCGGTGTATCGCGGTCATCGGCTTGATGGGGTTCTGACCTCGCCCGGCAAATCTGCGACAATCGCCGGCTTTGAAATTCCCCTCGCGATTGCCCGATGACCGACGCCACGCCTGCTTTTGATCAACTGCTGAAAAACCTCGACCAGACCCTGCTCGGCGATCGCAATCGGCTGCGCCGCCAATTGTTTGAGCTGCGCAAGCAAACGCCGGTCGATGAGGCCAAGCTGGCGCAGTGGCTGCAGCGTTTTGAGGCCTCCAGGGCCAAGGTTGAGGCGCGCCGTTTGAGCGTGCCGCCGATGCGTTACGACGATGCGCTGCCGATTGCCGCCAAGCGCGATGAGATCAAAGCCGCCATCGCCGGGCATCAGGTGGTGGTAATCGCCGGGGAAACCGGTTCGGGCAAGACCACCCAGTTGCCGAAAATCTGCCTGGAGCTGGGCCGTGGTGTGCACGGGCTGATCGGCCACACCCAGCCGCGCCGCTTGGCCGCGCGCAGTGTGGCGACAAGGGTGGCGGAAGAAATCGGCACGCCGCTGGGTGAACTGGTCGGCTATCAAGTGCGTTTCGAGGACCAGAGCAACGAGCGCAGCCTGATCAAGCTGATGACCGATGGCATCCTGTTGGCCGAAACCCAGCACGACCGCTACCTAGAAAAGTACGACACGATCATCGTCGACGAAGCCCATGAGCGCAGCCTGAACATCGACTTCCTGCTGGGTTTTCTGAAAACCCTGCTGGTGCGCCGCCCTGACCTCAAGCTGATCATCACCTCGGCGACCATCGATTTGCAGCGCTTCTCCGAGCACTTTGACGGCGCGCCGATTGTTGAAGTGTCCGGCCGCACCTTCCCGGTGGACACCTGGTACCGGCCGCTGGCCGCCGAGCAGGACGAAGACGGCAACCGCGTTGAGGAAGACCTCTCGGTCGATCAGGCGATCCTCGCCACGCTGGATGAAATCAGCGCCTTCGAAAAGGCCGAAGGCAAGCGCCCCGGCGATGTGTTGGTGTTTCTGCCCGGCGAGCGCGAAATTCGCGACGCCGCCGAAGTGCTGCGCAAAGCCAACCTGCGCCTGACCGAAGTGTTGCCGCTGTATGCGCGGCTGACCCCGGCCGAGCAGCAGAAGATTTTTGCACCCATGGGCGCGCGCAAAATAGTGCTCGCCACCAACGTCGCGGAAACCTCGCTGACCGTGCCGGGCATCCGCTATGTGATCGACAGCGGCACCGCGCGGATCAGCCGCTACAGCTACCGCGCCAAAGTCCAGCGCCTGCCCATCGAGGCCATCAGCCAGGCCAGCGCCAACCAGCGCAAAGGCCGTTGCGGGCGGGTCGAGCCGGGCATCTGTATTCGTCTGTTCAGCGAGGAAGATTTCAACGGTCGTCCGGCCTTTACCGACCCGGAAATCCTCCGTACTAACCTCGCGGCGGTGATTTTGCAGATGCTCCATCTGCGCCTCGGTGAGATCGAGGCATTCCCCTTTATCGAGCCGCCGGATGGCAAGGCCATCAGCGATGGCTTCAACCTGCTGCAGGAACTTTCGGCGGTTAACCGCGAAGGCCAGCTCACGCCGCTGGGCCGCCAGCTGGCGCGCCTGCCGGTGGACCCGCGCTTGGGTCGCATGGTGCTGGAAGGGGCCAAACAGGGCAGCCTGGACGAAGTCCTGATCATCGCCAGCGCGCTCTCGGTGCAGGATGTGCGCGAGCGCCCGTCCGACCGCCAGCAAGCCGCCGACCAGGCCCATGCGCAGTGGAAGGATGTCGATTCCGACTTCGCCGCCTTGATCAACCTGTGGCGCGGTTTTGAAGAGCAGCGCCAGGCCCTCGGTTCCAGCGCACTGCGCAGCTGGTGCCGGAAGAACTTCCTGAATTATTTGCGCCTGCGCGAATGGCGCGACGCGCACCGTCAGCTGGTACTGATTAGCCGTGATTTGCAGCTGCCTGCAGGCGACAGCGCGAAGGGTAGGAGCCAGCTTGCTGGCGATTCGGGCGCTCAGGCAACTAAGCCTTCGAACCCAGAAAATGATCGCCGCAATGCCACACCCCAGCTCTCTGCCGTGCAGAAGGAAAAAGAGCTGGCCGAAAAAGATCAGGCCGCCCAAAAAGCCAAAGGCTACGCCGCCGTGCACAAGGCGATTCTCGCTGGCCTGCTCAGCCAGATCGGCCAGAAAACCGAAGACGGCGACTACCTCGGTGCACGCCAGCGCCGCTTCTGGGTGCACCCCTCGTCGGTGATCGGCCGCAAGAAACCCAGCTGGCTGATGGCCGCCGAATTGGTGGAAACCACCAAGCTGTTCGCGCGCATGGTCGCCAAAATCGAACCGGACTGGATCGAGCCGCTGGCCAGCCACCTGATCAAGAAAAACCACCTCGAACCGCACTGGGAGAAGAAACGCGGCCAAGTGGTGGCCTATGAGCAAATCAGCCTCTACGGCCTGATCGTGGTCGGTCGCCGCGCGGTGCATTTTGGCCCGGTTGACCCGGTGGCCTCGCGTGAGCTGTTTATCCGCGAAGGGCTGGTGGCGGGTGAAATCAACTCCCGCGCCAAGTGCCTGACGGCCAACCGTGAACTGCTGGAAAAACTCGACGAGCTGGAAGCCAAGGCGCGCCGCCGTGACATCCTCGCCGATGAAGAAACCCTGTTCGCTTACTACGCCGCGCGTCTGCCAGCCGACATCTACCAGAGCGCCAGTTTCGACAGTTGGTACAAGCGCGAGAGCGCAAAAGACGCGCACCTGCTGATCATGCGCGAAGAAGACGTGCTGGCCCGCGACGCCAAGGAAATCACCGCCGCGCAGTACCCCGACACCCTGCGCCTGGGCGAATTGAGCCTGCCGCTCACTTATCACTTCGAGCCCAATCACCCGCGTGATGGCGTGACCCTGCGCGTACCCGCGCCGCTGTTGCCGCAACTGCCGCCCGAGCGCCTGGAATGGCTGGTGCCGGGGCTGCTGGAAGCCAAGTGCATGGCCCTGGTGCGCGGCCTGGCCAAGGCGCTGCGCAAAAACTTTGTGCCCGTGCCGGATTTTGTCGGCGCGGCGCTGAGCAAGCTGACCTTTGCCGAGGGCAGCCTGCCCGAAGCTCTGGGCCGTGAGTTGACGCGCATGACCGGTGCACGCGTCAGTGACGAAGCTTGGGCGGAGTCCGCCGCGCAGCTTGAAGGCCATCTGCGCATGAACATCGAAGTGGTCGACAACCAGGGCAAACCCCTGGGGGAAGGCCGCGATTTGGCCGAGCTGACCGCACGCTTTAGCGAAGCCACCCAAGCCGGTTTGGCCTTGCCGAAAACCGCCAAGAGCCAGCAGCCGGTAGAGGCCAAGGTCTTTAGCGAAGTGGCGGCCAAAACCCAGCAGCAGGTCGCCGGCCTGTCCATGACCGTTTACCCGGCGCTGGTGGAAGAGGGCGGTGTGGTCAAGGAAGGGCGCTTCCCAACCTTGGCCGAAGCCGAATTCCAGCATCGCCGCGCCCTGCAGCGTTTGCTCTTGCAGCAGTTGAGTGAACAGGCGAAGTTTCTGCGCGGCAAGTTGCCGGGGCTGACCGAACTGGCGCTGCTCTATCGAGACATGGGCCGCGTTGATGCACTGGTTGAAGACATTCTGCTGGCCAGCCTCGACAGCTGCATCCTCGAAGGTGCTGAGCCGCTGCCGCGTGACGGCGCAGGTTTAGCCGCGCTGGCCGAACGCAAACGCAGCGACTGGACAGCCGAGGCCGAACGCCTGGCCAAACTGACGCTGGAGATTCTCAAACTCTGGCACGGCCTGCAAAAACGCTTCAAAGGCAAAATCGACCTGGCCCAAGCCATGGCGCTGAACGACATCAAGTTGCAGCTGAGCAATCTGGTCTATCCCGGTTTCGTCCGCGAAACCCCGGCGCAGTGGCTTAAAGAAGTGCCGCGCTACCTCAAAGCCATCGAGCAACGCCTGGACAAAATCGCTGCGCAGGTACAGCGCGACCGCGTCTGGAGCGGCGAGCTGGCCGGCTACTGGGAGCAGTACCAAGCGCGCCTGGCCAAACACAACCAGGAAGGCAAACGCGACCCACAACTGACACTCTACCGCTGGCTGCTGGAGGAATACCGCGTGTCACTGTTCGCCCAGCAACTGGGCACCAAACTGCCGGTATCCGACAAGCGCCTGAGCAAGCAGTGGAACAGCGTTGAGGCTTAGCGAAGGAGCGGGTCGTGGTGTCGGCGCCTAGCGCCGATAGCTTCCATGCTCAAGCGTCTTCGCGCGGGTGGATGTCGCTTTATCCATCCACCATTGCGATGGTTGTCCGGGCTATTTGCTGGTAGAACACACAATCACGAAGAAACAGTGGAAACCTCCTCTCGTGATTACAGCCAGTACTTGGGATAGCTCGCTCGGTTGCGCGCGTTGTTGATTAACCAAGCTACAACGACAATCAAGATTGAACCGATCAATACAGGTGCGACCAGAAAGCTCAACGGTGCGCCCGCAGCCAGCACGACCAGCGGGTTCGCGCCCGCAGGAGCATGTAGCGTCCGCGTTTGTTGCATCGCAGCCAACGCCAGCCCCACGGCCAGAGCGCCTGCCCACCACGAGCTACCAAGAGTGTTTAAAACCACCAGCCCAACCAAGGTTGAAACCAAATGCCCACCTATGATGCTGCGAGGCTGTGCCAGAGGTGAGTCTGGAACGCCAAAGGCAAGTACACAATGAATCGCCCCTAGCAGCCTGTCGGACTTGAGTCCCGCAGACCGATAGAGCATTGGCTTTTCCGGAAATCAGGCATTTTTTGCCAATTCACCCGGATTTATGCCTGTTTTTTGCTCAATTTCTGATTTGCGGGCGTAATACGGCCATGCGCTTCAAGTT
>CAMCJM010000213.1 GCA_945874835.1 Pseudomonas synxantha | reverse complement strand
GCCACGTCGTGGAGTGCCTGTTCGGCAAACTGAAGCATTACCGGCGGATTGCTACGCGTTTTGAGAAAAAGGCCAGTCATTTCAAGTCTATGCTGGCCTTCGCTGCAACCCTGTTGTGGCTCCGCTGATACGTCAACAGAACCTAAGGAAAACACTTGAGCAAGCCCCTGCAAGCCATTCGTGGCATGAACGATATTTTGCCCGAGCAAACGCCGCTCTGGCGTTACTTTGAAGGTGCTATTGCCGGTCTGCTGGACGGTTACGGCTATCGTCAGATCCGTATGCCGATTGTCGAGTTCACCGAGCTGTTCAAGCGCTCGATTGGTGAAGTCACCGACATTGTTGAAAAAGAGATGTACACCTTCGAAGACCGCAACGGCGACTCCCTGACCCTGCGCCCTGAGGGCACTGCGGCCTGTGTACGTGCGGTGTTGGAGCATGGCTTGTCCGGTGGCGGACAAACGCAAAAGCTCTGGTACATCGGTCCGATGTTTCGTCACGAGCGCCCGCAAAAAGGTCGTTACCGTCAGTTTCACCAGATTGGTGTCGAGGTCTTCAATATCGATGGCCCGGACATCGACGCCGAACTGATAACCCTGACCTGGCGTCTATGGGGGCTGCTGGGTATTCGCGATGTGGTCAAGCTTGAGCTCAATAGCCTCGGCACCAGCGCTGCCCGTGCGGTATACCGTGATGCCCTGGTCGAGTTCCTGACTGCGCACGCAGACCAGCTGGACGAAGACAGCCGTCGCCGCATGGGCACAAACCCCCTGCGTGTGCTCGACAGCAAAGTGCCGGAAACTCAAGCCTTGCTGGTTAATGCGCCAAAGTTGGCCGACTACCTCGACGAAGAGTCGCGTGTGCATTTCGATGGCCTGAAAGCACGTCTGGATGCCGCCGGTGTGCCCTACGTGATCAACCCCAAATTGGTCCGTGGGCTCGATTACTACAGCAAAACTGTATTTGAGTGGGTCACCGATCAGCTCGGATCCCAAGGTACTGTGTGCGCTGGTGGTCGATATGATGGCCTGGTTGAGCAGATGGGCGGCAAGCCAACCCCGGGCGTTGGTTTTGCCATGGGCATCGAACGTTTGGTGCTGTTGCTCGAAACTCTAGGTAAAGTACCGGCTGAAATTGGCCGCAGCGTCGATGTGTACCTTTGTGCGTTTGGTGAGCCAGCAGAATTGGCCGCTTTGGCGCTTAGTGAGCGTTTGCGCGATGAGTTGCCTTGGCTGCGTTTGCAGGTAAATGCCGGCGCAGGCAGCTTCAAGAGCCAATTCAAGAAGGCCGATAAAAGCGGTGCCTTGTATGCCTTGATTCTCGGTGAAGACGAACTGGCCCAGCAAATGGTAGGTTGCAAGCCGCTGCGCGGTCAGGGCGAGCAACAAGATATTGCCTGGTCGGCATTGGCCGATCACCTGGCGAGCTGCGCCAATCAGGCCTGAGCGTCTGTTAAGTGATTTAGCGAATAGGAGTGTTGGTGTGGTTTCGCGTACTGATGATGAAGAACTGGCAGTAATCAAGGATTGGTGGCAGCGCAACGGCATGCCGTTGTTGACCGGTGTGGTGCTGGCATTGGTGGCCGTGCTCGGCTGGCAGGGCTGGCAGCAGTACCAGAGTAATCAGGCGCATGGCGCGTCGATTGTTTATCAACAACTGTTGGAAGCAGCGCTTGATCCAAGTGGCAAGCCTGACGCTGGTAAAGTGGCCGAGTTGGCCAATACCCTGAAAAATGACTATGCCGGCACCCATTACGCCCAATACGGCAGCTTGTTTGTTGCCAAGGTCGCCGTTGAGGCGGGCAAGCTTGATGATGCGGCGGCTGAACTGCAGTCCATTGTCAGCAAGCCTGCTGATGATAGCGTGGGCGAACTGGCACGCCAGCGACTGGCGCGTGTGTTGGCTGCGCAGAACAAGGCCGAGGATGCCTTGAAGCTGCTCGACGCTAAGGTCGAGCCGGCGTTCACCGCCGGTCGTGAAGAGCTAAAAGGTGATGTGCTGGTGCAACTCGGTCGTGCCGATGATGCCCATGCGGCCTACGAAAAAGCCAAAGCCGCATTGTCTGAGGACGCCGCAGTCGGTGGTTTACAAATGAAGCTGGATGACCTGGCTAAAGGGGATGCGTGACGTGATGCGCTGGAAGAATGCCGCACTGCTGGCCTTGGCCGTTTTGGCTGTAGGTTGCAGCAGCAATAGCAAGAAGGAACTGCCGCCGGCCGATCTGCCCAAGTTTGAAGAAGAGGTACGTCTGCAGAAGGAGTGGAGTCGCTCGATTGGTGAAGGCCAAGGCGATACCTTCAACATGCTGGTGCCGGCGATTGATGGCGAGCAGATCTATGCCGCCGATGTTGAGGGCCTGGTTGTGGCCATGGACCGCATGAGCGGCAAGGTCATTTGGAAAGCTGATCTAGAGTTGCCGGTCTCGGGTGCTGTAGCCGCAGGTTACGGCGTAATTGTGGTGGGCACGTTGAAAGGCGAAATCATCGCCCTCGACAGCGCCTCAGGCGAAGAGAAATGGCGTGCCCGCGTGACCAGTGAGGTGTTGGCTGCGCCAGCGCTCAACGGTGACGTGGTGCTGGTACAGACTCAGGACGATCGTCTGATCGCCTTTGATATGGAAAGCGGTTCGCAGCGCTGGATTTTCGAAAGCACCCCTGCAGTCTTGACGCTGCGCGGCACAGGCAGCCCGGTGCTGACCAACCGTCTGGCCATTGCTGGCCTGTCCACCGGCAAGGTCATCGCCCTGGATGCGCAGCGTGGCATTCCGGTTTGGGAGCAGCGCGTGGCCGTTCCGCAAGGTCGCTCGGAGCTTGATCGTGTGGTTGATATCGATGGAGGTTTGCTGCTGTCAGCTGGCACTCTGTACGCTGTCAGCTATCAAGGCCGTGTAGCGGCCATGGATCTGGAAAGTGGTCGTATCCTCTGGCAGCGTGAAGCCTCCAGTTCGGTGGGCGTAGCCCAAGGTTATGGCAGCGTTTATGTGAACCAGGCCAGCGGCACCGTCGAAGGGATTGACGAGCGTTCGGCTTCTGCCTTGTGGAGCAATGATGCGTTGGCGCGTCGCCAACTGTCGGCCCCTGAGGTGTTTTCCAGCTATGTGGTGTTTGGTGATCTCGAGGGTTACCTGCACCTGGTTAGCCAAGTAGACGGTCGTTTTGTCGGGCGCACGCGCATCGACAGTGATGGCCTGCGTGCCCGTCCACTGGTGGTGGGTGACTGGCTGTATGCCTTTGGTAATGGCGGCAATCTGGTGGCGTTAACCATCAAGTAATTGCTCGTCCAGTGCTGGCGTTTCCGCACACCCGTTAAGGGCGCGTGGTAGCGCCAGCGCGTTTAATTCTGGCCGCTGCCCCTGCAGCGGCTTTTGTATTTTCTGAAATAACGAAGTGGAGAGCCTAATGGTTCCCGTAATTGCCCTGGTGGGCCGCCCTAATGTCGGCAAGTCCACCCTGTTTAACCGCTTGACCAAGTCCCGTGACGCGATTGTCGGCGACCTGCCTGGTCTGACCCGTGATCGCCAGTACGGCGAGGCCAAGTGGCAGGGGCGAACCTATATCGTCATCGACACCGGTGGTATCTCCGGGGACGAGGAAGGCATTGATGCAAAAATGGCCGAGCAGTCGCTGCAGGCCATCGAAGAGGCTGATGTCGTGCTGTTCCTGGTTGACGCCCGCGCCGGTTTGTCGGCCTCTGATCAGATGATCGGCGAGCACTTGCGTCGGCGTAACAAGCGCAGCTTCCTGGTCATCAACAAGGTCGACAACATCGATACCGACCTGGCCCGCGCCGAATTTTCCAGCATGGGCATGGGCGAGTCCCTGCCGATTGCCGGTGCCCACGGTCGCGGCATCACTCAGATGCTCGAAGCGGTGCTGGGCTCCTTCCCCAAGGATGCCAGCGAGCTGGAAGAGGGCGAGGAAGAGGAAGAAGTCCTCGAAGGTCAGGAAGCCAAGCGCATTCCCGGTCCGAGCGAAAAAGACGGCATCAAGCTAGCGATCATTGGTCGACCCAACGTTGGTAAGTCGACGTTGGTCAACCGCATGCTCGGCGAAGAGCGCGTCATCGTCTATGACCAAGCTGGCACCACTCGCGACAGTATCTATATCCCGTTTGAGCGTGATGACGAGAAGTACACCCTGATCGACACCGCTGGCGTGCGTCGTCGCGGCAAGATCTTCGAGGCGGTGGAAAAGTTCTCGGTGGTGAAAACCCTGCAAGCGATTCAGGACTCCAACGTCGTGGTGTTCGTCATGGATGCCCGCGAAGGCGTGGTCGACCATGACCTCAACCTGCTGGGGTTTGTGCTCGAAAGCGGCCGTGCGCTGGTCATCGCGCTGAACAAATGGGACGGTATGGAGCCCAGCGAGCGCGACTACGTGAAAGTTGAACTGCAACGCCGACTGTTCTTCGTCGACTTTGCCGACATTCACTTTATCTCGGCGCTGCATGGCACCGGCGTGGGCAACCTGTACAAGTCGGTGCAGGCCTCGTTCAAGTCGGCGATCACCCGCTGGCCGACCAACCGTCTGACCACGATTCTTGAAGACGCCGTCAGCGATCACGCGCCGCCCATGGTTAACAACCGCCGCATCAAGCTGCGCTATGCCCACTTGGGTGGTGCCAACCCGCCGCTGATCGTGATTCACGGCAACCAGGTTGAGGCGGTGCCTAAGTCCTATATCCGCTACCTGGAAAACACCTACCGCCGCGTGCTTAAGCTGGTCGGTACGCCGATCCGCATCGAGTTCAAGGGCGGCGATAACCCGTACGAGGGCAACAAAAACACCCTCACCGACCGCCAGGTGAACAAGAAACGTCGCTTGATGACGCACCATAAAAAGGCCGAGAAGAAGCGCAAAGACAAGCGTTAAGCTTGGCTTTAAGCGCTCTATAAAGGCACCTTCGGGTGCCTTTTGCCTTTCTGGGGTATCGGCTATCCTGCGCTATCACTCCCAGGCTGATGAAAAACTACCTGCGTTGACAATGCTGCGTTAAAAACAGGCTCGGAATCTGAGGTTTCCCCTCAAATCTACCCAAGATCTTGGGCCTGCTGATGCACCTCTTGGCGCAGGGCAAGC
>CAMCJM010000212.1 GCA_945874835.1 Pseudomonas synxantha | reverse complement strand
ATGCCTACATGGCGCTGGTGCCGTTGTTGCAGCCGCCGATTATGCGAGCGCTGACGACTAAGGAAGAGCGCGCCATCGTTATGCAACAACTGCGTCCGGTGGGGCAGGTCGAGAAGATCATCTTCCCCATCGTGCTTTGCGTGTTGGTTGGCCTGTTGCTGCCGGATGCTGCACCGCTGATCGGCATGTTTGCCTTGGGCAATCTGTTGCGTGAAGCGGGCGTGGTAGAGCGTTTGGCGGATACGTCGCGCAACGCGTTGATCAACATCGTCACCATCTTTCTGGGCCTTGCTGTCGGTTCAAAGTTGTCTGCCGATGCTTTCCTGCAGCTCAAGACCCTGGGTATTCTGTTGCTAGGCATGGTGGCCTTCTGCGCGGGCACCGCAGCGGGTGTGTTGATGGCCAAACTGATGAATGTGTTCAGCACTAACAAAATCAACCCGTTAATTGGTTCGGCGGGCGTGTCGGCAGTGCCGATGGCGGCGCGTGTGTCAAACAAGGTTGGGCTGGAAGCCAATCCGCAGAACTTCCTGTTGATGCACGCCATGGGCCCGAACGTGGCTGGGGTTATCGGTTCGGCAGTGGCGGCGGGTGTGCTGCTTAACTTCGTTGGTTGATCAATCCGTACACAAAAAACCGCCGGTCAGGCGGTTTTTTTTTGTGCCTGTCTTTTGAGTGAGAGTGAGATAAATACAGGGAAAAACGTGAGATAAATCCGAGATAGAGCGGGATAGAGCGAAACAGAACGAGATGGGCGGCGCAAAAGCGTTGCAAATGGTGCAAGAGAAAAAGAAGCGCCCGTTCCGGCCCACTTCGGGGCGTTATCAGCCGCCTCAGCGTGCCAATCCTAATTCTCTTTAAACGGTTTAATGAAGGCATCGCGCAACACTGGCTCCGTGCTCAAGCACACCACTTACATGGATGCCTTCAAGATCGGCATCGGCGAACTGGGCCTGTCACTCGGCAATGCCCTGCTGCCCGCCGTTAACGACCTGCTAAAAACCGCCATTCCCCTGGTGCACAGCTTTGCCGGCTGGGCACAGGCCAACCCCGGCTTAATCAGCGGCGTGGTCAAATTCGCGGCGGGCGCTGTTGCCCTGCGCATGGGCATGCTCGGCGCGGCCTACGCCGTCAACCTCGGTGCCTCCGGCCTCAACGGCCTGGGCATTGTCATGTCCCTGGTCTCTGGCAAGTTCGGCGTGCTCCAGGGCGCTATGGCCCTGGGCAAGCTCGGGCCGCTGGTCACCGGTCTAGGCCACCTGCGCGGTGGTCTGGTGCGTCTGGCACCCGCCCTGGCCATTGCCCGCACCGCCGTCATGGGCCTGGGCACCGCCTTCATGACCACGCCCATTGGCTGGATCATCGGCGGCATCGCCCTGGTGGCGGGGGCTGCCTACCTGATTTACCGCAACTGGGAACCGATCAAAGGCTTCTTCGGCGGGCTCTGGACGGAGATCAAAACGGGCTTCAGCGGCGGGCTATCAGGCATCGCCGCGACTCTCCTCAACTTCAACCCATACGGCCTGTTCTATCGGGCCTTCAGCGGCGTGATGAACTACTTCGGGATAGAGATGCCAGCCAAGTTCACCGACTTCGGCGGCATGCTGGTCACCGGCTTGGTGAGCGGCATCAAAGGCATGGCCGGTGCTGCCAAGGATGCCGTCACCGGCCTGGGCGATGACGTCACCACCTGGTTCAAGGATAAGCTCGGTATCAAGAGCCCCAGCCGGGTCTTCATGGCAGCGGGTGGGCATGTGGCTGAGGGTGCGGCCCTGGGCATCGCCGGACAGGTCGGGCTGGTTAAGAAGGCCGCCCTGGGCATGGCCGCCGCCACGGCGGTGAGCCTGGGCGCGCCTCAGCTCGCCGCCGCCGATATAGCCGCCAGCACCCAACCCGCCGCCCTGGCTGGCGCTGGCCAGCGAGGTGGCGCAGTGACGGTACACCTGACACAGAATTTCAACCTGGGCGGCACGTCCGGTGGCAACCTGGAGGCCCAAGCCAAGCAGGCCGCGCAGATTAACTACCAGGAGTTTTGGCGAATGCTGAAGCAAGCCGAGCATGACCGGCGGCGCACCACTTACTGAGCAAATCGGGCGTCAACGCCCGTTATGACTGAAACCGTATTTCTGGTCATTTCGGCAATCGATTGCCGGTTTGCAAGAGCTAAAGAACCCCAACCTATTTGGGGTTCTATGCATTCTGGGGGCATGATTTGGGCGGTTTAAAATTTGGAATCATCAGAAAACGCAGAGTGCCAAGGCTTCCAAAATTGGTTCCGAATTGGAAACTCTGGAAACTGGTCGCCCCTATCACTTCCAAGAGACAAAGCTGCCGCCCTTGGACTGCTAGGTTTCGCGTAGAAATGCCGCCCTCCGAGCTGTGTTCTTTTCGATCTTGGCGGCTATTTTGGGCTTCAGCTCCTGCAGCCGATCCCATAATTCTTGGGCGACGATGTAATCAACGATTCTGGCCTGTACCCACTGGCTGATGTCCTTGTCAGGCACATCCGCACGCTGAGCCAACTCGTTAATCCAGCCCTGGGCCAGCTTCTTGCCATTGCCATAGCGGTCACTTTCTCCCCCGCGAGCAAGAACCAGGTATTGGCTCAAGGTATCGCTGATCGTGATCGACGCAAGTCGGCCATTTATCCGGATGTAATACCTCATGACAGAGCCTCTTTAGGGTGTGGATCGAGCGCTTTTGCATATAAATCACATTTGCCGACGACAGCATATTGCACTTAAATCATATTGGTCGACAACAACAAATTGCATTTAAATCAAATGGTGCGCTGGCGCAGCATTGCATATAAATCAAATACGAAGGCGATTGCGCATTTGATTTATATGCAACATCTGGCTTGCTCTCTCTGCCTGGCAATGCTAGCCTCTTTCACATCGCTGCTAATTCAGCGATCAGGATTGGCGTCCTGATACATGGGTGGACACACCGCCCTCGAAGCGGTTTTTTTGTGTCCAAAGCACGGCTAGCGCCTTTATGGGCGGGCCGTGTGGGGAGCCTTAGGGCTCACCGGTTCCTATGTCCGGTACGCCAACCTGCACGGTTCCGCTCACCATGATTGGCGTCATGGCAGCGGAGAATAAGGCCGCTACATAGGTGTTCTAATCATGACCAAACGTCGAATTCTCACCCTCAATCCGTCCAGGGCAAAGGCTGCTTTCCATCGTGCCTGCGCAATTGCGGCATTACATGCTGACTCATCCCTCTCCGTCCGGCTGGCTCGCTACAACGAAGCAATGGCCAAGGCGCGGACGATTGCCGCGCAGGAGGTGGGTCATGAGTAACGCCACCCTGATCAGCCGTGCCGTCGTGAACTCCTTTGGCGGTATCGTGCGTGTGGTTATGTGCTCTGGTGAGCGCTGGGTTGTGGCGCGCGACATTGCCCTCTGCGTTCTGCTCAACGCTGGTGCTGTTGGTGCCCGAGTTAAGATGTCCCCGGAGGTGCTAGCTGGGCACTACCGGAAAGCCCGAATTGAAGGGATGCCTGTTGAATCCCTGCTGCTTTCTGAGGGTGGCGTGCGATGGTTTATTGATGGGCTGAAAACCAAGGATAACGCCCATGCTGAAGAGCTGATCGCTTGGCTTGACAGGGGCGGCATGCGCGCGGTGACTGAGCCGCCAGCCAGCACTGCAAACTTGGTGACCTTGAAAGCCATTCCCAGCAGACCACCGGCCTGCCAGATCGAACGCCGCAAAGCCTACTGCCGCGAGCTGCTGAAAACTCTGATGCGCTACACCTCCGAGGAAGAAGCCGAGGAGCTGGTACAAGTGATCGAAGGCGAGGTGCGCAACCTGCTGAGCCACCGCCACTGCCCCGGCCTGAACGATGCCCGCTATGACGTGTACCGCCGCTTTTGGCTGCAAGGCGGTGATGTATGAGCGCGAAGATCATTGTCTTTCCTAGGCCTGACGCCGGCAAGAGTGACCCGCTGGATCGACTGGCTGCACTCTTGAGCAGCAGCATGGCCGACCTGCCGCCAACGGATAATGAGCAAGTGAAGCTGTTGCGCAGGATTGATCGCAAACTGGGCCAACTGGTGAAAGCGCTTCACCAGGGCGGTGCTGTATGAGCGCCTGCATTCTGCAATTTCCATGTATCCGCCCAGCCGTATGCCGCGCCGTTTTTGTGGCCGAACCGGACTACCTGACAATTGATGGTTACGGCGAACAGCAGTTCGTCACTGACTGGCAGCTTGGGCATGCACTGGGTTACGCCGACCCAGCTGCTGCGGTCGAGCAGATTTTTTGCAAACATGCCGTTGAGCTGGGCTGGCATTCTTTGCTGGTTGACCTGCACCAGTCAGAGCATGACGGGCGAACGCGGGCGCGAGTGTTTGACCTGGAAGGCGCTATGCGAGTGTGTAAGCTGGCCAAGACGCCCGCCGCTGGGTTGCTGTACGCCCGCCTAGGTGTAATGGCCATCGCTGATTTTGCGGTTAGTGTTGGTTCGGGAGCAGGCCCTAGAGCACCGGTAATACCCTTCCCGCAACGTAGGCCCCAGCGTAGTTGTGGCAAAGGCTTTTATGAGTCAGAGTCCTTCGCTCAATAACCCCTACTTGCTGACTCAACCCCTTCAAGCGCCCGCACTCCGGGCGCTTTTTGTTTGGTTTCCTTAAACCCGGTTAAAGAGACGGCGGCAAGTATTCCCGCTGATCATCTCTCTTACGGATTCCCCTTGTTCAGTGAACCCGCCTAGGAGCACGTATACGCCGTTTTGGCGCTGCGGTGGCTCTCGTGGTTGGGATGTGCAGCGGAACAGCGCCGTAAAGGCTTTATGAAGGCTTTTGGCGGGCAAGCTGCAAGGGGAGGACGTAAAAAAACGCGCCACCAGGGCGCGCCAAAGAACCACACACGGAATGCACCACCGCGCAGGCAGCACATGGCCAGAGGTTATGTCTGGCGGCGGTAGGTGGCTTGCAATCCGGTTTAACGAACCACCTGAGGGGGTATCCATGCGACCTAGCAGCCTGTCGGGCTTTCCTATGGTTTTCTGCGATGATAGCGGCTTGCCCTCAGCGAGACCCAGCATGAGCCGTTTCCGCCCAGTTGATCGCCACACCAGCTACC
>CAMCJM010000211.1 GCA_945874835.1 Pseudomonas synxantha | reverse complement strand
GCGCCACGTCGTGGAGTGCCTGTTCGGCAAACTTAAGCATTACCGGCGGATTGCTACGCGTTTTGAGAAAAAGGCCAGTCATTTCAAGTCTATGCTGGCCTTCGCTGCAACCCTGTTGTGGCTCCGCTGATACGTCAACAGAACCTAGAGTTTGCAGCCAATTTTTGACATGCCATCAACTGCTCCTGCAACGTTCGCCTGTTTTTGGTCATTGTCCGTTTATCGAGGCTTTAACGATGCGTGTCGCTCTACTGCTTGGCTTGTACCTGTTGTCCGGCCTGGCCTGGGGTGAAGCCTGCGTGGTGCACAGTCAGGCCGAGCGTCTGGATGTGAAGGTGTGCCAGCAGAACCGCAGCATCCCGCCAACCCTGTTCCGCACCGGCTTCTGCCAACCGCAGTTGCAGGGGCAGAAGGTCGAGGTGGAGTTTGTCGAGCAATGCCCCACCGGCGCCTTTGGCGTGTGCCGCAACGCCACTGTCGGTGGCACACCGTATAAGCAGGATGTGCACTATTACGGCATTGCCAGCGATACGGCTTACCTCAAGCCTTTCTGCGAGAAGCAGAGCAAAGGCGTGTGGATGGCGTACTAGACGGCTGTTAAACCCGGTTTAAACCATACCGTCGCGGCCAAAGCCCCTCCCACAGCAAGCGACACATTATGCGTATCGCAATACGACTCCTGTGTCTTCCAAGCACCGTCATCAAGGCGTAACCCGGTCTGTGTTCTAGTGGCCCTGGGTACCTCGCCCCACCTGCCGAATCACGCTCTGGCAGTTTTTTCTGGTGCTTCGGGCTGCTTAAACCGCAGCCTATTTTTTATTGTGCAGCCTGCGCAGGTAGGTTGGTGTTGAGCGCAGCGAAGCCCAACGGCGGAAAGCAGCACTCGTCATCAGCTAACGCCACACGTTGGTGCTCGGTCACAACACGCGGCTCAAGCCACCCTAGCCCGCCCCAGGCCCTCTTTTTAACTTGGCTTCAGGCCAGCCAATCGAGAGTCAGCAATAACCGCCGCTCACCGGCAGGCGGTTGCGGCGAGCGGTGAATCAGCCCACCGCCCTCGTTACCGATCCATTTCTCGCCCTTGGCCAGCAGCACATGCCCGGCCTCGGCGCGCTGGATCAGGGCTGGATCGCTGGGCTCAGCGGCGGGGTCGCCCAAGCGGCGGCGCGCCATCACGCCTTCCTCCAGCCACTCGCTGCCGATCCCGGCGTAGCTGGTAATCAACCGCACCGGCACGTGGTCAACGTGAAAACGCGGGCACATGGCTTTATCGAGAATGCGCAGGCGCACGCCGATACGTTTGGCGTCGAACAGGCAGACAAAGGCGCTGATCAGCCAGCTGACGTCCTGCAAAAAGGCCGCCTGCCCCGGCAGGTCGCTGTAGGTATCGACCAGGCCGCTCAGGCTCGGCTCACTCTCCGAGCTGGCCAGCTCGAGCACGATGGACTGCCCCAGCGGCTCGCCCTGGGCCAACAGGGCGTTGGCGAAATCGCTGATCTGCACAGGCAGCTGACGTTGCCAAAGCGCCAGGTTGATGTGATCACGCAGCACCTCGCCGAACACATCAATCTGCTCGCTGCTGACTTGCTGCACCGACCCCCTAGCAATCCCCGCCTCCCTCATCCGGCGCTGCGCGCCACCTTCTCCCGGAGGGAGAAGGGCATAATGATGGTGTCGCTGCGCGACTTTCGCATAGATCGGCGCAAGCATCAGGCGGCCTCCTCATGCCAAGGGCCGAACGGATCAGGCAGCGCCAACCAAGCGTCCACGCCCTGGGCCATTTCAGCGTCATTCAACAGACAGGCGTCCAGCTCGGCGGTCAGTTGCGCAAAGTTGATGTTCTGCCCGATGAACACCAATTCCTGACGGCAATCGCCACTCTGCGCCTGCCAGTTTTTCATGATCGCCTGCAGCCCTTCGTCGTCGGTCGGCCACTGTGCCTTGGGCACAAATCGCCACCAGCGCCCGGCAAACCCATGGCGCATCAGGCCGCCAGCCTGCGACCAGCTACCGGCTTCCTGGTGCTTGCTGGCCAGCCAGAAAAAGCCCTTGCTGCGCAGCAGGCGGCCATTGCTCCACTCGCGGTTGATGAAATTGAAAAAGCGCTCAGGGTGGAACGGCCGACGCGCGCGGTACGCCGTGGAGGCGATGCCGTATTCCTCAGTTTCCGGAATGTGCTCACCGCGCAGCTCTTTGAGCCAGCCCGGCGCTTGGGCCGCGCGCTCAAAATCAAAACGACCTGTGTTGAGAATTTTGTTAAGCGGCACCGCGCCCATGGCCATGGGGATGATCTCGGCGTGGGTGTTGAGCCCCTTGAGGATGGCTATCAGCTCTTCGCGCTCGTGGCTGCTGATCAGGTCGATCTTGCTCACCAGCAGCACATCGGCAAACTCCACTTGCTCGATCAGCAGGTCGGTGATCGAACGCTCGTCGTCCTCGCCCAGGGTTTCGCCCCGGCTGGCCAGGCTCTCGGCCTCGTGGAAATCGCGCAGAAAATTCACCCCATCGACCACCGTCACCATGGTGTCCAGACGCGCGACATCGGCCAGGCTCTGGCCGTCTTCGCCGCGGAAGGTGAAGGTCTCGGCCACCGGCAGCGGCTCGCTGATCCCGGTGGATTCGATCAGTAAATAGTCGAAGCGGCCATCACGGGCCAGGCGGCCGACTTCTTCCAGCAGGTCTTCGCGCAGGGTGCAGCAGATGCAGCCGTTGCTCATTTCCACGAGCTTTTCTTCGCCACGGCTGAGGCTGACATCGCGCTGAACTTCGCTGCCATCGATGTTGATTTCGCTCATATCGTTGACGATCACCGCCACTTTCAAACCCTGACGGTTTTTCAGGATGGCGTTGAGCAAGGTGCTTTTACCGGCGCCGAGAAAGCCGGACAGCACGGTTACGGGAAGGTGTTTAGTCATGGTTTCAGGCTCCATCATTGTTCGGTGTGGCGCAGGTGTTTTTCGCGTTGTTCCTGACGCTCTTTGGCCTCGATGCACAGGCTGGCGGTGGGCCGCAGCAACAAACGCTTAAGGCCGATGGGCTCGCCGGTCTCAATGCACCAGCCGTATTCGCCGCGCGCCAAGCGGTCGAGGGCTTCGTCGATTTTGTCGAGCAGCTTCTTCTCGCGCTCCAGCAGGCGCAGTTGCCATTGCCGCTGCTCCTCAGCGCTGCCGATATCGGCCGGGTCGCTGCTGGTTTCCCGTTCACGCAGGGCCTCGAACTCCTCAGCGATGCGCGCCTGTAACTCGCTGCGCTGCTGCAACAGCAGTGCGCGGAAGAACTGCTGCTGGGCGTCGTTCATGTAGTCATCTGCCGGCTGGGCCAGCAGTTGTTCTTGGCTAATCAGGGTCGTGCTCATGATGCGAATTCACTGGTATGCAGCTTTAATTGTTATAACATAACATTTATCGCCCGCCGCCACCTCGGATTTTCAGATGAATGCACTCACCCTGCCGGATATCGCCAGCCAGGCCAGCCACCATGCACAGCGCCTGGACTGGGTGGGCATGGGCGACATTGCCCTGCCTGTGTTGCTGGCCGACCAGCGCATCAATGCCCGCGCCAGCGCTGGCGTCAGCCTGGATGACGCCAGCGCCCGTGGCATTCATATGTCGCGGCTGTACCTGGCGTTGCATGC
The DNA here is from genome assembly GCA_945874835.1 of Pseudomonas synxantha. GTDB lineage: Bacteria > Pseudomonadota > Gammaproteobacteria > Pseudomonadales > Pseudomonadaceae > Aquipseudomonas > Aquipseudomonas synxantha_B. Next base: position 1,512 of record CAMCJM010000211.1, on the reverse strand, counting down.
GTTGGAAGCGCAACCCCTGACCCCGGCCGCGCTGCAACAGTTGCTCAAAAAATTTTTGCACAGCCACGAAGGCCTGTCGCAAGAAGCCAGCGTGACCCTCAACGGCGATGCCTTATTGAGTCGTCCGGCGCTGGTCAGCCCGTTGTCCGGATGGAAGTCCTACCCCTTCGAAGTGCGTGCACGCCAGGATTCATGGGGGTTTCACGTGGAACTACAGGTGCAGGTGGCCTATTCCTCGACATGCCCCTGCTCAGCCGCGCTCGCCCGTCAGTTGATTCAGCAGCAGTTCGCCCACGACTTCGCCAACCAGCCGCTCAGCCATGAACAGGTGCTCGAATGGCTCGGTTCACCTCACGGCATCGTCGCCACCCCACACAGCCAGCGCAGCTACGCCACCTTGCAGGTGCGCTTGCAGGCCGACAGCACGGCGTTGCCGCTGGTGGAGCTGATCGACGCCGCCGAACAGGCCCTCGGCACCGCCGTACAGACGGCGGTAAAGCGCGCCGATGAACAGGCCTTTGCCCTGGCCAACGGGCAAAACCTGATGTTCTGCGAAGACGCTGCCCGCCGCCTGCACAGCGCCCTGCGCGAACAACCGGCCTTCAGCGCCTTTCACCTGCGCGTGGTGCACGCGGAAAGCCTGCACGCCCACGATGCCGTGGCCGTCAGCCGTTGGAACTGGAGCCCGGCATGATCCACTGCCACAACCTGCAATGGGGCCCTGCGGGTCACCCGCTGACCCCGCCGCTTAATCTGCACCTGGCCCGTGCCAGCCTGACCGGGGTGATCGGCAGCAACGGCTGTGGCAAAAGCAGCCTGCTCAAGGTCATCGCCGGCATCGTTCAGCCCTTGCGCGGGCAGGTCGAACTGGCCGTGCCGCGCCTGGGTGGCGTGGCCTATCTGGTGCAGCAGCAGGCGCTGGACCGGCAATTCCCGATCACCCTGCAGGAGCTGGTCAGCGCCGGGTTGTGGCGCAGCCGCCTGAGTCGCCCGCAACGTCAGGCACGATTGGAGCAGGCATTGGCCGACTGGGGCCTGAGCGAGCTGCACCAGCACAGCCTGCAAGCGCTGTCCGGTGGTGAATTGCAGCGCGCCCTGCTCGCCCGCCTGAGCCTGACCGATGCGCAGGTGCTGTTGCTCGACGAGCCAGAAGCCGCGCTGGATGAACACGGCCTGGCCCTGCTCTGGCAGCACATCGCCCGCTGGCAGGCAGAGGGCCGCACGCAAATGGTCGTCAGCCATTCCCTCAGTCACATGAGCCAGCACTTGGACAACGCCCTGCTGGTGTCGCGCAGCGGCTGCATCTTCGCGCCGATTCGTGAGCTGATGGGCCAACGCTCACCGCTGGAGCATGTGGCGTGAGTCTGGAACTGCTGTGGACGCCCTTCGTCGAGTTCGCCTTTATGTGCGGATTTCGGTGAACGTGACCGCTCATTTCGCTAACAACGTGACCGGTGCCTCCACCCGATTGCGCGGGGTTTAAATTCTAACCGCATCGGTCACGATGCGGCT
>CAMCJM010000210.1 GCA_945874835.1 Pseudomonas synxantha | reverse complement strand
ACCAAATAGATCTTGTCCGTGTGATAACGCTTGAGAAAGGCCGCCAAGTGTTCGGCCTGACAATCACGCGTACCTAAATGAACATCGGAAATCCACAGGGTACGGACACGTTGCTTGCGGCTGGGCTTGGCGAGCTGAGCGCTGGTCATGGACGACCTCCGGCTGGGTTTGCTTGAGTCTGCGCAGCCGGGGTGAAACGTGCATGACAACGGCATGGCAATTCGGTGACAACCCAAACCACCGCAGGCAGGTAGACTTGAGCGCCTGAACAAGGAGCCCAGCATGTCTTCGCTGCTTTCGCTGCGTCATTACAGCCATGAACGATTAAGCCACAGCCATGATCATGCACAGTTAGTGTTTGGCATCAGTGGCCAACTGGATGTCGAAATCAACGGACAAGGCAGGCTAATCACCCGGCAAACCTTGGCTGTGGCGCCCAGCACTGCGCAGCATGCCTGCGCCAGCCAATCTGGCAGCCAGTGCCTGGTGCTCGATGTGCCCGCGCAGCCCTGGTTGCAACAGCAACTGGGCCCACACCTGGACGCCACCCATCGATTGCTGGAGAAGCCCGCCACCCTCAGCCTGACACCGGCCCAGAGCCAGCTGGTTAACTGGCTGGCCAACAGCCCGATTGCAGACCCGGTCATCGCTCAGCAAGGCGCGGCCCTGTTGTTGGCCAGCCTGGCCTGCGTTGATGCCCCGGCTCCGGTCTACAAGGCCCTGCCATTGACGGCTTTGGATGCACACATCGACCAACATGCGGCCTATCCGCTGCAGGTCCGTGACCTGGCGCGCCTGAGTGGGCTTTCGGTGGCGCGCTTCCATGCCCGCTTCTTGGATGAAACCGGACAAACGCCCATGGACTATGTGCGCAGCCGCCGCTTGCAGTTGGCGCGTCAGCTGTTACAAGGCAGCAACTTGGCCATTGGTGAGATCGCCGCGCGTGTCGGCTACAGCTCGCAGAGCGCGTTTAGCGCTGCACTCTCGCGCCATTTTGGGGTTAACCCAAGGCAGCTGCGCCGCAACCATTAACCGGCCAACAGCACATGCGAGCCTGACGACAAAATCGGTGATTCCCAAGACAGACAACACTGCACGATGACGCCTAGACTGCGCGGCGAAAACATGGAGTCTCTTATGCAGCGCAATCGATCAGGTGCGTCACACTCATGAATCAGCGCAATGCACTGTGGGCCATTCATCTGGGTGCGCTGCTGTTCGGTCTTTCTGGCATCTTCGGCAAACTGGCCAACACCACGCCGCAGATGATCTCCGCCGGACGAGCGATTTTTGCCATAGCGGCGTTACTGCTGTTCGCCCAGTTGTTCAGCAACACCCGCCTAGTGCGCCTTAGCCTGCGGCAAACCGCTCTACTGGCCCTTGGTGGCCTCTTGCTCGGCGCACATTGGTGGAGTTTTTTTGAGGCTGTGCAGCTCTCGGGCGTGGCCATAGCCACCCTTGGTTTTGCCAGCTTCCCGGCCTTTACCGTGCTGCTCGAAGGGGTGCTGTTCCGTGAGCGCACACGGCCCATGGAATACGCCATGGTTGTACTGGTGTGCCTGGGGCTGATCCTCGTCACGCCGGATTTCACCTTCGGCAGCGAGGCCACCAGCGGCTTACTGTGGGCGGTATTGTCAGGCCTGTTGTTTGCTCTGTTGTCCTTGCTAAACCGTGCCAGCACCCGTGGCATTGAGCCAATCCAGGCGGCGTTGTACCAGAATATTGCTGTGCTGTTGGTCTTTCTGCCACTGGCCTGGCCCACGCTGCCCAGCGTGCAGGCGCAAGACTGGCTGTGGATGGCCATGCTCGGCATTTTTTGTACGGGCCTGGCCCATAGTCTGTTTGTCGCCAGCTTGCGGGGGCTCAAGGCACGCTCCACAGCGGTGATTTTTGCCTTGGAACCGATCTATGGCATCACCTTCGCCTGGCTGCTGTTCAGCGAAGTGCCGACCTTGCGCATGCTCGCCGGGGGCGCGCTGATTGTGTGTGCGATTTTTATCTCGGCACGCAGCGTTCGATAAGTCATTCGATACAGCGGGTGATAAAGATCAATCAGGCTGACGGACGATCGCTGTGGCCCAAGTCCCGCTGTGGGTCGATCTGATCGCGCAGGCGCTGCTTCAGCACCTTGGCTTCGGGAAAGCCGCCATCGGCCTTACGCTCCCAAATCTGCGCACCGTCGCAGGTGACCCGGAACACGCCACCGGTGCCCGGCTCAAGACTGACGCGGGCCAGATCGTCGCTGAAAGTTGAAAGTAATTCCTGAGCCAGCCAGGCGGCGCGCAGCAACCATTGGCATTGGCTGCAATAGGTGATGACCACTTCGGCTTTACCACGGGACATGGATTCACTCGTTATCAGGTTTAGACACAGACCGCCGAAGCGCTGCCTTGGATAAACGCCCGCGCCAAGAGTGGCGCGAGCCAGGCTGAAGGGCCGCGTGTCAGGCGATTTTGGCGAGCAATTGCAGGGCTTCCTGCTTTTGCTGCTCGTCGCCCTCGACTAACACCTGATTGAGAATCTGGCAGGCACTTTCCACGCTGCCCTGCTCAATATAAGCCAGGGCTAAATTCAACTTGGACAGGTTGTCGTGATCACCGGCCAAGGCATCGAGGTCGTCCAAGTCATCCAACAAAGACACCTCAAACTCGCCCGCCGCCCAGTCGGGGTGATCCGCTTCTTCAACCAACATGGTTTCAGCAAAAGGGCTGCGTACGTTGCGGCTATCAGAACGCTGGAAAAAATCAGGCTCATCCAGCTCAGGCAGCGACTCACTGACGACGGTTTTGCTCGGCCTTTTTTCGGGTGCCAAGGGGCTAACCAGATCCCAGTCGGCATCCAGCGACAAGTCATCCAGATTCAACGGGGCATCATTGGCCGCACTGTCTAACGGTAACGGCGATTGGGCTGCTTGCGGCTCATCAAGTACCAACACCGCCTCATCTAACACGCTGGTGTTTGACTGATTGAGCAAATCGGCATGCCGCGCCTTGAGCTCGTCAATGCGCGCTGGGTTAAAGCCTGATTCACGCACAGGCGCTTCCAGTGCAAGAAAACCCTGCGCATCACCAACTAAAGCCAGCACTTCCAATAAACGGAAGCCAATATCGCCACGCTGTGGCTGCGCCTCCCAGACCTTGCGCAGCGTATCGAGCGCCTCACTCAAGCGGCCATACTCGATATAAACATTGGCGCTTTGCAAGGCATCTTCATCACCCGCTGGCCAAACCGGGCCCGTGCGCGGCACTGCTGGGCTCGCTACAAGCTGTGTTGCAGGCCCCACCTGCGCCAAGGCCTCAGCGACAAGCGCTGCTGCTGGGGGTTGCTCCGGTTGAGAAACCCCCAGGGCTGCTGGCGGCACGTTTAGCTTTCTGACACGCCAGAGCAACCCAGCCACGCCAGCCAACAGCAGTGCCAGCATGGCCGTGACCCAGGCCAACCAGTGATTACCCGACTCGGTCACTGGACTCAAGGCAACAGACGGTGCTGCAACCGAGGCGGCATCAGTGTCGGTACGGCGCGCAGCCAACTCTGCCAACAAGCCAGCAATCTGCTCATCACGCACTTGCATCTGTTGCTGCAACTGCTGCACCTGCACACCCAGTTCAGCAAGGCTCTGCTGCAACTGCAAGGTTTCGGCGATCTGGCTGGCCAGTTCGCGCTCAACCCTTGCCTGCTCCAGCCTTTGCAGCTCAGCAGCAGGTTCCAACGCCGGCTGCGGGGTTGCGGGCTGGGTTTGCGCCTCATCAACCTCCGTTTGCACCATGGAAAAAACTGCTTGGTTTGCAGAAGCGTCAGAGGCCGCAGTTGCTAAAGGTGCAACGCGGTCCGGCAGTAACAACTGCGCGCCGACTCGCAGGCGGCTGACATCGCCATTGATATACGCCTGAGGGTTGAGTGCATGCAGGTCATCCATCAACGCGGCGGTCGGTGCTGATGAGCCAGCAGTGGCCGCCAGCCGTGTGGCGATTTTCCACAAGCTGTCGCCGCCCACAACGCTGTAGCGATTACCCAATTGCGCCGCCGGCATAACCGCCGGACGTGCTCGCTCGCTCACGACCTGACGCGCAGATGCAACAAAATCCGCTGCGGCAGGACTGGCTGCCGGTGCCGGCACAGAACTGGCCGAGCCAGGCGGATCGAGCAATACGGTGTACTCGCGATACAACCGCCCGCTTGGTCTTGCCACTTCCACGATAAAGTTCAGGTAGGGCTCGCGTACTGGCTGGGTCGACAGCACACGAATCACGCTGCTGTCACCGCGCAACAGCGGCTCAAAGCGCAGGTCATTGAAAAAGTACAGGCGCTCAACACCCGAACGACTGAACACATCCGCTGGGGCCAGACGCACACGCACATCGGCATCGGTCAGGTTGCCCACATCCAGCAGTTTGATTTCAGCATCCAGCGGCTGGCTCAGGCCGAGTTAAGACTGATTTCACCCAAGCCAAGCGCAGGCACCAGCCCGGAGTACAACGCCGAACTGGAAGCCAGACCGATCAGTAATTGACGGACAGAGGTCATAAAAAGTGCTCCCGGTAAACCCACACCGTACATTCACCGGACTGCGCCCAATCAAGGGCTGACGATGATGGATGAAGGTGGCAAAAATGCCCGGGGGAAAGTACGTTCCGTGTGCAACCCGGTGCCAGGCCATAAAAATGACGGCACGTTGAAGATAAAAATCAACCGCCGCTTGGCAAATAACCACCAGCGCTAAGCATAGGCCCACAGTCAATAAAACGACAACCGCGTCACAACTCGACTTAGAGCCATTGAGTGTCAGCGCTTGCCTGACTTAACGCCCACTGCTGCCACAACGGTGAGTGCACAGATCACCGCCACCAGCCAAAAGCTCTGTTTGAAGGCCATCAACTCGGCCAGCGGGCTGGTCCCTTCTGCACGCTGCCGCCACTCCAGAAAGAATGTCAGCAGATTGACTCCAAAAGCCCCGCCTAACTGGCGAACAAAGGTAATCGCACCTGCGCCTTGGGCCAGTTCTTCGGCGTTAAGTAGTCATACAAAATTAATCAGATATTTATCACCATAGCCTGACAGCACTTTTAGCACATGATTGGTGAGCGTTTTGAAGCTCTGGTAAGCCGTGACTGGCAGCCACTCGTATTTGATTTTCCGCCAGAGAATCTCAATCAGGT
>CAMCJM010000209.1 GCA_945874835.1 Pseudomonas synxantha | reverse complement strand
CGATTGACTTGGGGGTAGAGGCGATGTTGTGAGTCAGTTCCAGTGCTCGAGCGAGACGCATAAAAAATCCGATGCCAATACAGGCATCGGATTTTGATTTCTTGCGGCCAAAGGTCAAGCAGGGAGGCTTAACTGATCGGCATTAGGCCTGGTGCCCCGGTTTTTGTTTTTGTTGATTTATAGACGCAGCGCAGTTAACCGGGGTTGAGCATTTTGCTTAGAGCATCTTCAGGGAAATAACCCATGCATTTACAGCCAGGCCTGTATCGTCACTATAAAGGCCCTGAGTACCGTGTCTTGGGCGTTGCCACGCATTCGGAAACGCAGCAGTACGTGGTGATTTATCAGGCGCTGTATGGGGAGTTTGGCTTGTGGGTCAGGCCTCTGGATATGTTCAGTGAAACCGTAGAAGTGGACGGCAAGACAGTTCCACGCTTTGCTTTGATTCAGCCAGAAATATCTGTGATCACTACGCCGTGATCTGATGTCGGACCATTGCTACGCTTGACCTTGCCCGGACCACCACTATATATAGCGGTGCCGCGCTAGCAGGCAGTTCAGCGCCTCGCGCATTTATTTACCGAATTTCAGGAATTTTCCAATCCATGGGCAAATCGCTGGTCATCGTGGAATCCCCGGCCAAGGCCAAGACCATCAACAAGTACTTGGGCAACGAGTACGTGGTGAAGTCGAGCATCGGCCACATCCGTGACCTACCCACCAGTGGTTCGGCGAGTACCGCCAAAGAGCCGGTCAAGCGTGGTAAAGCCGCTGCAGGTGAAGTGCCGGCGCTGTCGCCCAAGGAAAAATCCAAGCGTCAGCTGTTTGCGCGCATGGGGGTTGATCCCGAGCATGGCTGGAAGGCCAAGTACGAGATCCTTCCTGGTAAAGAGAAGGTGGTCGAGGAATTGCGCCGTTTGGCCAAGGATGCCGACACCATCTACCTCGCAACCGACTTGGACCGCGAGGGGGAAGCCATTGCCTGGCACCTGCGCGAATCCATTGGTGGCGACGACAGCCGTTACAAGCGTGTGGTGTTCAACGAAATCACCAAAAAGGCGATCCAGGAAGCGTTCTCCAAGCCGGGTGAACTGGACATCAACCGCGTCAACGCGCAGCAAGCACGGCGCTTCCTCGACCGCGTAGTGGGCTATATGGTCTCGCCGCTGCTGTGGGCTAAGATCGCCCGCGGTCTGTCGGCCGGTCGTGTGCAGTCGGTTGCCGTGAAACTGGTGGTCGAGCGCGAGAAAGAGATCCGCGCCTTCGTCCCTGAAGAATACTGGGAAGTGCACGCCGATCTAGGCACTGCCAAAGGCGCCAATGTGCGCTTTGAAGTAGCCCGTGAGAACGGTGCGGCCTTCAAGCCGCTGAACGAGGCCCAGGCCATGGCCGCCTTGGCGACGCTGAAGGCGTCCAGCTACAGCATCACTAAGCGTGAAGACAAACCGACCAGTAGCAAGCCCTCCGCGCCGTTTATTACCTCCACCCTGCAACAGGCCGCGAGCAATCGCCTGGGCTTTGGGGTGAAGAAGACCATGATGATGGCCCAGCGTCTGTATGAGGCCGGCTACATCACCTATATGCGTACCGACTCGACCAACCTCTCGGCTGATGCCGTGACTATGGTGCGTGACTTTATCGAAGGCGAGTTCGGTAAGAAGTACCTGCCCGCCAACCCGATTGCCTACAGCAGTAAAGAAGGCGCGCAGGAAGCGCACGAAGCGATTCGTCCCTCCGATGTTAACCTCAAGCCGACTCAGCTGTCGGGTATGGAGCGCGACGCCGAACGTTTGTACGAGCTGATCTGGCGTCAATTTGTGGCTTGCCAGATGCCGCCGGCCGAATACTTGTCGACCACGGTTACGGTGACGGCTGCTCAGTTCGAACTGCGCGCCAAGGGCCGTATTCTCAAGTTCGACGGTTACACCCGTGCGTTACCGCAGCTGAGCAAGCCGGGCGATGACGATGTGTTGCCGGAAATGAATCAGGGTGAAGTGCTCAAGCTGATAAAGCTCGACCCCAGCCAGCACTTCACCAAGCCGCCTGCCCGCTACTCGGAAGCCGGCTTGGTTAAAGAGATGGAGAAGCGTGGTATCGGCCGACCATCGACCTATGCCGCGATCATCGGCACGATTCAGGATCGCGGTTACGTGGCCTTGCACAACCGCCGCTTCTACTCCGAGAAGATGGGCGACATCGTTACTGAGCGTCTTTCCGAAAGTTTCTCGAATTTGATGGACTACGGCTTCACTGCTGGCATGGAAGAGCACCTTGATGATGTCGCTCAAGGTGAGCGCCAGTGGAAACACGTGCTCGATGAGTTTTACGGCGACTTCAAGAAAAAGCTCGAAGTGGCAGAGGCGGGCGAGGGCGGCATGCGTGCCAATCTGCCGACCCTGACCGATATCCCTTGCCGCGATTGCGGTCGACCGATGACCATCCGCACCGCTTCAACCGGGGTGTTCCTTGGCTGTTCCGGTTATGCCCTGCCGCCGAAAGAACGCTGCAAGGCCACGGTCAACCTGGTACCGGGCGACGAGATTGCCGCTGACGACGAGGGCGAATCCGAGTCCTTGGTGTTGCTGGGTAAGCATCGTTGCCAGAAGTGCGGCACCGCCATGGATGCCTATCTACTTGATGAAACCCGCAAGCTGCATATCTGCGGCAATAACCCGGATTGCTCTGGTTATGAAGTGGAGCAGGGTCAGTACCGGATCAAGGGCTACGAAGGCCCGAGCCTGGACTGCGACAAGTGCGGCAGTCAGATGCAGCTTAAGACCGGACGTTTTGGTAAGTTCTTCGGCTGCACCAACAGCGAGTGCAAGAACACCCGCAAGCTGCTGAAAAGTGGCGAGGCTGCACCGCCGAAAATGGACCCGGTGAAAATGCCCGAACTCAAGTGCGAGAAGGTCAACGACACCTATATCTTGCGTGATGGTGCTTCGGGCCTGTTTTTAGCAGCTAGCCAGTTTCCGAAAAACCGCGAAACCCGTGCACCACTGGTATTGGAATTGATTCCGCATCGCGACGAAATCGATCCCAAGTATCACTTCCTCTGTGACGCCCCCAAGAAAGACCCGCAAGGTCGTGCAGCGGTGATCCGCTACAGCCGCAAAACCAAAGAGCAATACGTCCAGACTGAGGTCGATGGTAAGCCGACTGGCTGGCGTGCGTTCTACGATGGCGGTAAGTGGAAGGTCGAAGACAAGAGCTGATCAAGCCAACCCTGTGCCGGTGTGAGCCGGCACAGGGTGCAACTGCTGTGGAGGGTGCCCTGATGGCCCAAGAACTCTATACCCGTACCAATCAGAAAATCTTCTATGCCGGCTTGGCACTGGAATCTTGGCGTAAGGCTGAACAAGCACAAAGCCTCAATGCCTTGGCGTTGATCCAAGCTGAGCGTGAAGCTGCGCTGTTTCACCTGTACGGTGCCTTGCTTGGGCTTTGCCATGAGATTGCTGGTTACTACCGAATTGCCGACAGTACTGCGCCGCGCGCGGAGAGCTTCCTGACGCCGGCGGTTCTGCAGTCAGCGCCTAGCCAGGAGTTGGGTGAATTGGTTGAGTTGGCACAGGCATCCGAGAGTTGGCTGGCTCAATTGTTGAGTGCTTACGCATTGCTCTTCAAACCGCCCCAAGCTGGCAAAAAAGCCAAGTTGGATCCAGCGATGCCGCTGATTACAGCAGTAAGCCTGGATGAAGAAGAAAAGCCTCTAACACATCAGGATCTGGAAGCCTGGCGGCAGCAGCTTAAGGTGTTGGCGCAGCGATTCCGCGAAACCCTCAGTGAGTGGTGAAGGTGCAAATGGATCGGCGGGCTAGGGCCAGCTTAAGTCGGCTGGTACACTGTCGGTCTTTCGTGGAGAGTTGAACCAATGCCTACATCCTTCCTGGAAATTGTCGAATTACCTGACGGACGCATAGCCCTGCGTCGTGGCGACGATGAAGAATCATTGGTTGTGCTTGATTTTTCAGCTGATGCTAAAGCCTTCTTGCAGGGCCAACACATCGAGGTGGCCAAGGCCATGCTCAACGTCGGTGTGCAGATGGCAGGTCGTTTGGCGGAAAACAACTTTCAAGACGAAGAAGGCCCGCGCGTTCTGCACTGACCCCCCCCTTTACGCATCTTTCCGCCTCATTTGAAATATACGACGTTAAAGATGTGTCGATGCTTAACGGAAATATGCCGTTCGCGCTTCAGCCTTGCCCGTTATGTTTAAGCTGATATTTAGACTTTGCGCCTTTCCCGCTAAGGCAGTTGGCCCTAGTTGGTCGCGTGACTTTGTGCTTTGCGAATGCAGTCAACTGACTACGGTTTGATTAATAGCCTGTATCGTCGAAACGACGATTTAGCAATTTAGCTTTTACGAGCCACCGCTAGCGACGTATGACGCCGACGCTAAGGCCTTCAATCATCAACTCCTGTTCTTCCAGGTTGATTTCAATTGGCGCAAACTCCGGGTTTTCCGCCATCAGCCAAACTGTGTTGCCTTCGCGTTTGAAGCGTTTGACCGTAACTTCATCATCAATCCGTGCGACCACTACCTGGCCATTGCGCGCTTCGCGGGTGGTGTGTACGGCCAGTAGGTCACCGTCGAAAATGCCGATGTCCTTCATGCTCATGCCACGCACGCGCAGCAAGTAATCGGCCCTAGGGTGAAAGAAGTCTGGGTTGATGCGGCACGATTCTTCAACGTGTTGCTGCGCCAGGATGGGGGCGCCAGCAGCCACTCGACCGATCACAGGGAGGCCCTGATCCTCCTCTGTGTTAGGTTCGAAACCCGGGATGCGGATACCGCGCGACGCTCCCGGCGTCATCTCGATTGCGCCCTTACGTGCAAGCGCCTTAAGGTGTTCTTCCGCTGCGTTAGGCGATTTGAATCCTAGCTTTATCGCTATTTCCGCGCGGGTTGGCGGGTAGCCATTGCCTTCAAGGCACTCCTTAATGAAGGCAAGGATTTCGGCTTGGCGTGGCGTCAGTTTTAGCATGGTTGGCTCTGTTTTTATGTACAGTTGCTGGAATTATATACAGTGCATTGAGCTTGGCAATCACAGAATCATCTGCACATGTCGATCTTGTTCGTGCGGTGACTTTAATCGTTGTAACTTGGTACGTTGTCAATCAGCATCCAAAACTTTCCAGGCAACAGCGTCCAAAAGTTTCCAGTTGCTCAGGTGCTTTTCACCGCCTTTTTGCGTTGCTTGAAGCGGAATGAGTCGTTGCCGGTTTCGAGGATGTCGCAGTGGTGAGTGATGCGGTCGA
>CAMCJM010000208.1 GCA_945874835.1 Pseudomonas synxantha | reverse complement strand
TACCTGGCCGAGCTGCATGCCTCGGCCCCGCATTACGTCCTGCCGCATCGACGGGAGGAGCGCGTTTACCCTCGGGCTATCAGGCTTAAATCTTCGAAGTATCCGATCAGAAATAAAAATGCCAGTCAGCTTAACTGACTGGCATTAGTGGCTGAGGCCGCCCCTTTTTGTTGTTCATATCGCAGTGCGACAGCGACAACCTCTACAATCAGCGGAACCACTGTTAGCTTCGCGGGTCGAATTGCCGTTCGCTTTCACGCGCCATCCATAGCCAAGGAGTAATGCATGCGTAACCTGATCCTCAGCGCCACTCTTGTCACCGCCAGTCTGTTTGGCCTGAGTGCTCACGCCGAGCCTATTGAATCCGGCAAACAGTATGTTGAGCTGAATAACCCGGTGCCTATTTCCAAACCCGGCAAAATTGAAGTGGTTGAGTTGTTCTGGTATGGCTGCGGCCATTGCTACCAGTTTGAGAACACCCTTAATCCCTGGGTAGACAAGCTGCCTGAAGACGTCAACTTCGTGCGCATTCCAGCTATGTTTGGTGGTATGTGGAACGTTCACGGTCAACTGTTCGTGACCCTCGAAGCGATGAAAGCGGAGCACAAGGTTCACGCCGCCGTGTTTGATGCCATTCACGTGCAGGGCAAGAAGCTGGCCACGCCCGAAGAAATGGCCGACTTCCTGGCTGTTGAAGGCATCGACAAGGCTGCCTTCCTGAAAACCTATAACTCCTTCGGCGTGAAGAGCCAACTGGAAAAAGCCAAGAAGCTCGCCATGGCCTACCAGATCACCGGCGTGCCGGTGATGATCGTCGGCGGCAAGTACCGTTTCGACATCAGCAGCTCCGGCGGCGTGCCGCAAGCGCTGCAAGTGGCTGATCACCTGATCGCCAAAGAGCGCGCCGCGCAGTAAGCGGGCGAAACGGGACGCACGCCCATGCCCAGGCGTTGGCCCGCTAAACGAGGAATTGACCTGTGTGATCCGCAGGTCAATCCACGTTGTGATGCGCAGCACGGCTTGCCAGCAAATGGCAGCCTGCGCCTGCTGAGTTTCAATATTCAGGTCGGTATCAGTACCCAGCGCTACCACCATTACCTGACGCGTAGCTGGCAACACCTGCTGCCGCATGCCGGCCGCAATGGCAATTTGCAGCGCATCGGCGATCTGCTCGGCGATTTTGATCTGGTGGCCCTGCAGGAAGTTGACGGCGGCAGCCTGCGCTCGGGCTACCTCAATCAGGTCGAACACCTGGCGCACTTAGGGGCTTTCCCTTACTGGTATCAACAACTCAATCGCAATATGGGGCGCCTCGCACAACACAGCAATGGTGTGCTCAGCCGCTATCGCCCCAACCTGCTGGAAGACCATCCTCTGCCTGGTCCACCCGGGCGCGGGGCAATGTTGTTACGCCTTGGCGAAGGCCCGGATGCGATTGCCGTGGTGATGATGCACCTGGCGTTGGGCGCGCGTACCCGCACCCGCCAGTTGGCCTACATCCGCGAATTACTCAGCGACTATCGGCACCACGTGTTGATGGGCGACATGAACACCCACGCCAACGACTTGCTGGAGCATTCGCCGCTGCGTGATCTGGGCCTGTGGGCTCCGCAGGTCGAGGCCACGTTCCCCAGTTGGCAGCCAAAGCGTTGCCTCGACCATATCCTCCTGAGCCCTGCACTGTCTCTTGAGCACTGTGAAGTATTGCCGGTCGCCATTTCCGACCACTTACCGGTTGCTGTACAAATTCGCTTGCCCTCTTCACTCTCTGGGCCTGCAACACCTATGCTGATTAAGCCTTAGCGCCTTAGCGCCTTAGCGCCTTAGCGCCTTAGCGCCTCAGCGACGGGCACGATCAGCTGCAACACCCCCCGATCAGTGGATGGCAATGATGAGCGATGATGCCCAGCGCTGGAAAAGCAAATACCTCGAAAGCCTGGAGCAGCAGGAAAAGCTGGAGCAGCGCTGGGAGGCGCGTCTGGACTTGTTGCGCCGGGGCCTGGTGCGCAGTTCGCTGGCGGCTGAAGGCAGCGCAAAGCGGTTGATCAATGCATGCAAGAGCTGCGCGACATGCTGCGTCGCGATGACATGGATGCTGGCCTCTCAGCGCTGATTCCGCGCCTGGAAAAAGCCATGCTGGACTCAGAAAAGCGCCGTCAGGAGCGCGCCGACATGAATGTCGCTGGCGTCACCAATCTGACCAGCCAACTGCTCGCCCTAGAACCACCGCGCGAAGTACGCAAAGCCCTTAAGCAATTTGCCAAACGCATCGAGCAGCGCGCCAGTCAGCCGCGTGAATTTCCAGCTTTGCTTAGTGAACTCAGCAGCCTGCAACAGCAAGCTTTGGCGGCCCTGGACCCTGAGAGCAATCCGGTTCGGCCCGGTCTTTTACAGCGCTTGTTTGGCAATAAGGAGGTCGCTGACACATCCGGCGAGCCTGAGCTAACTGAGGCAAATGCGCCGCCGGATGCATCGCTGACGCCGGATGTTGCCGCTGTCACTGAGCCGCCGATAGCTGCCGCTGCACTGCCGATGAATAGTGCGCCCGACGCACTTGCTGTGAGTGCGCTGACGCCGCTGTCAGCGCCAAGCTCGTCGCCTGACAGCGGCGCGCCGGTTAACGGTGATCCCGCCTACGCCCTGCCGGAAGTCCCTGAGCCGGGTTACAGCGCCGTCGCTCCGCATATCGGCGACAGCCTGATGGGCTTGCTCGATGAACTGGAGTTGCCGGAGCGCCATCAGCCCCAGGGCGAGGCTTTGCGTCAGCGCGTGCAGTGCGGCCTGAATTGGTACGAATTGGTGTCGGTGCTGGACGATCTGGCGGTGCTGGTGCTGGTGCTGGTGCTGGCTGTGACTGACAGCGGTCAGCGCGAGTTTGCCAGTTACCTAAAGCAGCTCAACGAGCGCCTGGCGTCCTTTCTCACCACACTTAGCGAGGCCCATGAGGGTTACAGCGAGTCGGCGGAAAGCGCGCGCAGCTTTAATCAGGAACTACGCGAGCAGGTCAGCGGCCTGCAGAGCAGCGTGCAGGATGCGGTCGATCTGCCGACCCTCAAACAGTCCCTGGAAGCGCGTCTGGATGGCCTGCTCAGCACGGTCAGCGAGCACCAGAAGCACCGCGATGGCCATGAAGAAGAAGTGGCGCAGCGCCTGCAAAGCCTGACGCAGAAAGTCGCCGAGATGGAGCAGGAGGCGCAGGGCTTCCGCGACCACCTCGAAGAGCAGCGGCAGAAGGCGTTGATCGATCCGCTCACCGGCCTGGCTAACCGAGCGGGTTGGAGCGAGCGCCTGGAGTTGGAAATGGCGCGCTGGAAGCGTTACGGCGGTGAGCTGGCACTGGCGGTGTTGGACATCGACCACTTCAAGCGCATCAACGATGGATACGGCCACCTGGCGGGCGATAAAGTTTTAAAGATCATCGCTGCAGAGTTGGCCAAACGTTTACGCAAGACTGATTTCATTGCCCGTTTTGGTGGTGAAGAGTTTGTATTGCTGATCCCGTCCACACCAATCAACGGTGCCCAGCAACTGCTACAGACCCTGCTGGATGGAGTTGAGCAGTGCCCGTTCCATTTCCGTGGCGAGCGCGTGACCATCACCCTGTCGGCAGGCCTTACGGCCTTTGCCAATGCCGAAAGCAGCGAGCAGGTATTCGAGCGCGCCGACCAAGCTCTGTATCGAGCGAAAAGCGGCGGGCGCAACCGAGTTGAGTTGGGCTAAGCACCGGGGGGTTGGTGTGCAACAGGCTGCGCCGCACTCACGCCGAGCATCACGCCACTTGATGCAGGTAAGGCTTCCAACTCTCTGGTATGCGCGTGAGCTGCGGGTAGCCCAGCGTGCGCAGATGGCCGCCGGCTAACAAAAATGGGGTGTGCCGCAACGCTTGGGGCACGTCGCGTAACTCGGGGAGCCACAACGTCACGTACTGCGCGTCTGGGTCGTAGGTGCGTGCCTGACGCAGGGCATTGAACACACGGTTCTGCCGAGGGTCGTTGCCCACCCCGGCCAGGTAAGCCCAGTTACCCCAGTTGCTGGCTGGGTCGTAGTCAATCAGGTGTTCTTCAAACCATGCAGCGCCATGACGCCAGTCTTGCTGCAAGTCGTTGATCAAATAACTCGCTACTACTTGCCGGCCACGGTTGGACATAAAGCCTGTGGCAGCCAGCTCGCGCATGTTGGCGTCTACCAGTGGCATGCCGGTTTGCCCGCGTGTCCAATCTTTAAAGCGCCGGTCAAGTCTGTTCGACGCGTTCTCGGTGGCCTTCAATCCGCCTGCCTTGAACAGGGCGCTGCCGTGGCGCATGAGCGTCCAGCGAAAGAAATCCCGCCAAAGCATTTCCACCCACAGCCAGTGGGTCGAATCATTTCGCGCGTGCTGCGCTTCATAGCGGCGTAACTCGCTGATCACTCTTCGCGCAGAGAGGCTGCCGTTGGCCAACCAGGGCGAAAATTTAGAGGAGTACTCGCTGCCAATCATGCCGTTGCGAGTTTCTTTGTAGTGCCGTACGCCTTGGCTTTGCCACAGGTAATCACGCAGCCTGGCGAGGGCGGCCGGCTCGCCACCGGAGAAAGGAAAGGCACTGGCGGCCACACTCAACGGCTCACCCAAACCCAGTTGTGAAAGGGTTGGTAGTGGCTGGATTAGCGCGTGTGCGCCCTCGGGTAAGGCCGGTAATTTAGCTGGCGCTGACTGAGGTTGGAACACATGCAGACGGTCTTCAACCAGACTGCGAAAGCGACTAAACACATGGGGCATCTGCTCAACAGTACAGGGCAGTTCCTCACGGCGCAGCAGGTTGTTGGCCGGTGCCTGTTGCACCGCAATGTTGCCCAGACGACGCGTCACTCGGGCCAACTCGGCGCGTTCGTCGGGGGCCATTTCCTCCAGAGTCAGCACCTGATCAAGATTGAACTGACTGACCAGCTTGGGGATGACCTCATCGGCGGCGCCCATCAGCACCAGCAGATTAGAGCCGCGCTGGCGTAGTTCGCCGCCCAGCGCTGCCAGGCTCTCCAGCAAAAAACGCGCACGGTGCACGCCCATACGACGCATGCCGAAGTCGTTGAGTTGCGTATTTCGGCCCACCGTGACCGGCTGTTTCGGTAGATCGTGACCGGCCATTTCGCTATCAACGTGACCGATTTCCAGCCTGCTCCGAAACAGGCGGTCACGACTTACCGAAATGGCCGGTCACGGCTTAGCGAAATACTTCCACCCCGTTGCGCATGACCTGACGCGACCGTCACCCTCGCCCGTTTTTGGGGAG
>CAMCJM010000207.1 GCA_945874835.1 Pseudomonas synxantha | reverse complement strand
GACAACTGGGTGCGTTCAGTAGCCGTATCCCCTTTGTGGCACTCAGCAGGCTTTGTATATGAGCCCACTCGGTATCGCTTAACTGGCTTCTGTCGGTCATGGCAAAAGCCAGATTCTAGCCGGTGGCTTACGTCAACAGAACCTAGAGTGGAGAACAATAACAATGCACAACCCAGCAAGCCGTCATGCTCAGCAAGTGCTGACCGTGGCCCAAGGGCGCGGCGAACTCGCCGGTCCCGCAGCCGATACTTCGGTGGCGCGTTCCTGGCTGCGCTGCCTGCAGCAGCACCACCTCGACCCGGCGCAGAACATGCCGCCGGCTGTCATCGAACACGCGCGCATGCTCGAGCGGCGTGAGCAGTTGCAGCAGGTGCTGGAGATTTCCAGCAACGAGATGAATAGCCTGCATCGCCAATTGGCCGGTTCTGGTCATGCCGTGCTGCTCACCGATGCCCGTGGGGTGATCCTCAACTGCGTCACCGAGCAGGCGGAAAAACGCACCTTTGAGCACGCCGGCTTGTGGCTGGGTGCCGACTGGAGCGAAGCCTGCGAAGGCACCAACGGCATTGGCACGTGTTTGGTCGAGCGCCAGCCGCTGACCATCCACCAGAATGAACATTTCCGCAGCCGGCATACTGGCCTGACCTGCTCGGCCAGCCCGGTGTTCGATCCGCATGGCGAGTTGCTGGCGGTGCTGGATGTGTCGTCGGCGCGGCATGACGTGTCGCGGCAGAGCCAGTTCCACACCATGGCGCTGGTCAACCTGTCGGCCAAGGCCATTGAGGGTTGTCACTTTCTACGCAGCTATGAAGGCGAATGGCTGCTGCGTTTTCATGCCCAGGCCGAATACATCGGCCAGTTCAGCGAAGGGCTGTTGGCCTTCGATGGCGATGGCCGCGTGAGCGCGGTGAATCAGAGCGCGATCAACCTGCTCGGCCTGTCGCGTCGGCAACTGCTCGGGCGCACCTTGGTCGAGGTGTTCGACTGCCGTCTGGATGATTTGCTCGGTCGCGCCTCGGCCCAGCCCAGTGCCAGTTGGCCGTTGTACACCCAACGTGGCCAACTGCTGTTTGCCATGTTGCGCGGCCAACCCCGGCGCAGCGCTCAGGCTCTCGCGGCCACGGCGCTGGCAACGCCGGGTTTGTGTCTGGCCGACGCGGGCTTGCAGAGTGATTTTCGCCGGGCGCTGAGGGTCTATGAGCGTGATGTGCCGCTGCTGATCGGTGGCGAAACCGGCACCGGCAAAGAAGCCTTCGCCAAGGCCCTGCATCAGGTCAGCTCGCGCGGCGGCAAACCTTTTGTGGCGCTGAACTGCGCGGCGATTCCCGAAAGCCTGATCGAGAGTGAATTGTTCGGTTATCGCGGCGGCAGCTTCACCGGTGCGCGCAAGGAAGGCATGCGCGGCAAGTTGCAGCAGGCCGATGGCGGCACGCTGTTTCTTGATGAAATCGGCGATATGCCGCTGGCGCTGCAAACCCGCTTGCTGCGCGTGTTGGAAGAGCGCCGGGTCGAGCCGATTGGCGGTGAGGCGCAGGCCATTGATGTACGGGTGATCAGCGCCAGCCACCGCGACCTCAACGAACGGGTGGCCAGCGGCGAGTTCCGTCAGGACTTGTTTTATCGCCTGAATGGCCTGGTGATTGAACTGCCGCCGCTGCGTGCGCGCAGCGACAAGCTGGCACTGCTGGATTTTCTGCTGGCCGAAGAAGCACGCGGGCAACCCGTGAGTTTGGCTGAAGCGGCCCGCGAGGCACTGCTGGGCTATGCCTGGCCGGGTAATGTGCGGCAACTGCGCAATGTGCTGCGCACCCTGTGTGCGTTATGTGAAAACGGCGTGATCAGCCAAGCCGATTTACCGGCTGAAATGCGCCATGCCCGGCCTACACTGCCCGCATTGCCCGTCAGCAAACCCGACCAGTTGGGCGATGCCGAACGCCAGGCGCTGCTGGCGGTGTTGGACGCCCAGCATTGGCACATCAGCCATGCCGCCGAACAACTGGGCATCAGCCGCAACACCCTGTACCGCAAACTGCGCAAACACGGGATAGCCAAGCAGAGTTGTTGACGCGGTAGGTCGGCGGTGAGCGCAGCGGGTTTGTGTGGGCTGTTGGGCTTCGTCGCAGGCGCCTCAACGGATCACCGCCCGACCTAACCTACGGAAAAGCTCAAAGGCGCTGTGCTAATCTGCGGCCAGTTTTTATCCCGCCTTATTCACCAGCTCTGACGACGCCTTCAAGGTACATCATGCATATCCATATTCTCGGCATCTGCGGCACGTTTATGGGCTCGCTGGCCGTCTTGGCCAAGGAACTCGGCCACCGCGTAACCGGCTCCGACGCCAACGTTTACCCGCCCATGAGCACCCAGCTGCAAGCCCAGGGCATCGAACTGACGCAGGGCTATGACGCCGCCCAACTCGACCCCGCGCCGGATCTGGTGGTGATCGGCAATGCCCTGTCGCGCGGTAATCCGGCTGTGGAATATGTGCTGAACAAAGGCCTGCCCTACGTGAGTGGCCCGCAGTGGTTGGCCGACCACGTGCTGCAAGGCCGTTGGGTGATGGCCGTGGCCGGCACCCACGGCAAAACCAGCAGTTCGAGCATGCTCGCCTGGGTGCTGGAACATGCCGGCATGAGCCCGGGCTTTTTGATTGGCGGCGTGCCGCAGAACTTCGGCATCTCCGCGCGCTTGGGTGGCACGCCGTTCTTTGTGGTGGAAGCTGACGAGTACGACAGCGCCTTCTTTGATAAGCGCAGCAAGTTCGTCCACTACCGCCCGCGCACAGCCATCCTGAATAACCTGGAATTCGATCACGCGGACATCTTCCCGGATCTGGCCGCCATCGAGCGGCAGTTCCACCATCTGGTGCGCACCATTCCCGGTGAAGGGCTGATCATCCATCCCACTACCGAACCGGCGCTTAAACGCGTGATCGAAATGGGCTGCTGGACGCCCGTCGCCACCACCGGCGAGGGCGGGCAATGGCAGGCCAATCTGCTCAGTGCCGACGGCTCGCGTTTTGAGGTGATCTTCGAGGGTAAAACCGCCGGCACCGTGGACTGGCAACTGACTGGCCAACACAACGTTGCCAATGCCCTGGCCGTGCTGGCAGCGGCGCGCCATGTGGGCGTGGTGCCGGAGCTGGGCATTGCCGCGCTGTGCGGCTTTATCAACGCCAAACGGCGCATGGAGAAGGTGGCCGAGGTCAGCGGCGTGACCATTTTCGATGACTTCGCTCACCACCCAACGGCGATTGCCACCACCCTGGATGGCCTGCGCAAACGCATCGGCGACGCCAAACTGATCGCCATTGTCGAGCCGCGCTCCAACTCGATGAAGCTCGGCGCGCACCGCGACGGCTTGCCCGAGTCTGTGCTGCAAGCCGACTCGGTGTACTGGTACGCGCCGCCAAACCTGGGCTGGGACTTGGCCGGTACGGTCGCCGCCTCGACGGTGCCGACGCAGGTGTGCGATTCCCTGGAAGCGATCATCGCCGGGGTCAAGGCTGAGGCCGCGCCGGGCACACAAATTGTGGTGATGAGCAACGGCGGCTTTGGCGGTTTGCATGGCAAGTTGGCAGCGGCATTGGCTGAGCGCTAGATCGTCAGCTTGTAGGATGGGTTGAGCGAAGCGATACCCATCGGCCCCGATTTGATGGGTATCGTGCGCTACGCGCCTCAACCCATCCTACGGTCTTATAGACAGAATATAAGCAAGCGCAGCAGCTTTGAGAGTGAATTTATGAGCAGTCCAGAACGAATTACCCTAGCCATGACCGGTGCCTCGGGCGCGCAGTACGGCTTGCGCCTGCTCGACTGCCTTGTACGCGAAGACCGTGAGGTGCACTTCCTGATTTCCAAGGCGGCGCAGTTGGTCATGGCCACCGAAACCGATGTCAGTCTGCCCAGTAAACCGCAGGCCATGCAGGCGTTTTTGAACGAGTACACCGGCGCTGCGCCGGGGCAGATTCGCGTCTTTGGTAAAGAAGACTGGATGGCCCCGGCGGCCTCTGGCTCAGGTGCGCCCACGGCGATGGTGGTGGTGCCGTGCAGCACCGGCTCGCTCTCAGCGATTGCCCATGGTGCGTGCAACAACCTGATTGAGCGCGCCGCCGACGTGGCTCTCAAAGAGCGTCGTCAGTTGATTCTGGTGCCGCGCGAGGCACCGTTCTCCAGCATCCATCTGGAGAACATGCTCAAGCTGTCGAACATGGGCGCGACTATTTTGCCGGCAGCGCCCGGCTTTTATCACCAGCCGCAAACCATCGATGACCTGATCGATTTTGTCGTGGCGCGCATCCTAAATTGCCTGAACATTCCCCAAGACATGCTGCCGCGTTGGGGTGAACACCATCAGATCAGCCCCGATGAATAAGCGCCTGAGTCGCCTTGTTCTGGGGTTGAGCTTGGCCCTGACGCTGAGCGGCTGCGCCACGGTGCGCACCCTCGACGCAGCCAAACCCGATGCGCCGGTGGTCTATGCCGGCACGCGGCTCAACCTGTATGCCTTGCAGGGCGGCTGCTGCGCCACCGAGCGCTTCGGCGCCGAAGCCCCGGCGTATCCGGCTGCTGATCTGCCGGTCAGCGCCTTGCTCGACACCTTGCTGCTGCCACTCTCCCTAGCCACTGCCATGGGCATTAGCCTGGGTATCAGCGGCGGTTTGTAGACAGCCGGTTAACTGGTTAGCTGGCACACCTGCTCAGCGGCCTGTTGCAAACCATAGCGACCTTTTTCATCACGGTTGATGTGGCCCATGGCGGTGGCGGGGTCGTGGGTGAACACCAGTCGGCCGTTACGGCTGAAGAGGTCGGCCAGCAGGGCTTCTTTCTCTTCGATCAGGCCTTCAGGAAAACGGTCATAGCCCATGGTGATGGGCAGGTGCACCCACGGCGCGCCGGGGATCAGGTCGCCGGGGAATACCACCGGGCCGTCCGGCATGGCCACTTCCGGCAGCAGTTGGCCGGGCGTGTGACCATCGCTCCAATGCAAACGCCAGTCCGCGCCAAGCAGTTCGCAATGTTCGGTTTCGTCGATCAGCTGCAGGCGGCCGCTTTCTTCCAGCAACGCCATCAGCTCAGGGATGTAGGAAGCGCGGTCGCGGGCGTGCGGCTGGCAGGCGCGCTGCCATTGACTGTCAATCAGCATCCAAAACTTTCCAGGCAACAGCGTCCAAAAGTTTCCAGTTGCTCAGGTGCTTTTCACCGCCTTTTTGCGTTGCTTGAAGCGGAATGAGTCGTTGCCGGTTTCGAGGATGTCGCAGTGGTGAGTGATGCGGTCG
>CAMCJM010000206.1 GCA_945874835.1 Pseudomonas synxantha | reverse complement strand
CTACGCCAACGCAGGAGAAGCGACTCGGGATATCACCGACTACATCGTGGGCTTCTACAACAGCACCCGCCTGCATTCAAAACTGGGCTACCGACCACCCTCCGTCTTTGAGCGGGAATCGGTCGATAAAACACCTATCTTGGTGTCCGGGAAAACTTGACCACTACATATATGCGATTTACTCCCCTCTCCCATTTATGGGAGAGGGTTAGGGAGAGGGTCGAAAGCACCGCGAAACTACCAATTGCCCCTCTCCCTAACCCTCTCCCCGAAGGGGCGAGGGGACTAATCGCATCCGGCCCACGCTGACCAGCCCACACCACATGAACAGCACTACGCTTTGCGTGGGCTATTTCGTGCTCGTAACACAGCAGTTTTTGTTTAACAAATATGTCGTTTGGCTCGACGTGCGTGGCGGCAGGAGTACCCTCAGGCCCTCAAACCCAGTCCCTTAACCCCAGCCCTTAACCAGGAGGCACGGTGCATGACCCTTAAGCGCCAAGCCCTTAAAACCATCGCCATGCTGCTCTGCACCAGCCTGCTGATGAGCGCCTGCAGCCGCATCGACCTGGCCTACAGCAACCTCGGCTGGCTGCTGCCTTGGCGACTCAACAGCTACCTCAACCTCGACAGCCAACAACAAGCCTGGCTCAAGCCACGCCTGCAAACGCACCTGCAGTGGCATTGCAGCCGCGAACTGCCCGACTACCTCGCGTGGCTGGACAACACCCAAGCGCTTCTGGCCGAAGCGCAGCCGGACAGCGCCCGCCTGTATAAGCAATTCGGCGACTTTGACGGCGCACTCAACCGCATCAATGTCGAGATCACCCCCACCGCCATTGAACTGCTGCGCGGGCTGAGCGATGAGCAGGTCGAAGACTTATTCGCCACCCTCGACGAAGACAACCTGGAAGACCGCCAAGACTTTCTCGCCCCGCCCGTGGCGGTGCAAATCAGCGAACGGCAAACCCGTATGCAGGAACGCTTGCGCCCCTGGCTGGGCCGTTTAAATGAGGCACAGCTACAGCATTTGGCCAACTGGGCCAGTGGCCTGGGGGAACAGAACAGGCTGTGGCTTGAGAACCGCGAGCTGTGGCAACAGGCCCTGCGCGAGGCGCTCGCCTTACGTCACACAGCGGATTTTGCCGAGCAGCTAACCCCGCTGCTGCAAGCGCGTGAGCGCTTCTACAGCGACGCCTACCGCGCCAACTACAGCCGCTCACGCCAAGCCATCGCCACACTGTTCAGCCAACTGCTGAGCAGCAGCGACGCCAGCCAGCGCGAACGCCTAACCCAGCGCTTGGCTGGTATACGCCAAGACTTGGCCGCGCAGTCGTGCAGCGCTTAAGTCGGGGCCGGTAAGCGCCAATCAATCGGCGCAAGGTCGTGCTGCGCAAGGAATTTATTGCAGCGACTGAAATGCCCGTTGCCGATAAACCCCCGGTGCGCCGACAGCGGCGAGGGGTGTACCGATTTCAAAATCAGATGCTTGCTGCTGTCGATCAGTTTTTCCTTGCTCTGCGCATGCGCGCCCCAGAGCAGAAAGACCAAACGCGGTTGCTGCTGGCTGACCAACTCGATCACCTTATCGGTAAACGTTTGCCAGCCCGCCTTGGCGTGGGAACCGGCAATGCCCTGCTCCACCGTCAGCGAAGTGTTGAGCAGCAACACACCCTGCTCAGCCCAGCTTTGCAAGTAACCGTGCTCGGCCATGTCGATATTCAGGTCGCGTTTGAGCTCTTTGTAGATATTCACCAGCGACGGCGGCGTCTTCACCCCAGGCTGCACCGAGAAGCACAAGCCATGGGCCTGATCCGGCCCGTGATACGGGTCCTGCCCGATGATCACCACCCGCACCTGCTGCAACGGCGTTGAATTCAGCGCATTGAAGATCAACGGCCCCGGCGGAAAAATCACCTTACCCGCCGCCTTCTCCGCCCGCAGAAACTCGCTCAACTGGCGCATATAGGGCTTGTCGAATTCCTCGTGCAGCGCGGCCTTCCAGCCGGCTTCGAGTTTGACGTTATCAGCGGCGCTCATGCCTGTGTCCTGCTTAATACCAACGGAAGCGGCACGCTAAGGAAGGCACCGGGGCAAGTCAAGGCTGGTGGCTACATACACGGAGCAATACTCGCAACGCCAGGCGTTATGTGGGGCGGCGGTATTTTCCGTGAGGGATGGTATCGAGACGCGAAGGCAATTAACGGTAGCGACCCAGAGCGGACGGTCGCTATAGGCAACAACCGGCCAAAAACAGCCAGTCGAGTACGGCATAAAGGGTCAAAAGCTGACGATGGACACGAGGCCAATGATTCCGTAATGAGCAGCGCGCGGGGATACTGGAAATGCTCGAGGGCATGCAAGGTAGTCGCGGGACAGGAAAATGCGTGCAGCCGGCCAATGTACTCAGCAATCTTCAAGAGGCTCGTGCGCATGATGAGTAACTGCCCCAAGTTGCATTCAGCCTGACCAGTCATGTCTATCCAATTTGACGGGTAAAGAAAGCTCCGAAACCACCTGTTGCGATAGATCTCAATCGTTCTAAAACGGTCGAATCCACACCCCGTGCTGGATAGGTAGCTTGTTTCAGCGCCCCTCAAATGACCAGCCTACCCAGCCGCGTATCTTCCTTGGCTCCGGGGAATAAATCCTGTAACTGAGCATCGCGCAGGCCGAAACCTGATTGCAGCACCTGCGCAAAGATACTCCGGAAATCATGATGCACTGGCAGATCGCGACCTTCGTAAAGATTGGCTAACGACAGCCCCGACCATGTGCCGTGCCAACGACCACCCGCGATCCGATTGCCAATCAGCCAGAGCGTGTTGCCATGGCCATGGTCGGTTCCGCGCGTCCCATTTTCCGCACAGGTTCGGCCAAACTCGCTCGCCACGACAATGATGTCACCCGGCTCGGAAAAGTCGGCGCGTAGCTGAACCAATGCGGCGGCCAAGCTGCCGAAACTTGTCGCAAGGCCTCCGCTAAGCCCGCCTTGGTTGGCGTGCGTATCCCACCCACCGACGGATAGAAAGCCGACCCGAAGCGCGCGGTCATTGTGCATGAGCGTGCCAAGATGCCGGGCATCCAGCGGCAAGCCCGCCGCCGAGGCACCTATCTGATCCGCCTGTTCCTCTGCGCTAAGCTGCCGGGTACTGGACATGCGACTGTCGGCACCCTGACGAAAGGCCTGCGAGATATCGTCATCACCTCCATAGAGGTCGAGCAAGGCCTCACGGGTGCGTTGATTGCCCAAGCTGCCTTCAGTAGCCGCAGCCTTGCCCCGGGGAATCAAGCGTACCGTGTCCGGCCCCGAGAGAATCTTGGGATTGGAATCGCCGACCCCGATGCCCGCCGCGACACTCCCGCTGGTCGCAGCCATGCCGGCCAAGGCGTTGAGCCAGCCGCGCGGCGCATTGCTTTTGCCGGGCATACCGATCTCCCAGTGCGTCTGTGCTTCAAAGTGAGAGCGCGTTGGGTCGGGTGAACCACTGGCAGGAACAAAGGCCAGCACACCGGTGCGCCACATCGGTAGCAAGGGCGCAAGGGCCGGATGAAGCGCAAACGTCGCATCAAGCTGGATCGAAGTCTGATGGGTGCCATCTGGTGCGGGAATCGCGATGGTCGGGCGCAAACGTTGATAGTCGCGATCAGCATAGGGAATGGTCGCTGACAGTCCGTCATAGGCCCCCCTCAGAAACACAACAATTAAACGGCCCGTCTTGAGAGAAGGCATGGGCTGTGCCCAAGCATTTGGCCATAGACAGGCAACGGATCCGGCGGCCATGCCTAGCAGAAATCGGCGTCGGCCGGCAAAAACATAACTGTCGTGTTCCTTCATGGTCATTTCCTCATGAATTCGGGGCTTGAGAGCATCAGCCCGGTGCGCAGCGTTGCCGGCTCCTGGTCGATGCGTTGTCGTGTGGTCTCGCTCAGGAATGCGGCGAGGAATGCGGGGGCGGGCGTTCGCTTGCCCAGTCCAATGGCGAAGTCAGTGCGGCGCGTCAGTGCTTCGGGCGAAAGCCAGGTCGCGGTATCGGTCTTGTAGCCGTCCGGTGTCTGCCAACCATGCACAGGTTGACCAGCCTGAGCCAGAAATTGCAGGCCAAGAGCCGCCTCCTTGGGAGTGTGCAGCCCCCCGATCACAGCAAATGTAGAGCAGGCGAAATCAAAAGGTGTCTTGAATAGCTGCTGATCGTCTTGCCAGAACTCTCGAGAGGAAATGAGGGTCCTCAGTGTGCTAGGAATATCACCACCCGAATCAAGGAAACTTCGTGCAAGCGCGTCAACCAGTGCAGGCGGGGGATTGTCTGAGACAAAAAAACTGGCCAGGCGCTGAGCAATCCGCCGGGCTGTCGCAGGGTGTCTGGCCAGCATTCGGATGG
The DNA here is from genome assembly GCA_945874835.1 of Pseudomonas synxantha. GTDB lineage: Bacteria > Pseudomonadota > Gammaproteobacteria > Pseudomonadales > Pseudomonadaceae > Aquipseudomonas > Aquipseudomonas synxantha_B. The sequence continues at coordinate 912 of CAMCJM010000206.1, read as the reverse complement.
CTTGTTCACCCTCTTGTAGCCCTTCACCGTAAAACACCACGCCAAGCAGGCGCTTTTCGCCGTAATCATGCGCCTGCGGACTGAAACGAAAGCCGTCAGCGCGGTTGGGGGCCACTGTCCAGCCGGTCAGAATTCGCGCCAGTTGGTTCACGTCTGTTTGGCTGTAGCCAGCGTTCGCGCCCAATGTGTGGAGTTCCAAAAGCTCGCGGGCATAGTTTTCATTCAAGCCACTGGCATTGCCCCGGTGTCCGGTACTGCCCTGCGCAACGCTCTGTGCCTGATCAAGATAGAACAGCATGGCTGGATGTTTGGCGCTGGCCAGCAGCATATCTTCGTACTTGCCGAGTGCGTGAGGCCGGATCACGTCGAGCACATAGCTACCGACAAATGGCCTGACTGGTCCCTTGCCGGAAAAGACATTCAGGTGATTGAACCAGAACTCGGTCATTCTCGACAGAAAGGGGTGCTCAATCTCCGGCGCACTGCAGGCGGCAAGACGCCATGCGGCCGCTTCCCCGGCCACCAGCGCGCTGAAGGGGCGCTCATGGCGACTGGTATTACCGCCAGGGCCTCCAATAGTATCGGATTTTTGCAACTTTTCCTGCCCCGCTTTGCGCGCCTGACGCTCCTTGATGAATTCAGGAAAAATTTCAGCCAGCGACAAGCTTGCGCGCTCGGCCCAGGCGGGGATGAGCGCGGGCTCTTTGCTCGCCGCTTGCGCGACGTCGATCTGACGGATAGCCCAGCCACGCGCATCGCCCGATTCCTCAATCACCTTGATCAAGTCTGTCGTGGGTCCATAGCCAAGACGCGAGGCAACCCGCCAGGTAGTATCAGACGTTGTCTGCGCGGAGGCAGGCGCGGTGATGGCAAGCGCACCTGCAATCAAGAGCAAACAAAGCGGCAAATAAC
>CAMCJM010000205.1 GCA_945874835.1 Pseudomonas synxantha | reverse complement strand
GGAAAAACACAGAGGAAGAAGCCGCATCGTGACCGATGCGGTTAGAATTTAAACCCCGCGCAATCGGGTGGAGGCACCGGTCACGTTGTTAGCGAAATGAGCGGTCACGTTCACCGAAATCCGCACCTGGAGTGCGTGACGCTGATTGACGTATTGCGTCGCGCTGAAATCGACGTGGTGGTGGCCAGCATTGAAGGCCGGCGCATGATCACCTGCGCCCGTGGTACGCGTCTGACGGCCGACACCATGTTGGTCGACGTGCTAGCGCAGCCGTTTGACCTGATCGTGCTGCCGGGCGGCATGCCGGGGGCGCAACGGTTGGCCGAGCATGAACCGTTGGCCGAGCGGGTGCGCGAGCAGGCCAAGGCCGGCAAGCTGTTCGCCGCGATTTGCGCCGCACCGGCGCTGGCTTTGCAGCACTATGGCGTGCTCAAACAACGGCGCATGACCTGCTATCCGGCGTTTAGTGATCGCCTCAGTGGCTGCGTATTTGTCGATCAGCCGGTGGTGGTCGATGGTAACTGCATCACCAGCCAAGGTCCTGGCACCGCGCTGGCTTTTGCCCTGACGCTGGTTGAGCAACTCTGTGGCAAGGCCGTGCGTCGGCAGGTGGCCGAGGCCATGTTGGTGCCGCCGGTCTAACGCGTCTTACTTGATGGCTTTGAGCACGACAAACTTCGGTGTGGCCGCCACCTGTTCGACGCCCCTGAACAGGCGCTTGAGTTTGGCGTGGTAGCCCAGGTGGCGGTTGCCGACAATCCACAGCTCACCGCCCGTCACCAGCGCGGCGCGCGCCTGTTGAAACATGCGCCAGGCCAGAAAATCGCCCACCACTTGTTGTTGATGGAAGGGCGGGTTGCACAGCACCAGATCCAGCGAGTCGGCTGGCTGCTCGGCCAGGCCATCACCGGCGCGGATCTCTACCGGGCGCTCGCCCAGCGCTGCGCGCCAGTTTTCGGCGGCTGATTGCACCGCCATAAACGACTCATCAACCAGCGTCAGTTCGGCCTGCGGGCTGCTCAGCGCGTAGGCAATCCCCAACACGCCATTGCCGCAGCCCAGGTCGGCCACCCGCATGCGGCTCAGGTGTTTGGGCAGGTGCGGTAGGAAAGCGCGGGTGCCTATATCCAAGTCTTCCCGGCAAAACACGTTGGCGTGGTTGAGCAGCACGATGGCCGGCTTATCCAAGCGATAGCGTGTTGGGTAGGGTGAAACAGGCACGGCTTTGGTCTGCGGCGTGGCCAGCAGTAGACGGGCTTTTTTCACTGCCAGCGAGGCTTGCACCGGGCCGATGTATTGCCCCAGCAAATCCCCGGCGGCGCGCGGCAGGTGCTTGATCATGGCCGCAGCAACCACCTGTGCGCCTGGGGCGAGCTGGCCATGCAGGCGAATCAACTGTTCTTCCAGCAGGGCTAAGGTTTTCGGCACGCGGATCAGCACGGCATCAAAAGGCCCTTGCGGTGTTTCGCTGGCTGGCACAAAGCGCACGGCGTCGCTGGGCAGTTGGTTGCGCTGCAGGTTGACCTGCAAACCCAGGTAGCCCAGGCAGGAGTCGCCGCTGCTGGTCACTTGGGCCCGCCCGGCGAGGCTGGCGGCCAGCGCGCCGAAGCTGTCATTGTGCACCAACACCCGCGCCTCGCTCTTCAGCCCCTGTTCATGCAGGTGATTGAGCAGGTACTCGTCGGCGGCATCGAAGGCCTGCAGCGGCTCGTTGGGTTGGTCGGGTTGGCGAATCAAATCGAGTTGGGCAAACGGGCTGCTAAGCAAAGGCATGGAACACTCGGTGGCAAGGTGCAATTCGTCGCTATTGTCGGCGCAAGTGCCGCAAAAGTCTCGGAACTGCGAGCGGGTTCCGTTAATCACGGTTGTGCCGCGTGTCGCTTTATCGAATAATGTCTCCCCCTTGCGGATATGCTCAGTCGTGTTTGATACCGCTGAGTCAGCAAGGTCGGCATTCCAATAATAACCAGGCCCCGAACAGGTTGTTCGGTTGCGATCTGGTAGCGCCTGATGATTGGGAGCGCGCGGGCTGTTCTGCGCGGCATCATCCAACGTCCACACCCCACACTCAATGAGGCCTGCCCATGCAGGCTTCACGGCGTTCTATTTGCAAAAGGTATGTTCATGTTCAAGTTTTTCCTGCCCTTAATCCTCGGTGCGGCGTTGTTTGCCGCCAATCCAGTGTTGGCTCAGGGCAAGGCACCCATCGTCATCAATTTCTCCCACGTGGTGGCTGAGAACACGCCCAAGGGCCAGGGCGCAGTACTGTTCAAGCAGATGGTTGAAGCGCGCTTGGCGGGTCAGGTCGAGGTTATCGTTCACGCCAACGCCAGCCTGTTTGGCGATGCTGATGAACTGAAAGCGCTGCGCGATAACCGGGTGCAGATGCTGGCCCCGTCGCTGTCTAAATTCAGCGCCTACAGCAAGCAATTGCAACTATTTGATTTGCCGTTTTTGTTTGATGACCTGGAGGCGCTCAAGCGCTTTCAGAAACGCGACAAAAGCCGCGAATTGCTGCGTACCATGACCGAGCAGAACATTTACGGGCTGGCGTTCTGGAATAACGGCATGAAGCAGCTATCGGCCACCCGTGAACTGCGCCTGCCCACGGATGCCAAGGGCCTGGCCTTTCGCATTCAGCCCTCCACAGTGTTGGAGTCGCAATTTCAGGCACTGGGCGCTACAGGTGTGAGCCTGCCGTTCAGCGAAACCTTGGTTGCGCTGCAAGGCGGCAAGGTACAAGGCAGCGAAAATGCCTGGTCGAACATCGCCAGCCAGCAGCTGGATGCCGTGCAGCCGTTTATCACTGAAAGCAATCACGGCACGCTGAATTACATGCTGGTGAGCAATACACGTTTCTGGAACAGCATCCCGTACAAAACCCGCATTGAGTTGGAGGGGATCATTGAAGAGGTGACTGTGGTCGTCAACCAGCAAGCTGAAGCGCTCAATCAACAGGCCCGCGAGCAGGTGCTGGCCGCCGGTAAGACTAAGTTGGTCAGCCTCACGGAGCAGGAACGTGCCGCCTGGCGCAGTGCCATGCAACCGGTCTGGAAAACCTACGAGGCCGAGGTGGGGGCCGACATGCTGCGCGCGGCGCAGACGGTCAACCGCCGCTAGCCAGCAACGCCTCCCTGGCGTGTTGCAGCAGAGTCCTCAGGGTTTGTCGGTGTTTGTCCGCGCGGCGATGGGCCACACTGGGGCGGTGCGTTCTGCCGCTACCCGGTGCCGTTTATGGCCAGTGATGACAACTACACCGAACAAACCCTGACCGCGATCAACTGCTGGTCGACGAGTTTGTTCAGCCTGCGTTGTAGCCGCGACGCGGGCTTTCGCTTTACCGCGGGGCAATTCGCCCGGCTAGGTGTGCGCAAGGATGATGGTTCGGTGGTCTGGCGTGCCTATTCGATGGCGTCCGCGCCCCATGATGAGTTTCTTGAGTTCTTTTCCATTGTCGTGCCGGACGGCGAGTTCACTTCTGAGCTGCGCCGGCTGCGCGTTGGGGATCGCCTGCTGGTGGCCAAGCAGGCCATGGGCTTTCTCACCTTGGACCGTTTTGTTGACGGTCGTGACCTGTGGTTGCTCGCCAGCGGCACCGGGCTTGCGCCGTTTCTATCGATCTTGCAGGGGCTGGAGGTTTGGCAGCGCTTTGCCCGCGTGGTGCTGGTGTACAGCGCGCGCACGGCGGGCGAGTTGGCCTATCAGCCGCTGATTCACACGCTGATGCAGCAGCCCCATTTGCAGGAATACACCGAGCGTTTCGTCTACCTGCCGCTGGTTACCCGCGAACAGGTGCCCGGCTGCCTGCATGGGCGCATCACCACGTTGCTGGACAACGGCGAGTTGGAACGTGCGGCAGGTTTGATGCTGGAACCGGCGCACTCGCGGCTGATGATTTGCGGTAACCCGCAGATGATTGACGACACCCGCACGCGGCTTAAACAGCGCGGCTTGCAGCTCAGTCTGAGTCGGCGTCCGGGGCAGGTGGCGGTGGAGAACTACTGGTAGCGGCAGGCGCGGCAACAGCCGGTTGTTCGCCCTGTGGCGCGCTAATCGGCAGGCGAATGGCGAAGCGCGCGCCCCAGCCGGGTTGGCTGGCCACCTCCAACTTGCCGCCAAGCACCCCCGTGACCAGGTTGTGCACGATATTCAGCCCCAAACCGCTGCCGCCCTGGCCGAGGCGGGTGGTAAAGAACGGGTCGAAAATCCGTGGCAGGTTTTCTTCGCTGATGCCGTGGCCGTTATCCGACAGCGCCAGTTCAATCCAGTCCGACTCATAGGGGAAGGCATACAGGCCGATTTTGCCGTGCGTAAGCCCGTCCAAACCGTGGATCAGGGCATTGTTGATCAGGTTCACCAGCACTTGGCCGAGTGCGCCGGGGTAGCTGTCCAGTTCGATGCTGTCGTCGATGTTGCTTTCGATCACGAACGGCGTCTTTTTCAGGGTCGGCCCCAGGGTGATGAGGATTTCTTTGACCACCTCGCTGAGCTGGAAATGCCGGCGCTGGGCGCTGGCCTGGTCGACCGCAACCTGTTTGAAACTGGTGATCAGCTCACTGGCCTTGCGCAGGTTGCGTACCAGTATGTCGGTGGCGGTTTTGTTGTCCTCGATAAACTGCTCCAGCATCGAACGTTTCAGCGCGCCGCTGGTGATAGCTGCGGCAATGCTGCGGCTGTGGTCCTCCAGGGTACTGGCTGCCATCAGGCTGTTGCCCACTGGGGTATTCAGTTCGTGGGCAATCCCAGCCACCAACGAGCCCAGCGCTGCCAGTTTTTCACTGTGCACCAGTTCTTTTTGCGCGCGTTGCAAAGACAGCATGGTTTGATTGAGCTCGTTGTTGCTCTGGCTCAGGGCTTCGGTGCGTTCATCGACGCGCTGCTCTAGACGGGTATTGAGTTCGTGGTAGGCAATTTCAGTTTTTTTCTGATCGGTGACATCGATGTCCATGCACACAAACATTTGCTGCCCATCGTTGCTTGGCAAGGCAAAAGTCGTGGCAAGGATAAACACCTGGCGCTTATCCGGCAGGCACACCTCGCTTAAGTAAGGGCCGATGCCGCTGCCCTTGGTGGTTTCTTTGAGCATGGCTTTAAACAACCGCTGCTGCTCGGCGGTGTAGAACAACTTGTCGAGGGTTTGGCCCAGCGCCTGGTCGCGGCTTATCCCATACAGCGTCTCGCTAGGTTCTGTTGACGTAAGCCACCGGCTAGAATCTGGCTTTTGCCATGACCGACAGAAGCCAGTTAAGCGATACCGAGTGGGCTCATATACAAAGCCTGCTGAGTGCCACAAAGGGGATACGGCTACTGAACGCACCCAGTTGTC